>NZ_CP159809.1:0-338867 GCF_047717815.1 Candidatus Pelagibacter sp. Uisw_113
TTTATTGCAAATATAGATTTTTTTTAATTTTGCTTTTATAAAATTATTTATTGCAAAAAAATTATTTTACTTCTAACTGAACCTATTCCTACAAATTTTTATGATAAATAAAAACACAACACAAAATTTAAAAAGCGTATCTTCTGAAGCTCTAGATTGGGCTGTAATTCAAAAGGATATGAAAAATAAACTAGGCAGCGATATATATGAAAGCTGGCTTAGAAAGATAGACTTTGTTGAAGAGATGAATAGTTATGTCTTACTTTCAGTTTCTACTAGATTTATTCGAGACTGGATTACCTCAAGATATTTAGATCAAATTTTGCAAATAGTAAAAATTTATAAGAAAGATTTAACAAGAATAGAGTTTAAGATTATTGAAAAAAACTCTGAAAATGAAATAGAAAATAATATTACTAAAAATGAAAACAATGAAAATGTATCCTTCATTAAAGATACATATTTGCAATACAACAGAATAGACCCAAATAAAAGATTTGATAATTTTATAACAGGAACAAGTAATAAACTAGCCTATGAAGCATCCATGAAAGTTTCAGAAAATATTTCTCATTATAATCCACTTTATATTTATGGGGGTGTTGGAATGGGAAAAACACATTTATTAAACTCAATTGGTCTTTCATTAAAAGAAAAAAACAAAGTTATGTTTATTTCTGCTGAGAGATTTATGTATCAGTTTGTAAAATCAATTAAATCTAATGATATGGTAAAGTTTAAAGAGTATTTTAGAAATACTGACATATTATTAATAGATGATATCCAATTCATGAATGGTAAAGAAGCAATGCAAGAAGAGTTTTTTCATACTTTTAATGCATTATTAGATAAAGGGTCACAAGTGATCATCTCTGCCGACAGAGCTCCAAACAAATTATCAAGAATTCAAGATAGAATTAAATCAAGATTTGCTGGAGGTCTTGTTGTTGATATACAGAAACCAGACTATGAACTTAGAAGTAAGATTGTTAAGCAAAAAACAGAGGAACTAAACATTTTTTATTCAAATCAAGTAAATATTTCAGAAGAAATACAAAAATTTATAAGCACAGAAATAACCACAAGTATTAGAGAGCTAGTAGGAGCAATTAATAGGGTTGTTTCTTTTTCAAGAATTTATAACAAAGTTCCAAATTTATCAGAAGTAAAAGTAGTTTTAAAAGATCTATTAAATATTGGAGAAAACAAGGTAACAATAGATTTAATACAATCGACTGTATGTAAGTTCTTTAAAATTAGTAAAAGTGAGATGCTTTCTTCAAGAAGATCTAGATATCTTGTAAGACCAAGACAAACAGCAATATATTTAACAAAAATTTTGACATCCAAGTCATTGCCTGAGATTGGAAGAGAATTTTCCAATAGAGATCATACAACAATCATTCATTCGGTTAAAACCATTGAAAAATTGAAGGAAAAAGATCCAGAAATGACAAACAATATTAATAATCTCAAAAATCAGATATTGTATAATAAAGAAAATGAAATTTAACGTTAATCAACAAGACCTGCAACAAGCACTTAATTATTGCCAAGGTGTAATTGAAAAAAGAAGCACACTTCCTATTTTGTCAAATGTTTTATTAAATGCTAGCAATTCAAATCTAACAATTACCGCAACTGATTTAGATTTAATATTTATTCATCAAATTAACAATGTTGAAGTTATAGAAGAAGGAAACACAACCACTACCTCATCCACCATCTATGATATCATAAGAAAATTTTCATCAGGAAAAAAAATTAATTTATCTTTGACGGATGTTAGTAAACTTCAAGTTGAGTCTGAAAAATCTGTTTTTAATCTAAATTGTATTAGTGCATCTGAGTTTCCGCTAACAGACGAAAACTTTAATCAAAATGAATTTTCTATAAAATCTAAACAATTACTAAAATTATTAAATAAATGTAAATTTTCAGTTTCTAACGATGAAACTAGACATTACCTAAGTGGAATTTTCTTTCATCAAACGCAAGTTGAAGACAAAAATTTTTTAACAGCAGCAGCTACAGATAGTCATAGAATGTCTATCTCAAAAATAAGATTGGACCAGCAAGTAAATTTTGAACCAATAATACTTCCTAAAAAAACAATTTTTCAACTATGTTCGTTGCTAGAAGGTTATGATGGTGATGTTAAAATTTCAAATATTAAATCTAAAATAAAATTTGAACTAAATAATAGCATATTGATATCTAAGTTAATTGATGGAAAATTTCCAAATTACATTCAGGTAATACCTAAGAATAATCAAAAGAAGCTAGAAATAGATTTAAAATTATTTTTAGACTCTGTTGATCGAGTTGCTTCAGTTTCATTGGATAAAAAAGATGGAGTTAAATTTAATTTGTCGAAAGACGTTCTAAACTTATCAGTTAACAACACAAATAGTGGTGATGGAAAAGAAAGTTTAAGCGTAAAGTTTGATCACGATCTAGAAATAAGTTTTAATTCTAGATATTTAATAGATGTAGCATCACAACTTGATGGAGATAAGATTGAAATTTTTTTCAATGATACGGGGTCTCCGGCATTAATTAAAGATCCAGGCGATTTTGATAGTATATTTGTTGTAATGCCCATGAAAGGCTAGCTCAAAGTATCAAGTTCAGAATAAATAGTATTTTCTAATTCCTTTATAAAAATTTCTTTGCTTAATCCGGGTTCAATGGGTTTTAAAATTGAAACTGTTAGAGTGGTGTTAACTTTTTTTTGACCATGTTTTGGCCAAGTATTCCCAGAATTAATTGCAATTGGCTGACATGAAATATTTAATTCTTCATAAATTCTACTAGATCCTTTTTTGAAAGGAGTTCTGTCCTCTGGAGGTAGCCTAGTTCCTTGTGGAAAAATTATTAATGGTCTTTTTGATGAATTTACTTGTTTAGAAATATCATCAAAAAAACCCAAGTTTTCTCTAGAAATTTTGTTTCTTTTAATTGATATTGATCCTATTTTTTTCAAATACCAGCCAAATATAGGAATCATTAGTAATTCTTTTTTTAAAATAAAAACAGGAGAATTAAAGATAGTTTGTAAAAAAAAAGTTTCAAACATTGACTGGTGTGAAGCAGCTATAAAAAATTTTTTTCCATTAATTATATTCTCTTTGCCTTTAATGATTATCTTAGTTGATAAAAATATTTTTAAACATAAAGATGTCCAAAAGCCCATAATTTTTCCACCAAATAAAACAATTTTCTTTGGTAGTAAAATTGCAGGCAAGAAGATTAGGGAAATAAAAATTATTCCTGAGAAAAAAAATAATGAAAATAGAAAATTTCTTATCATATTAATCAAAAACTAAATCAAATCTTTTATTTTTTGTCTTTTTTTAATAATATTAATTTTAGATCCTTTAATTATTAATTCTGGCGGTTTTGGTCTTAAGTTATAATTTGAGCTTAGTGACATTCCATAAGCCCCAACATCACACATTACCACGAGATCTTTTTCCTTTAATTTCTGAAAACCTTTTATAGTTGTAAATTTGTCAGTACTTTCACAAATTGGTCCAACAAATTCATAAGTTTTTTTTGAAATGTTATTACTTTTTACTGCAGGCATAGTTTGGTGATTTGCGCCATATAATGCTGGTCTCATAAGATCATTCATTGCAGCATCCAATATGATAAAGTCTTTTTTAACGTTTTCTTTTATATAAATAACTTGAGAAATTAAAAATCCAATATTGCCAACTATAGATCGTCCAGGTTCAAATATTATTTTTACTTTTTGGCCCTTTAAAAATTTTTGTATAGCAATGTTATATTTTTGATAGTTTAGTTTTTTATTATTTTTTTCATAAGAAATGCCCATACCCCCACCTAGATCAATAAATTCAAAGGTATGAGCACTTTTTTTTATTATTTTATTCACCACATTGAGCATTTTTTCGTATGGTTTGTGATCTAAAATTTGACTACCAATATGAACACTTAAGCATTTAAGATTAATATTTTTAGAATAATTTGTAAAATTTACTAATTCAAAAAAAGTTTTTTCATCTACACCAAACTTATTTTCTTTTTTCCCAGTTGAAATTTGTTTTAATGTCTTGGCATCTGTATTGGGATTAAGTCTAATGCCTATATTAACTATTTTTTTTTTTAATTTTGCAATTTTTTCAATTTCAATAATTTCACCTTTAGATTCAGCATTTATTAATAAAATTTTTTTATCAATTGCATAACTGATTTCAATTGAAGTTTTACCCACCCCCGAAAAAACAATTTTTTTTGGGTCTATACCTGCTTTTAGAGCCATCATTAACTCACCCATTGAAACAACATCTGCACCTAACCCTAATTTTCTAATTTCTCTTATCAGATTTACATTGGTATTAGATTTAACAGCAAAACAGATTAATGGAGAAAAAGAGCTAAAATTTTTTTTAAAATTTTCTATGTTTTCCGTTAGCTGTTTGTGGGAATAACAATAAGTTGGTGTACCAAATTTTTTTGCTATTTTTTTAACATTAACTTTTTCAATCGTTAAATTTTTATTTATATACTTCATCAATCTATAGGTTTTGGTAAAACCATTTCGTTATCCTCATATTCTGGAGGTGCTTTTACCCCACATGAAAATAAGAAACAGCAAAACATAGAAATTAAAATTAATTTTTTTGTCATTTTAAGCTTTTTTATATTTCATTATCATTTTTTTGATATTATCAAAAGACGTTCCACCATAAGATTTTTTAGAGTTTACAGAGTTTTTTACATTAAATATCTTTAAAACTTCAATTGTAAGCTTTGGCTCAATTTTCTTTAGCTCATCAATATTTAATTCATTCAATTTTTTCTTTTTCTTTTCTGCATAATTCACAATAGAAGCTGTAGTTCGGTATGCTTTTCTAAAGGGCATTGAGTGATTTTTAACAAGATAGTCAGCTAAGTCAGTAGCCGTAATATAGCCTGAGTTAGCAAGGTCTAACATTCGTTGTTTATTAGGTTTTAGATTTTTTAAAACCTCATTAAGTATAGCAATACTATTATTAAGGATTTCATTAGATTTGAAGAGTATTTCCTTGTCATCTTGAAGATCTTTAAAATAAGATATGGGAAGCCCTTTAAGAATTGTCAGCATTGAAAATAAATTTCCATAAACCATTCCAGTTTTCCCTCTTAAGTATTCTAACAAATCAGGATTTTTCTTTTGAGGCATTATTGAAGAACCAGTTACCACTTTGTCTGAAAGTGTAATTAAGTTGAATCCATCAGAGTTCCAAATAATAAGCTCTTCAGCTATTCTTGAAATATGCATTGAACAAACAGAAGCACTATATAAAAAATCCAAAACAAAATCTCTATCTGCAACAGTATCAATTGAATTATTCGTTGGTCTTTTAAATCCTAGTTTTTTTGAAGTAAAATTTCTGTCAATATTAAAAGAAGTACCTGTTAAGGCAGCAACACCCAACGGACTTTCTGATAAACTTTCTAAATTATAGGTAAATCTTTTTTTGTCCCTATTAAACATTTCCACATAAGACATTAAATAATGAGCAAAAGACACAGCTTGTGCGTTTTTTAAATGAGTAAACCCAGGCATTATGGTTTCAATATTTTTTTCTGAAATTTTGAGAATGGTCTTAATGATATTGTCTAAATTCTTATTAATTTCTTTAGTTGCTGAAGTCGTCCACATTTTAAAATCAGTAATCACCTGATCATTTCTAGATCTAGCTGTGTGAACATATCCAGCCTCTTCTCCTATAATTTGAAATAATCTTTTTTCAATATTCATATGAATATCTTCGTACTTTTTATTATATTCAAATTTATTTTTTAAAATTTCTTTCTCAATTTTATTAAGTCCAAAAATTATTTTATTCTTAATTTTAAATGAAATAATTTTTTGTCTAAACAACATCTCAACATGCGCAATTGATCCTAGAATATCTTCTTGAAAAAGCTTTTTATCAATATCTATTGAATTACCAACTTTTTGAAATAAGGTTGAGGTATCTTTTTTTATTCTCGACCCCCATATTGCCATATTGTTTTTATTTTTTACCATGATAATTAATTATACATATTTAGTATGAAATTATTATTAATATTTATCTACCTAATAACTAGCAACATTAGTTATGCTCTAGAAAAACCTAATATAAAAAATTTAGTTTTATCAAAAAATCCAAAAATATATGAGGAAGTAGTTTTTAAGGATTCAAACAATTACGATGTAAATTTAGATGATTTTAAGGGAAAATTGTTAATATTAAATTTTTGGGCTACTTGGTGCGCTCCCTGTAGAGAGGAGATGCCATCCCTAGATGACTTACAATCAAATAGTAATTTTGATAATTTAAAAATTTTTCCTATTAATATTGGTCAGGAAAATTTATCAAAATCAGATTCTTTCTTCAAAGAACTAGGTATTCAAAATCTAGAAATATATTTTGATGCACCAATTACTCTGGCTAAAAAATTTTCTTTAAGAGGGGTTCCCACAACTATTTTATTTAATAAAAAAGGTGAAGAGTTTGGACGTATTATGGGATCTATTGATTTTAATAACTTAGAGTTTATTAATTGGCTAAAACAATACGATTAATTTTTAAAAAAATAAGCAAAACAAACCAAAACAATTATGGCTATAAATTGAAAAAGTACCCTGTACTGCATTAGTTTATTTGAATATTTTTTACTGGTCTCTCCTCCTTTAAATAGAGTTCCAATTCCTAATATTAATACAACAGCAACAACTATCAAAAGCACTATGCCAAAAATTTTAACTAACGTTCCAGAAATCATAATTATACTGTAGTATATTTTCTAAATAAAAAAACATAAAAAAACATCTATGACATTTTGTCTAACAACTACAATTATAAAACCAGAAGATAATATATCAATTAAGCATGTGGTAATTTTACTTCATGGATACGGCGGGGATGGAAAAGATATAAGTATGTTAACTTTAAATTGGAAAAGATTTCTACCAAATACAATCTTTTTATGTCCAAATGGAAACGAAGAATGCACAATCAACCCAGCTGGTTTTCAATGGTTTGATTTAACTAAAGATGATCCAAGTTATATTTTAGAAGAATCTAAAAAAGCAGAAACTAAACTTCAAAAATATATTGAAGAGGTTAAAAGTGAGTATAATCTTAATAACTCTCAAATTTGCTTATCTGGTTTTAGCCAGGGGTGCATGATGTCTATAAACCTAGGACTAACAAGTGGTGAAAACTATAATTGTATTGTTGGTTTTTCTGGTAAAATAATAAATCAAGATGATCTTAGTAAAAGAAAATCTTCTTCTACTAAAATGCTCTTGATACACGGTGATAAAGACGCAGTTGTGTCACCAACATTTTTATTAGAGGCAAAAGATTTTCTAATTAGAAATAATGTTGAAATTGAAACAAAAATGATAGAAAATTGTGAACATCATATTCCTATTGAAGCATCAAGCGTGGCTTTAAATTATATTAAAAATAATTTTCAAATATAATTAAATTCTATTTATTGATAAATTAATTTTTTTCAGTTAGAATTTTTTTATAATGATTTTTAATGATCAGAGTTTGTCTTTAGAAAAATGTCCTGCGTTAGTCTTAAATGCTGATTATAGACCTTTAAGTTATTATCCATTGTCTTTATGGAACTGGCAAGATTCTATAAAATCTGTTTTTTTAGATAGAGTTACTATAGTCAGTAATTATGACAGAGTTATTAGAAGTCCATCATTTAATATGAGGTTACCAAGTGTTATTGCATTAAAAAGTTTTATAAAACCACAGTCTAATCCTAGCTTTACTAGATTTAATGTTTTTTTAAGAGACAAATTTTCTTGTCAATACTGTGGCAGTAGTGAAGAGCTTACTTTTGACCATTTACTTCCAAGATCTAAAGGAGGGCAAACCAATTGGGATAATGTTATAACTGCTTGTTCTTCATGTAATGTAAAAAAAGGTGGAAGATTATTAAAAAATTTAGATATGACCTTAAATCAGGAACCATATCAACCATCTACAGAAGACCTACACAAAAATGGTAAAAATTTCCCACCAAATTTCCTACACAAGAGCTGGATGGATTATTTGTATTGGGATGTTGAGTTAGAAGCTTAATTATATTTTTTCAGAAATATTAATAGCAATTTTTGATCCAGTTTTGATTAATTTATCTAAAATAGAATACATACCTTTTTTAGTTGCACCTTCTTTATAGGCTATATCTTTATGATGTAATTCATCTTCCCTAAACTTAATTATTTTTTCTTTTAATTTCTTCTCATCATTTTCTAACGTATTAATTTGATTTAGATAATGTTCGTCAATTACTTCTTCTACTGAAGCAGTACATAGCATAGCAGCTTTCTTTCCCAAGATTGTTGAACCAAAACCAAGTCCCACACCAAGCAAATCCCATAACGGTAAAAATTTTGTTGGTTTTATATTTCTTTTTTTAATTTCATTTTCAAAATATTCACAGTGTTCCTTTTCGTGAATTTTCATTTCTTCAATTTTCTTTTTTAGGTTTTCATCTTTAACAAACGTATTTAAGGCCAGTAATTGGCCTTCGTAAATTTTTACCGCACCTCGTTCACCTGCGTGGTCAACTCGAATAAATTCTTTTACTTTTTCTTTATTTGTTTTTTTCATAAGTTAAGAAAAGTTTTATAGTTATAGTTGCAATTATTAAAGAGGTAAAAATATTAATTGTGGCAAGAGATAATCCCAAAATTTTAAAAGTTGCATCTTTACAGCTAACTGTGACTTCTTTTAGCTGATTTAGGAGTGCTTCTTTAGTCAAATCAGTATTGTTAGAATTCAAATTACAAACTAAAGATTCCTTTATGAAACCTTGCTCTATCCCAAAATGATAAAAGGATATAATGGACGCTATAATGAATGTAATACTTAAAATTATTAAAAAAAATCCTTCAAACTTTTGAATAAAAATGAAAAGCAAAATTATAACTATTGAAACGACATAAGGTATTCTTTCAATTAAACAAAGATTACAAGGTTGGTGACCCAAAATATATTCAATAAAATAGGCTGCTGAGAGAGCAAAAATACTAAATAATAATATAAGATGAAGTGTAGTTTTTTGGTGAATCATATTTGGTTAATTAATTATAAAATATATTAGTGCAAAAATTAATACAATTATAATACCCAAAATTGTGAACCATTTTGCAGCATCAGTTTTCATAAATTTGCTAAAAATATCACCAAATCTATATGATAGGTATGAGACAATAAAAAATCTTAACCCTCTAGAAAATAGACAAATAATGAAAAATATAGGCAAATTAAAACCAATCATGCCACTAGTTATTGTGAACACTTTAAAGGGCAAAGGTGTAAATCCAGCAAGAAATAATGTAGCAAGCCACACATAAAGACCACTTCCTTCAGATAAGCTATTTTTAAGATTAATTACCTTTTCTTCATAATTATAAAACTCTACTACAACCATTCCAAGATCAAAAAAATAAGACCCAATGAAATACCCAAGGATACCTCCAAGTGAAGAAAATAAAGTAGCAATTAAAAAAATTTTTAAATAATCATTTTTTTTTGCAATAACCATTGGAGCAATCATAACGTCAGGTGGGATTGGAAAAAAAGAACTTTCAGTAAAAGATAAAACTGCAAGATAAGTATTTGATTTCTTATGAGCAGCAAGTTTTAAAGTTTTTTGATATAATTCATTAAGCATTTTTTTGTTTTTAATATAAATTATGTTCTTATACTATTTAATTTTATAGTTATAATAAGTAAAACAAAGGGCGAATGGCGGAACTGGTAGACGCGCACGACTCAAAATCGTGTTTTGCAAGAAGTGAGAGTTCGATTCTCTCTTCGCCCACCAAAATATTATGGAAATAAACAAAGTTAATAATTTATTAGAACTATTTTATAATCAATACCAAACACAAGACAAAACAAGTGTGTTTTTACAGTCCCTGAAAGAAGTTGAAAACAAATATTCTTGGGAGGACGTGTATTCGAGCATCATTAAACTTTCTGAAGAAATATCAAAATATATACAAAAAGGCGATAGATGCTTGTTAATATCAGAAAATAGACCTGAATGGTTGATATCAGATTTATCCGTTATGCTTTCAGGTGGTATAACGGTTCCAGCTTACACAACTTACACAGAAAGAGACTACGAGTATATAATTGATGATTGCTCGCCGACTGTTTTAATCATTTCTGATAAAACACAGTATTTAAAAGTAAAAAATATAATATCTAAAAAAAAATTTATAAAAAAAATAATTTTTTTCGATGTAATTGAAGAGTTTAATCAAGAACTTCATGTAAATATTAATCAAATCTTTGCAAATAAAAACTTTAGTTTGTTAAATTTTTCTGAAGTAAAAATTCAAAGAAAAGATGTTGCTTGTATAATTTATACATCAGGTACCCAGGGAAATCCAAAAGGAGTTGTATTAAGCCACGGTGGAATTTTAAATAATTGTGAAGGAGCGCTTGGTTTATTAAAAGAATTTATTTCAAAAAAACCTAAATTTTTGACATGGCTACCTCTTTCTCATTCATATGAGCACACAGTCCAATTTGTCCAAATAGTTGTGGGAGCACAGGTATTCTATGCTGAAAGTATAGAAAAACTTATAAAAAATATGGGAAATTGTTCCCCAGAGATAATGACAGCCGTTCCTAGATTTTATCAAAATTTACATCAAAAAATAAATACTAATTTTAATAAAGCAGCAGGAATAAAAAAATTCTTAATCAATCAAACTATTAAACTTGGAAATAAGAAATTAAATAGAGAGCCATTTTCATTAATAGAAAGTTTAATAAATTTTGTTTGTGATCTTTTGGTAAGAAAGAAAATTAAAGAACAATTTGGTGGAAATTTAAAAGCATTTATTTCAGGAGGAGGAGCACTAGATAAGGAAGTGGGGTATTTTTTAAATGCAGTTGGTCTCCCAACTTTACAAGGATATGGATTAACTGAAACATCTCCTGTGGTAAGCTGTAATTCTATTAATGAAATTAGAGTAGAAACTGTGGGCAAACCTTTTAAGGGAAATTTAGTTAAAATTGCAAATGATGGGGAGATTCTGGTTAAAGGAGAAAACGTTATGTTGGGTTACTGGAATAATGAAGAAGAAACAAATAAGGTTTTAAAAAATGGATGGCTGTCTACGGGTGACATAGGAGAGTTCGATGGTGAGTTCTTAAAAATAACAGATAGAAAAAAAGATATAATTATAACTCTGGGTGGAGATAATATTTCTCCAATTAAAATAGAGAGTGATTTAAATAAATCTAATTTTATAGAGCAAAGTTTAGTTTATGGTGATAATAAACCTTACCTAGTTTGTCTAATTGTTTTAAATACAGAATATAAAGATAAAAAGAATGAAGATATTCAAAAAGAATTAGAAAAAATAAATAAAAATTTAAGTAAAATAGAAAAAATAAAAAAATTTTTTGTAATTAAAAATCAATTTACAATTGAAAATAATATGATGACTCCGACTTTAAAATTAAAAAGATATAAAATTATAAAAACTTATAAAAACGAATTAGAAAAACTTTTTAATTAATTTTTGTAAAAGACATTATTAGTCGCATAAACGCTAATGTTTTTTACATAATAAAAAAATTAAAAAAAACTTTTTATTAAAAAATAAATTTGCAATTTACTAATTAATTAATGAATTGACATCACTTGTATAAAAAAATAAAAATAAGCTAACAGCGAATCACTTTGATTCGTTTAACTTAAACAGGGAGCTAAAGATGGCTACAAAGAAAAAAGCTAAAAAAGCTAAAAAGAAAACTAAGAAAAAAGCTAAAAAAGCTAAAAAAGCGAAGAAAAGAAAAAGATAGTATCTTAGACTTTTCAAAAAACGCTTCTCATAACGTTATGTGTGAGAGGCGTTTTTTTTGCCCTAATTTTTAATCTTCAGTATCGGTAATTGGATCTGAATCAGTATCAGGTTCTGCAGCAGGTTCTTTAACCTTCGTTGGTGCAGCTATAGCTTTTGCTTGGATTTCTAAATTTCTCTTTAATGCTTTATCTAATTTTTTCTGCGTTTCTTCTAGTGATACACCCATCACTATTTGAAATTCTGATAAAATTCTTTCATACGCTTTTTCAAACAATTGTCTCTCACTATATGATTGATCAACCATTAAGTCGTCACCTTTATTTAAATCTCTAACAACTTCTGCAAGCTCATAGATTTTGCCTGAAGAAATCTTTGCTTCATATTCCTGTGCTCTTCTACTCCACATGGATCTTTTAATTTTTGGCTTGCTTTTTAAAATAGAGATACATTTATTGACCTGATTTATTGTTGCAAGAGGCCTAAGATGAGATTGCTTATTTACAGGAACCATACCATTGGCTTTGTCTTTTTCAAATTTAAGAACATAAGTCTCAACATCAATTCCACCAATATTGATTTTTTTAAACTCTGTAATTTGACCTACACCATGTTTTGGATAAACAACATAATCTTTAACTTTATATTCTTTTTTTTCTGTTTCTTGTTTTTTAACTTTTTTGATCTCAGGCTTAACTTCATTACTTTTTGAAATTCTTAAATTATTAGTTTTTATTTCTACTTTTTCTGGAGCATTTTTTTTTGAAACTGTTTTTAAATTCTTTTTAATTTTAGTTGCAGTTACTTTTGCTGCCTTAGTTTCTTTTACTGGAATATTTTTTTTAACAACTTTAGCTTTAGGAAGCGTAGACTTTTTAACTACTTTTGCTTTAGTTTTTTTTATTTTTTTCTCAGGAGTTTTTTTAAAGATTTTCGCTAAAATATTTGTCGTACTTGTTTTCTTCATTTTTATATTTTTCATTATCCTCTGGAGGATCTTTTTTAATAGTTATATTTGGCCAAATTTCAGAATATTTTGTATTTAATTCAAGCCATTTTTCGCTTCCAGACTCAGTATCTGCTACTATTGCATCTACTGGACATTCTGGCTCGCAAACGCCACAATCTATACACTCCTCCGGTTTAATTACAAGCATATTTTTGCCTTCATAAAAGCAATCAACAGGACAGACTTCAACACAGTCCATTAGTTTACACTTAATACATTTGTCATTTACAACGTATGTCATTTAGATAATTCTTTTTTTACTTTTTCTTTTAAGTCACCCATAATCTTTGCATCTATATATAATAAACCAGCTAGTCTTCTCATCAAGTTTGTCTCATACATATCTGCATTATCATCTGAATAAATAATTTTCCACAGAGTCTCAACAATTCTAATTTTATCTGATTCAGGAGCATTTTTGACCTCTCTTGTAAAACTTAGTATTTGGTTAGAATTTTCTTCAATAACTGACGCATCTGCAATTAATTTATCTATATTTGAAATTGTTGCACCCAATTCAATTAAAGTTTTTCTAATAATCTCTTTTTCTTTATCTTCATAATTTTCGTCAATTTTTGCTACATGAATTAATAAAGCAGCAATATTAGAATAAGATTTATCATTATTCACTGTATCTTTCTCCTTTTCTTTATTTTTAAAAAAGCTTATCATTAATTGAAATTAAAATTTTTTAATACTTTAAATGGATTGTTTTTAGAGACTGTCTTTTTAAAAGGCTTTTTAATTTGTTTTTGTGGACTGTACCTAAAATAAACATCCTTGTCTCTTTCGAGTGTTTTGTAATTCATTTTCTCAATTAATTTTTTAAAATTTTCTTTACTACATCCTAATAAATTAAGCATTTCAGGAATTAGTTTAATCTCTTTACCTTTTTCAGGATCAGAGTTAATAATTTGTACAAATAACCTCTCCAGAATATCTATTCTAACATAATAATTATCAAAATTTTCAAAGCCACAAAGAAGCATAAAATGTTTATCTTTTATATTTTTATCATCCAAAAAATTTAAGCCAAAAGTAGGAGGAGTTAAATTCAAGTTTTTTTGATTAAAGTTTTTCCATAGTAAGGTTCTTAAGGAAACAGCTTCAGGTTTTAGTAATCTAAATAAAAAAACATGGTATCTTCCAAATTTAACACCCAAATCTCTTAAAATTTTTCTCTCATCTTGACCAAGTTTCTTTAAGTATTCAGCTACTACTTCTCTTTTAATAACACCATTATTTTCATATAATTGGTAAGCCAATGCTTTAATTGAAGAGTTACTTTCTTTTAAATTTTTTAAGTCAATCAGACTTTTCAATACGAGCTTTATTTTTTCTTTAATCCAATTTCCAATAAACTCTGATAATTTTTGTTTGTCATCATTTTCCAGAATATCATCTACTATTAAAAATATATCAGGGTTTAAATAATCTTTACCAGCTATTAATTTAGCAATTGGAAAATTTTTCCAATAAATTTTAAAATCATCTTTTATTTCTATCAACCCTGTATCAATAATAGATTGAATTCTTTTTTGCAGTTCTGGGCCCACAGTTTGTCTTGCTGCTTTTTTTAATGACTTAATATCAGTTTCAAGCGCACCAGCTTTTAAATCTATCTCAAATCTTAAACCTTTCAAATCACCAATAAACTGCTCATCAATTATTACTTTATTATCTTCCATTATCTCAGTTTTAAATTCCATATCCTGTTTTAATCCCCTTGCAAGCACACTTGCTCTTTTATCAATAAAAGTTTTAGTAAGTTCTTCATGTAATCTGTCAGATAATCTGTCTTCTAATAGTTTAGTTTTCTCTATCCAATAACTTTGACTTTCAACCCAATTAATTTTATTTGAAACATATGACCAAGTTCTAACATTTGCAATTCTATTTGATAAAGAATCAACATTTCCTTCTAATTTATCCAACTTTATTAACTGTAATCTCATATAATCGTTAGTAATTTTTCCATCTTTACCATTTAAAAAGCTAAAAACCTTACTAACCACTTCGAGATGGTTGCCATAAGTTTTTTTTACAAAATCTGGAATTTGACAACATTCCCAAAGTAATTCCAATGTTTCTTGGTTATTTTTAATGTTGTGACCGTCCATATCTTTTAAAAAATATTTTAAAAGTTTTTCATCTCCACACTCGTGTATTTTTCTTAACCAATCTCTATTAGGCTTTTCTTCAAGTGATTTAATTAAACTTAAAGCATTATTAAAATTTAAATTAGAATTTCTCCAAAAAAGCATCTTAATTTCTTCAAATTTGTGATTTTCGAGCAGCTCAACCTCCTCTGCAGAAATCTCTTTACAGTCACCAGTAATTCCAAAATTTCCGTCATTTAAATATCTGCCAGCTCTACCAGCAATTTGTCCAATTTCAGACATGTTAAGACGTCTTAACTTTCTTCCATCAAATTTTTTTAAATTTGAAAAAAAAACATTTTCTAAATCCATATTAATTCCCATTCCAATTGCATCAGTTGCAACAAGAAAATCAACATCACCAGACTGATATAATTGAACTTGAGCATTTCTCGTTTTAGGGCTCAATGACCCCATAACAATAGCTGCTCCACCTTTTTGTCTTCTAACAAGCTCTGCAATTGCATAAACTTCTTCAGCTGAAAAAGCTATTATTGCTGTCTTCCTATTTATTCTTGAAATTTTTTTATGACCTACATATGAAAGTTGAGAAAGTCTTTCTCTGTTTATAAATTCAGTATCCTCATCTAGTTTATTTACTATACTTTTAATAGTGCTTGAACCCATAAGCATTGTTAGTTTTTCTCCACGAAGATTTAATAATCTATCAGTAAAAATATGACCTCTTTCATGATCTGCACACATTTGTATTTCGTCTATCCCAACAAAATCTAAATGTTTATTAATTGGCATAGACTCAACCGTACAAAGAAAATATTTTGCATTTGTAGGGATGATTTTTTCTTCACCAGTAATTAAAGCAACTTTATCTATACTTATTTTTTCAATAATTTTGTCATACACTTCACGTGCAAGTAGTCTTAGAGGGAAGCCAATCATACCCGAATCAAAAGAAAGCATAGTTTCAATTGCTAAGTAAGTTTTACCGGTATTTGTTGGACCGAGAACAGCTGTGATTTTATTTTTAGACATTTCTATTGATGGTACCTCTAATATTTTCTCCACCACATATTGTTGCTCATAAAGAACAAAAATAGACTAAAACATGACCGAATCGTAAGGATAAAAGTTCTCATTTGCTCTTTATACACTAATTAATTTAACATAATAAAAAACAATTCTGTATTAGTATTTTGTAGCAAAGTTATGAATAAAAAATTGTGGGAAGCGTCACCTAGTCAGAAAAAAAAATCTCTTTTATCGAGCTATGAGCAATTCATTTCAAAAAAATTCAAAAAAAGATTTAATCAAAAATATGACAATATTTTAAAATGGAGCGTTGAAAACCCAGGTAATTTTTGGAGTTCAATTTGGGATTTTTCTGAAATTAAAGGATTTAAGAGTAAAATTAAAATAAAAAAATCAAAAATATTTTATAAAAATAAATTTTTACCAAATTCAAAATTAAACTTTGCCGAAAATTTACTCTCAAAAAATAATAAGAATAAAGCAATAACATTCGTTAGCGAGAATGGTTTTCGAGAAGAAAGAAGCTGGTACGAACTAAACATTAATGTAAGTAAAATATCTAAATTTTTAAAAAGTATTAAAATTAAAAAAAAAGATAGGGTTGCAGCATATATGCCCAATACTATTGAGACTATTGAGGCATTCATAGCCTCCTCTTCTTTAGGAGCAATATGGTCCTCATGCTCACCAGATTTTGGTGTTAAAGGTGTAGTAGAACGTTTTTCACAAATCAGCCCTAAAGTTTTATTTGTAGTAGATAAGTATTTTTATAATGGAAAAATAATAAATATTTTAGAAAGAGTTCCTCTAATTTTAAAAGAGATACCTTCTATTGAATATGTTGTCATTGTTAACTACCCTGGAGAAAAATATTTAGAAAATAAATATACATCTAAAAAATCAAAAGTACTTAAATGGAGTGAGTTAATAAAACAAGAATCTGAAGAGATTCAATTTCCTAAATTTGATTTTGAACAAGATCTTGCAATCTTATATTCAAGTGGAACCACAGGAAAACCAAAATGTATATGTCATAGGAGTGGAGGAGTTTTGCTTCAGCATAAAAAAGAGCATCAGCTCCATTGTGATATCAGAGAAGGTGATAATGTTTTTTATTTTACTACTTGTGGATGGATGATGTGGAACTGGCTGGTAAGTGTCTTAGCTTCAAAAGCATCAATTGTTTTATTTGATGGATCGCCAATGTACAAAAAAGATGATTTACTGTTAAAAATAGCTGAGAAAGAAAAAATTACTTTATTTGGTATTAGTGCAAAATATGTTGATGCTCTTCGTAAATCTAAGCCCACTTTAAAGTATAAGTATAAATTATCAAAATTAAGAACAATTTGTTCTACTGGATCCCCATTATCAAATGATGGGTTTAAATTTGTGTACGAGAACATAAAAAAAAATGTTCATTTATCCTCTATATCTGGAGGCACCGATATTGTTTCTTGTTTTGTCCTGGGAAATTTATACCAGCCGGTAATTCTAGGCGAAATACAAAATAAAGGCTTAGGTATGAATGTTGATGTTTTTAATGAAAAGGGTGAATCTTTAAAAAATAAAAAAGGAGAGCTAGTTTGTAAGAGCTCTTTCCCATCAATGCCTTTAAAGTTCTGGAATGATAAAAATGATATTAAATTTAAAAAAGCATATTTTAATAATTTTTTAAACACATGGTATCACGGTGATTATGCAGAAATAAAGAAAGGTGGGGGCTTTATTATCCATGGTAGATCAGATACAACACTTAACCCTGGAGGAGTGAGACTCGGAACTGCAGAAATATACTCTGAGGTAGAAAAATTTATAGAAATCAAAGAGTCAATTGTTATTGGTCAAGCATGGGATAATGACGTCAGAATTATTTTATTTATAGTTTTAAACCCCAAACACGTGTTGGACGAAGATTTATTAAAAAAAATTAGAATACAAATTAGAAAAAATGCATCTCCAAGACATGTTCCATCTAAAATTATAGTAGTTGGAGACATTCCAAGAACTAAAAATGGAAAAATAGTTGAACTAGCTGTAAAAAATACAATAGAAGGAAATGAAATTAAAAATAAAGAAGCGCTAGCAAATCCAAGAGTTTTAGATCAATATAAAAATTTAAAGGAATTAAATTATTAAATGTTAAAAAATATAGTTAAAGGTCTAGAACCATCCTCTACTTTAAAAATTAATGAAATCTCTAGAAAGCTAGAAGATAAAGGTGAAAAAATATTTAAATTTGGATTTGGCCAATCTCCATTCCAAGTACCAATTGATATTGTTAATGCGTTAAAAGATAATGCCCATCAAAATAAATATTTACCAATGCAAGGTCTTAATGAGCTTAGGGATGCTGTTGCAAAATATACATCAGTTAAAAAAGATTATAATTACAAACCTGAAAATGTAATTATAGGTCCTGGCTCAAAAGAATTGATGTTTTTACTACACATTTTATTTGATGGAGAAATAATATTGCCAGCACCAAGTTGGGTTTCTTATGCCCCACAAGCAATTCTTGGAAGAAATAAAATTCAATCAATTCAAACAAAAAGAGAAAATAATTGGTTTCCTACTGGATCTGAAATTGAAGAAGTTATTTTAAGGGATAAAAATAAAAACTATCTATTATTTTTGAATTCACCAAACAATCCATCAGGGCAGATTTGTAAAAATCTAGAAGAAATTAGTGAGATTGCTAAAAAATATAATCTTATTATTTTATCAGATGAAATTTATTCTGAGTTGAGTTTTGATGAAGGGTTCAAATCTATTTCAAGTTTTTGTCCTGAAAAAACTATTATAAGCACGGGTTTAAGTAAATGGTGTGGTGCAGGTGGGTGGAGATTGGGTTATTTTGTAGTTCCAGACTCTTTAAATATTTTAAAAAATTCAATTAATGTTTTAGCCAGTGAAACTTTTTCTGCTGTCAGTGCGCCAATTCAATATGCTGCAATTACTGCTTATACAGGTGATCATAGCAAATATATTGATAGTTCTAAAAATATTCTTAAAGCAGTTGGTAATTATGTTTATGAAAATCTAAAATCAAACAAGGTTTTAATTAATAAGCCCCAAGGTGGGTTTTATCTTATGCCAGAATTTTTAAATAAAAAATTTAATACGTCATCAGAAATGTGTGACAATATTTTAAAGGAGACAGGTGTAGCGTTATTGCCAGGATCAGACTTTGGTTTTGAGAAAAATAAGATGTTAGCAAGGTTAAGCTTTACAGACTTTGATGGTCAAGAGTTTATGAGGGAGGCTCAAAACGGACAAGCAATTGATAAGAACTTAATTTTAAAACTTGCACCTAAGATTGTTGAGGGTGTGGACAAGTTAAAAAAATGGTCTACATCAACATAACTACCAGCTATACATACTCACTTAATTACTGTTAAATTTAATTAATAAAAATAACGATATAGAGGAGAGAACATGAAAAAAATAATAACATCTCTATCAAGTGCTCTACTAATTTTTGTTGCATCTTTATCTTTTACTGGTGTTGCAAAATCTGCAGAGTTCTTCACGATAGGAACGGGCGGACCAACTGGAGTATATTTCCAAACTGGTAACGCAATTTGCAAAATGTTGCACAAATCAGCAATTGCTAAAGAACACGGAAGAAAAAAAGGTATAGATAAAGCTTACAGATGTACTGCACCTTCAACTGGTGGATCGAATTATAATATTGGTCAAATCGCAGCTGGTGAATTTCAATTTGGTGTAGCTCAGTCTGACTGGCAATATCATGCTGTAAATGGATCAAGTAAGTGGGAAGGAAAAAAGTTTGACGGTTTAAGAGCTGTTTTTTCAGTACACAACGAACCTTTTCAAATTTGGGCAAGAAAAAAAGCAAAAGTTAAAGATTTTGCTGGCCTTAAAGGAAAAGTTGTAAACATTGGTAACGCTGGTTCAGGTCAAAGAGGAACCATGGAAGTGCTAATGGATGCAAAGGGAGTTAATAATAGCTTCTTTAAATCTACTACAGAGCTGACTTCATCTGAGCAAGTAAAAGCTTTATGTGATGGTAAGATTGATGCTTTTGGTTATTCAGTAGGATTTCCAAATGGAGCAATGGAAAATGCAGCTTCTTGCGGAGCAAAAGCTTTGCCTATCAACTTAACAGGTCCTGAAGTTCAAGGACTAATTGATGGTGCTGCTTATTATGCTAAAGCTGTAATCCCTAAAGGAACTTACACAGGACAGAAAAAAGATGTAACTACTTTTGGTGTTAAGGCTACTGTTGTAACTAGTAATGCTGTTGAAGCAGATCTTGTTTATTTAGTAGTAAAAGCAGTTTTTGAAAACTTTGATGATTTCAAAAAACAACATCCTGCTTTTTCTTCTTTAAAAAAAGAAGATATGGTTGCTGATGGTTTGTCAGCTCCATTACACCCAGGTGCAATTAAATATTATAAAGAAGCTGGATTAATGTAGTCCAACTCCTTAATTAAATTAAAAGGCCTGATATATTTATCGGGCCTTTTTTTTGTTATAGAGTATCATTTTAAAAATGAATCAAAGCATTAAGAGTAAAGTAGAAAGTAAGATTAGTGAGGATTTATCTCCCACTAGAAATCTTACTGGACTACATTTAAAAATTGTTGGAAATATTGCAATTATTTGGTCATTATTTCAACTTTGGTATGCATCTCCATTTCCTTTTATGTTTGATATTGGAATGTTTAAAGGACTTCCAGCTAGGGCTATTCACTTAGGTTTTGCTTTAACTTTAGCTTTTTTAATTTATCCAATTTCTAAAAGAAAAAAAATTTCTATATTTGATATTCTAATTAGTTTTATTGCTGCATTTTGTTGTTTATATATTTATTTTTTTTATGACCAATTAGTTGATAGGGGGGGAATTCTTTTAACAGTTAAAATTTGGGAAAAATTTAATTTACCAGTTGAGTTGATTATTGGAAGTTGTGGAATTTTAATATTAATTGAAGCAACCAGGAGAGTATTTGGATTACCTCTAGTTATTATTGCAGTTTGTTTTTTACTCTTTTCATATTTTGGCAGATACGCACCAGAAATAATTTCGCATGGTGGGCTTTCATTAAATAGATTGGTTGGATTTCAGTGGCTTGATCAAGAAGCTATATTTGGAATTCCTATAGGTGTTTCTGTAGATTTCATTTTTTTATTTGTTTTATTTGGAGCGCTTCTAGAAACAGCCGGTGGAGGTAAATATTTTTTAGACCTAGCTTTTGCCATGGTTGGCAAAATGAGAGGAGGACCTGCAAAAGCAGCAATTTTAGGATCTGGAATGACCGGTCTAATCTCAGGATCTTCAATTGCAAATACAGTTACAACTGGAACTTTTACAATTCCAATTATGAAAAAAACTGGTTTTTCCAAAGAAAAAGCTGGTGCTATAGAGGTATCATCATCAGTTAATGGACAATTAATGCCACCTGTAATGGGCGCTGCAGCATTTGTAATGGCAAGTTTTTTAGGTGTTACTTATTTTGAGGTAGTTAAGCACGCATTTTTACCAGCAATTATTTCTTATGTGGCATTGTTTTATATTTCTCACCTTGAAGCTTTAAAATTAAATTTAAAAGGAATGGATGATGTCGATATTCCAAATTTAAAGAAAACATTTTTATCAGGATTACATTTTTTAATACCTATTTTTGTCTTAGTTTACATGCTTGTTTATTTAAGGTTTACCGCTTCTTACTCAATATTTTTTGCAACGATTGCATTAATAATTGTAAACCTTGGTTATATATTATTTAAAAATACTGATTTTAAATTAGCAATAAAAACTTGGTTTAATCAAACGATAGTTGGTTTTGAAAAAGGTGCTTTAAACATGGTTGGTGTTGGAATAGCAATAGCAACAGCTGGCATAATAGTTGGAGCTGTTGGTTCAACAGGGTTAAGTACAAATTTAATTATTGTTATAGAGTTTATTGCAAAAGATAATGTTGTTATTTTATTATTTTTAACAATAATTTTATGTCTGATACTTGGCATGGGTCTTCCAACCACTGCAAACTATGTTGTAGTGGCTTCCTTAATGGCAACAGTATTGGTTGATGTTGGAAATGCATCTGGATTTGTATTTCCTCTTATAGCGGTGCACTTATTTGTTTTTTATTTTGGTTTAATGGCTGATGTTACTCCTCCAGTTGGTCTTGCATCATATGCTGCAGCTGCCATTTCGGGAGGTGATCCACTTAAAACTGGTCTGCAAGCTTTTTGGTACAGCTTAAGAACAGGTATTTTACCTATCGTGTTTTTATTTAATCATGAATTGTTATTGATAGGTATTGAAAATGTGTGGCATGGACTGCTAGTAATTATCACTTCTTTGATAGGAATATTGGTTTTTACTTCTGCAACTCAAGCTTGGTTTATTAATAGATTAAGATGGTACGAGATAATAATTTTTTTATTAATCTCTATTTCATTATTAGCCCCAGAATTTGTTTTAAATAAATTTTATCCTAAATATAATTATATGGATATTAACAAAATTCATTTAATGAAGTTAGATTCTAATAAGGAAGCCAGATTTAAAGTAACACGTCCAAGCAATTATGGTGAAAGATATAAGTTATTTGTAATTAAAAAAGATACTTTTGAAACCGAATTTAGTTTAGAGCAATATGGACTTAGTTTAATTAGAGAAGAAAATAGAGTTATTGTAGATACCCTGCAATGGAATGGGAGAGCTAAAAAAAGTGGCTTTGAAACTGGTGATTATATAAGTGAATTTAAAATAGAAAATGCAGATAGACCAAATAAAGGAATCATTTACCCAATAGCTATTTTATTATTAATTATATTTGGTTATTTGAACTATAGAAGAAAAGAATAATTATCCACCAGGACCAAGATTAGATGGTTTAATTTTTAAGATTTTCCAAATACCTGATGCTGAGGTTATAATTTTATTATTACATTTCAGCTCACAAAATAAAAATACTAGTGTATTTGTCTTTTTAAGAATTCTTGTAAAGCCAGAAACTATATCGCCTACTTTAGAGGCACCAATAAATTTTAAATCCAATGAAATAGTTACACAAGGTACATTTCCAGATGCTCTATGTGCAGCAGTCCCCGCTCCTGCATCAATTAAGGCTGATAAATAACCGCCGTGAGTTATCCCGGCAGCATTTAAATGATTTTCATTAATCGTAGTTTTGAATTCATATTCTGTTTCAGATACAGTTTTAAATAAAACTCCACCATTGTGTTTCATAAAACCAGGTTTAATACTTATTTGCTCAAATTTATTGCTCATAGGTCTTTATAGTACGAAAGTTAAAATTAATAAAATTATAAAAACAATTATAAAAAAATATATAACTGATTTTTGTAGTGATGATTTTAGTAGCCAATCTAACATTTTTATTTATCCTTTTGGTGGACCGCCCAGAACTCGAATCTGGAATCTCCCGGTTCGTAGCCGAGCGCCTTATCCAATTTGGCCAGCGGTCCTTAATTAAATAATTTGTCCAACATATCAAAGTTTTTGATGTAATTTAAGTTATAAAATATTATGCTGTACTATCAATGAGCAAAAAATCAAATGATGTGGTTATTACAGCTGCATTAAGAACACCTATAGGCACATATAAAGGGTCTTTAAAAGGTTTTAGTGCTGATAAACTAGGTGCACTAGTTATTAAAGAAGCTGTTTATAAATCAAAATTAAAATCAGACGATATTGATGAGGTGATTATGGGACACGTTCTCACTTCTGGATTAGGGCAAAACCCAGCAAGACAAGCTTCTATTCATGCTGGAATTCCAGTTTCAAAACCTGCACATATAATTAATCAAGTATGTGGATCTGGATTAAGATCTGTAATTTCAGGCTATCAATCTATTAAACTAGGTGAAAATAAAATTATAGTCGCTGGTGGACAAGAAAATATGTCTAGAGCACCACATACAATATTTTATCGAGAAGATAAAAAATTAAATGAAAATAAATTAGTTGATACAATGGTCAATGATGGACTGATAGACTCATTTAATAATTATCACATGGGTGTTACGGCAGAAAATGTAGCAGAAAAGTATCAAATTTCCAGAGATGAACAAGATATGTTCGCCTTCAATTCTCAAAAAAAAACACAAGATGCCATAAGTAATGATAAATTCAAAAACGAGTTAATTAAATTAAATATTAATACAGATGATAAAAATTTTATTTTTGAAAAAGATGAACATCCAAGAAGTAATTTAAACTTAGAGGATTTAAAAAAATTAAAAACTGTTTTTAAAGAAAATGGAACAGTTACGGCGGGTAATTCATCAGGAATAAATGATGGTGCGGCAGCAACTATTTTAATGTCTAGAGAAGAGGCGGAACTTAGAGGTATAGAACCTTTAGCAAAAGTGGTCTCCTGGGCAACTTGTGGTGTTGAGCCTTCATTGATGGGGCTAGGTCCAATTATGGCTGTTAATATAGCTTTAGAAAAAGCAGGATGGAAAATTGAAGATATTGATTTATTTGAAGTCAATGAAGCATTTGCAGCTCAAAGTATTGCTGTGATTAGAGATCTTAAAATTCCTAAAAAGATTGTGAATGTTAATGGTGGAGCAATTGCATTAGGACATCCAATTGGAGCTTCTGGAACCAGAATTTTAGTAACCCTTATTCATGAAATGATAAAACAAAATAAAAACAAAGGTTGCGCTACTCTCTGCATTGGTGGTGGAATGGGTATAGCCATGTGCATTGAAAGAAATTAATTTCTTATTTATTTGTTAATTTTTAAAGTTTTTTGTTCAATAAAAATACAGGTTTGCATAAAAAAACTTATTATTGTGCTAAAATAACATGAGATATAGTTTTTTTTAGGTGTATAAATCGATTTAAATAATGAGTGAAAAATTACTTGTCCCAGATATTGGTGAATTTGAAAAAGTTGAGGTTATTGAACTTTTAGTAAAAGTTGGAGATAAAATAAACTTAAATGATTCTATTGTTACTATTGAGAGTGATAAATCTAGCGTTGAAATTCCATCAACAGTCACTGGTAAGGTAGAATCTGTAAATATTAAAGTGGGTGATAAAGTTTCTAAAGGGGATTTATTGTTAAGTGTTGAGTCTTCAAAAGAAAGCCCTTCAGAAAAGCCAATTCCTAAAGATACAGAAAGTATTATTAAACAAGCAGAATCAGTTTTAAATAATGAAAAAAAAGAAGAGGCTACTGAACAAAGCCCAGTTGTGGAAAAAAAACAAACAATAATTCAGGTTACAAATGACAATGATATTGATCCATTAGAAACTCAAGATTGGTTAGAGTCTTTATCTGCAGTTGTTGAAAAAGATGGAAATCAAAGAGCTCATTTTTTGATAAAAGAATTAATTAACAAAGCATATCGAGAAGGTGCAAATATTCCTTATACACAGCACACTCCTTACATTAATACAATCCCACCAGAGGCAGAAGTTAAGTCTAATGGAGATCAGAATATTGAAAGAAGAATTAGATCTTTAATTAGATGGAATGCAGCAGCCATGGTTGTTAGAGCAAATAAAAAATTTCCTGAATTAGGTGGCCATATAGGTACTTTTGCATCAGCAGCAACACTTTATGATGTAGGAATGAATCATTTTTGGAGAGCTAAGAATAATAAATTTGGTGGTGATTTAGTTTATTTTCAAGGTCACAGTGCACCAGGCGTTTATGCTAGAGCATTTCTAGAAGGTAGATTAAATGAAAAACAATTAGATAGTTTTAGACAAGAAGTAAAACCAGGTGGACTTTCTTCATATCCACATCCTTGGTTGATGCCAAAGTTTTGGCAGTTTCCAACTGTATCAATGGGACTAGGGCCTATGCTTGCAATTTATCAGGCGAGATACATGAAATATTTAATTAACAGAGGATTAATTAAAGATGAAGGTAGAAAAGTTTGGGCATTTCTTGGTGATGGAGAAATGGATGAACCCGAATCTTTAGGTGCAATAGGATTAGCAGCTAGGGAAAAACTGGATAACTTAATATTTGTTGTAAACTGCAATCTTCAAAGATTAGATGGACCTGTCAGAGGTAATGGAAAAATTATTCAAGAGCTAGAAGGAAGTTTTAGAGGAGCTGGTTGGAATGTAATTAAAGTAATTTGGGGTTCTTACTGGGACTCATTGATTGCTAATGATAAAACAGGTCACTTAGTTAAAACTATGAATGAAACTGTTGATGGTGAATACCAAGCAATGAAAGCTAGAGATGGAGCTTATGTTAGAGAAAAATTTTTTGGTAAATACCCAGAGACTCAAGAGTTAGTTTCTAGTTTATCAGATAAAGATATTTGGAGATTAAATAGAGGTGGTCATGATCCTCATAAAGTTTATGCAGCATACGAACGGGCATCAAAAAACCAAGGTAGCCCAACGGTTATAATCGCTAAAACCATTAAGGGTTATGGTATGGGAAAAACAGGTGAAAGTGTTAACACTACTCATCAAACTAAAAAATTAGATGTAGATGATTTGCTATATTATAGAGATCGTTTTGATGTCCCATTAACAGATGAACAAGTAAAAAATGTTGAGTATTTCAAGCCTGATGAAAAATCATTAGAGATTAAGTATATTAAAGAAAAGAGAATGAGACTTGGTGGTTTCTTACCTGAAAGAACAACATATTCAAAACCTATTAAAGCACCAGCAAAAGATATTTTCGATTTTATGAAAGTATCAACGGGTGAAAAAGAAATGTCTACAACCATGGCATTAGTTAGAATGTTTACAAATTTATTAAGAGACAAAAATATTTCACCCAGATTAGTTCCAATTATTCCTGATGAAGCAAGAACTTTTGGTATGGAAGGATTTTTTCAAAAAATAGGAATATATGCACACGAAGGTCAAAAGTATGAACCAGAAGATTCTGCTCAGTTAAGTTCTTACAGAGAAGAGAAAACTGGACAGGTTCTAGAAGAAGGAATTAATGAAGCTGGAGCAATGTCGTCATGGATTGCTGCTGCAACTTCCTACACTAATCATGATATTGAAATGATACCAATTTATATTTTTTATTCTATGTTTGGTTTTCAAAGAATAGGTGACCTTGCATGGGCAGGTGGAGATAGTCAAGCTAGAGGATTTTTAATTGGAGCAACAGCTGGAAGAACTACTTTAGCTGGTGAAGGACTACAACACCAGGATGGACACAGTCACTTGATAGCCTCAACAATACCAAATTGTGTGACATACGACCCAACTTTTCATTATGAGCTAGCTGTTATTTTTAGAGAAGGTTTGAGAAGAATGCATGAAAAAAATGAGAATGTTTTTTACTATATCACAACCATGAATGAAAATTATTCACATCCTAGCATACCAAAAGATAAGAATTGTGAAGAAGGAATTCTTAAAGGAATGTATAAAATTAAAGAGCTCAGCAAATATAAAAAAACTAAAATTCAACTTTTAGGTTCAGGCACAATATTGAGAGAAATGATGGCTGCAGCAGAAATCCTTCAAAATGAATATCAGATAGACAGTGAAATCTGGAGTGTCACTAGTTTTAACGAGTTGAGAAAAGATGGTATGGAAGTTGAGAGGTATAATCTTTTAAATCCTGATAAAGAACAAAAGGTTTCATTTGTAGAGCAGTGTTTAGGAAAAACCGAAGGACCAATCTTGGCAGCTTCAGATTATATGAGAATGAATTCTGATCAAATCAGACCTTATACTAATAAAAGTTTTTATTCTTTAGGTACAGATGGTTATGGAAGAAGCGACACTAGAAAAAACCTTAGAAATTTTTTTGAAGTTGATAAAGAACATATTGTTACTTATGGACTTAGCGTACTAGCAAAAGAGCAACTAATAGCCTCAAAATATGCTAAAGAAGCCATAAAGAAGTATAATATTGATGGCAGCAAACCAATGCCAACAAAACTATAAGATGTCAGATAAAGAGATTAAAGTACCAAATATTGGCGAATTTAAAGACGTTGAGGTAATCGAAGTATTAGTTTCAAATGGTCAGTCAGTATCTAAAAATGATCCACTTATTACAATTGAGAGTGATAAATCTAGTGTTGAAATACCAGCTTCTTTTGACGGAAAGGTTAAGTCTGTTAAAATTAAAGTAGGTGATAGGGTTTCAGAAGGTGATTTGATATTAACTGTAGAGCAATCTGGAGAAGAAGAAAAGAGTATAGAGCAAAAAACTATTAAAGAAGCAAAACCAGTTACAAATCAAAATCAAGAAGAAAAAATTGAAAAAGTTATACAAACACAAAATTTAATAAAAAAAGACAATTCAGAAGCTTCATCTGCAAGCCCAAAAGTACGTAAATTTGCTCGAGAGCTTGGAGTTAATATTAATGAGATAGTTGGCAGTGAAAGACAAGGAAGAATTGTAGAAGATGATGTAAAAAATTTTATATCCTCTAAAATTAATAAAACTTTAGATAAGACTGAAGCTCAACCTAAAAAAATTGTTAGTGAATTTTCCCATTCTGATTTTGGAGAAATTGAAGTTAAAGATATGCCTAGGGTTAAAAAATTAGCCTCTACGTATTTAGTTAATTCTTGGACTACAATACCTCATGTAACAAATCATGATGAAGCAGATATAACTGAAATGGAAGATTTTAGAACTTCACTTACTGATATATACACAGGTGAAAGAAAAAAAATTACTCCCTTAGCTTTTATTGTTAAAGCTTTAGTTGCATCTTTAAAAAAGTTTCCTAGTTTCAACTCATCAATAGATGATATTGAAAATGGAAAAATAACAATGAAAAATTATTTTCATGTTGGAATTGCAGTTGATACTCCTCATGGTTTGATGGTGCCAAAAATTAGAAATGCTGACAATAAAAGTATTTCATATATTAGCAATGAATTGAAAACAGTAAGCGACCAATGTAGAAATTTAAAAATAGATAAGAAAGAATTCTTTGGAGGATCCATGACCATTACAAGCCTTGGAGGAATTGGAGGTTCATTTTTTACACCAATAATAAATTATCCTGAAGTTGCTATACTAGGAGTGGGTAAAGCACAAAAAAAACAAATTTTTTTTAATGGAAAATTTGAAACAAGAACAATGTTACCGCTTTCACTATCATATGATCATAGAATAATTGATGGAGCTGAAGCAGCTAGATTTAATAATGATCTAAAAGAAAATTTAGGCAAAAATTTTGCTTATAAATTAGCTGTATAAATTTTAATGTCAAAAACCTCATCATTATTTTGTGCATTACTTTGTACATTCATATGGGGAACAACTTTTATTGCTCAAGATACTGGAATGGACGACATTGGTCCTTTCACTTTTAATGCGGTTAGGTTTTTTGTAGGCTTTTTAGTAGTAGCCCCTTTAGCTTTTATTTTTGAAAGAAAAAATATCTCAAAATCAGTCCAAAGAAATCAAAAAGAATTTACCAACTTAGCTCTTTTAATAGGCCTATCTTTATTCTTAGGATCAGCACTTCAACAAGTGGCTTTACTCTATACAGATGTTGCTAATGCAGCGTTCTTTACTATTTTTTATGTACCAATGGTCCCGTTTATAATTTTTTTTATGTATAAAAAACCAATCCACTGGAGTATTTGGCCTTCTGTCCTTCTTTGTGTGATGGGAGGTTATTTGCTAACTAATTTTTACAGTGCAACGGTTAGAACTGGTGATGCGCTTATAATAATGGGTGCATTTTTCTGGAGCACACACATTATCTTTACTGGTAAAATTATAGAAAACTACAATCTTCCATTAACAATTGGTGCAATTCAAACTTTAATTGTCGCCTCTTTATCATTAATTATAGGGTTAATTTTTGAAGACTTTATTTGGTCTAATATTCTTAAAGAAAAATTTCAAATCTTATACGCTGGAGTTTTATCTGGAGGCCTTGCATTTGTTTTGCAAATATATGCACAAAAAAATATATCCCCTGCTCCATCAGCAATAATTTTTTCTTTAGAGGGTGTTTTTGCAACAATTGCTGCTTGGATTTTATTAGATCAAATTTTAGATATAAATAATCTATTTGGGTGTTTATTTATTTTATTTGGTGTTTTATTTTCACAATTAGCACCAATATTAAAAAAAAATTAATTATATATTATTATAAATAAAATTATTGAAATAATAATTCTATAAATTACAAAAATATTTAAAGAAAATTTGTTTATGTAGTCTAGAAAAAACTTAACTGTAAAATAAGAAAATAAAAAAGAAAGAGTAATTGATATTAGTATAAGATAGTTAAATTCAAAGTTTTGGCCAATAGCATTTTTTAATTGTAGTACACTTGCTCCAGCTATTGCAGGTATAGCTAATAAAAAAGAAATTTTGCTTGAATCAAATCTATTAAATCTAAAAAGCCTTGCAGCTGTTATTGTAATTCCTGCCCTACTAACACCTGGTATTAAAGCAAGTATTTGAAAAAAACCAATATATAGTATTGTTTTAAAATTTAGGTTGGAGGATATTTTTTTATCAAATTTACTTTTGTCTGCGAGATATAAAATAATTCCAAAAATTAATGTCGTCCAAGCAATTATCTTTAAATTATTTTCTAATAGGTTAATTAGACCTGTGGAGCTGAGTATGTACCCAGCTATTACAATTGGTATAGAGCCAATAATTAATAAAGATAATAATTTTTGATTATTTCTAAGGTCTAGTAGTTCTCTTCTAAAATAAAAGATTATTGCTAGTAAAGAGCCAAGATGAAGACTAACGTCAATCATTAGTGAGTTAGAATTAAACTCAAAGATTATTTCAACAATGTTTAAATGAGCCGATGAACTGATCGGCAAAAATTCTGATATGCCCTGAACTATTGATAGGATTATAATTTCAATAATATTTGAGAACATTTAAAGCTTCGTAGCTTAAATATTCGATGATTTAAACAATTCCATTTGAACATATTAGATATGCAAAAATTAAAATACAAAGAATTAACAGTATTTATTGTAAATTTAAGGTCATATATATTGACCTTATTTGTCTTTTATTACACAAAACCTTATTATATGCTCAGTTTATTAAAGGGTATATATGTCAGAAAAAATGCTTAAATTTGTTAAGATAGGTCAACAAACTCCACCTAAAAGAGAAGTTGGTAATAGAAAAGAAGATTTTAACGAAATTTACAAAGAATTTATCAACAATAAAGCAAGCGAACAATCTAGCAGATGCTCTCAATGTGGAGTTCCTTTTTGCCAGGTACATTGTCCATTAAGTAACAATATTCCAGATTGGCTGAAATTAACTGCAGAGGGACGATTAAAAGAAGCTTACGAATTATCTCAAAGCACTAACAATATGCCAGAGGTGTGTGGAAGAATATGTCCACAAGATAGATTGTGTGAAGGAAACTGTGTAATCGAACAATCAGGACATGGAACTGTAACTATAGGTTCAGTTGAGAAGTATATTACTGATAATGCTTGGGAACAAGGATGGGTAAATCCAATAAAAGTTAAAAATGAAAAGAGTCAAAGTATTGGAATTATAGGTGCTGGTCCAGCTGGTCTAGCTGCTGCAGAGCAGTTACGCAAGTCAGGTTATCAAATTACAGTATATGATCGATATGATAGAGCTGGTGGTTTAATGATTTATGGGATCCCAAATTTTAAGTTAGAAAAATTTGTTGTAGAAAGAAGAACAAAATTACTTGAAGAGGGTGGAATTAAGTTTGTTCAAAATTTTGAAGTTGGAAAAGATGCTACATTAGAGCAGTTAAGAAAAAGACATGATGCTCTTTTAATTGCAACCGGAGTTTATAAAGCTCGAGAAATAGATCTACCAGGAAAAGATTTAGGAAATATATTTCCAGCCATGGAGTTTTTAACAGCTTCAAATAAAAAAGGATTAGGAGACAAGGTAGAGCTTTTTGATAATGGAACTTTAAATGCTGAAGGAAAAAATATTGTTGTGATTGGAGGAGGTGACACTGCAATGGATTGTGTTAGGACTTCAATTAGACAAAAAGCAAAATCAGTTAAATGCCTTTACAGAAGAGACAAAGAAAATATGCCTGGATCTGCTAGAGAGGTAGCTAATGCAGAGGAAGAAGGAGTAGAGTTCGTATGGCTATCTAGTCCCAAAGAATTTATAGGAACAAATAAAGTTGAAGGTTTGATGGTGGATAAAATCAAACTTGGTGAACCTGATGATAGTGGTAGACGTAAACCTGAAATTCAGAACAATTCTCACTTTAATATTAAAGCAGATATAGTAATTAAGGCTCTTGGATTTGATCCAGAAAATTTACCAAAACTATTTGGCTCTGAGGATTTACAAGTTACTAAATGGGGAACATTAAAAACTAATTTTGATACAATGGAGACAAATTTACTGGGTGTCTTTGCAGCAGGAGATATTATTAGAGGTGCATCTTTAGTTGTCTGGGCCATAAAAGATGGAAGAGACGTAGCAGTATCAATAAAAAATTTTTTAGAGATCAAAGAACTTAGTAAAGAGAAGGTTGCTTAATGAAAAATTATAAAAAAAATCTTAAAATTCTTGAAGACGGTCATGTTTATTCAAAAGAAATGGAGCATGATGCTTGTGGAGTAGGGTTGATTGCTTCTACAGAGGGCAAAAAGTCAAGGAAAGTAGTTGAATATGGAATTAATGCCTTAAAAGCAGTTTGGCATAGAGGAGCTGTTGATGCTGATGGAAAAACAGGTGATGGAGCTGGAATCCATTTAGAAATTCCTTCAGATTTCTTTGCTGAAAAAATAGAAATCACAGGTCACGACCATGATGGTTCAGAAATTTGTGTGGGTATGATTTTTTTACCTAGAAATAATTATCAAGCACAAGAAAATGCAAGAACTTTAGTAGAAAGTGAATTAACAAAAAGTAATTTTAGTATTTATGGATGGAGACAGGTTCCAGTAAATCCAAAAGTTTTAGGTGAAAAAGCGAATCTTACGAGACCAGAAATTACTCAAGTACTATTCAAACATAATAATAAAGATTTAACAGAAAAAGAGTTAGAAAGAAAAATTTATGAATCTAGAAGAAAAATTGAAAAAGAAGCTATTAAAAATGCGATAGAAGGTTTTTATATTTGTTCACTAAGTTCTAAGTCAGTTATTTATAAGGGAATGTTTTTAGCAGAGTCTATTGCAGATTTTTATTTAGATTTAAAAGATGAGAGGTTTATATCTCGATTTGCAATATTTCATCAAAGGTTTTCAACAAACACAGCACCAAGCTGGGACCTGGCACAACCTTTTAGAGCATTAGCTCATAATGGAGAAATAAATACACTAAAGGGAAATAAAAACTGGATGAAAGTTCATGAGCAAGAAATGGACAGCCCTTTATTTGATGATATGAAAAATTTAAAACCAGTTATACAACCAGGATCATCAGACTCTGCTGCACTAGATAGTGTTTTTGAACTTTTAAATATTTCTGGCCAATCAGCACCACTTGCAAAATTAATGTTAATTCCAGATGCCTGGTCTAAAAAAAGTCAAACATTATCAAAAGATCATCAACAACTATTTAATTTTTTAAACAGCACTATGGAGCCATGGGATGGACCAGCCGCTATTGCAGCTACTGATAATGAATGGGCTATAGTAGCTGCTGATAGAAATGGGTTACGCCCAATGAGATATACTATTTCAAAAGATAAAATATTGTGTGCGGGATCAGAAACGGGAATGGTTGAAATTGATGAGAAGCAAATTCTTAAAAAAGGTAGATTAGGACCTGGAGAAATTCTTGGAGTTAGAATAGCCAAAGGTAAAGTATTTTCTAATGTTGAAATAAAAGATTATTTGGCAAAAGAGTTTAAACATTTTAACAATCAGATAATTGATTTAGAAAAAAAATTTCCAATAAAAAATGAAAAATCTACTTTTTCAGGTGATGAGCTAAAAAAAAGACAACATACATTTGGTTATAGTTTAGAGGATTTAGAGCTTATTCTTCACCCCATGGCAGAAGATGCAAAAGAGGCAATTGGATCTATGGGTGATGACACTCCACTTGCAGTGTTATCTGACCGTTATAGGCCGCTTTATCACTTCTTTAGACAAAATTTTAGTCAAGTTACAAACCCACCAATTGATTCTTTAAGAGAAAACAAGGTTATGAGTTTAAAAACTCGTTTTGGTAACCTTGGAAATATTTTAGATTTTAGTAATTTAACAGAAGAAAATATATATGTTTTAGATAGTCCTATTTTATCAAACTCTCAGTTAGAAAAATTCATTAATTTTTTTGGTCAAAAATCGATAACTATTGACTGTACTTTTGATAAAAGTGAAAATCTTGAAACCTCTATTGAGAGAATTAAAAAAGATTCTGAAATTGCAGTTAGGCAGGGTCTTACTCAATTAGTCTTAAGTGATAAAAATACTTCTGAAGAAAAATTGCCCATTCCAATGCTATTAAGCGTTGGTGCAATAAATACACATCTCATTAAAAAAAAACTAAGAGGCTATGCTTCAATTAATGCCCAAACTGGGGAAGCATTAGATACACATTCATTTGCAACACTCATAGGTGTTGGAGCTACAACAGTTAATCCTTATTTGGCATTGGATAGCTTATACCAGAGATTTGAAAAGAAATTATTTGGAAAGTTTGGGTACGATGAGTGCATAGAGAGATATGTACAGTCAGTAAATTATGGTCTTTTGAAAATAATGTCAAAAATGGGAATTTCAGTCATAAGTTCTTATAGAGGTGGATGTAATTTTGAAACAGTTGGCTTAAGTAGAACAGTAGCATCAGAATATTTTCCAGGAATTTTATCAAAAATTTCAGGCATAGGTTTAAATGGAATAGAAAAAAAATTAAGAATTATTCACAAAGAAGCATTTGAAGGTACGGATACAGTTTTACCAATTGGTGGAATTTATAGGTACAGAAAAAATGGTGAAACACATCAATATCAAGGTAAGCTTATTCATCTTTTGCAGAGTGCCGTTTCTTCAAATTCTTTTGACGCTTATAAAAAATACACAAAAGGTATTTATAATCTTCCACCTATACATCTTAGAGATCTAATTGGATTTAGAGAAAAAAATTTAAATCCTTCTATAGATATTACAGAAGTAGAACCAATTGAAAATATTTTAACAAGATTTGGAAGTGGAAGTATGTCTCATGGTGCATTATCGAAAGAAGCACACGAAACTTTAGCTATAGGAATGAATAGAATTAAAGGAGCCTCTTGTAGTGGTGAAGGTGGTGAAGATGAGAAAAGATTTACTAAGATGAAAAATGGAGATAGTGCTAATTCTAGAGTTAAACAAATAGCTTCAGCAAGATTTGGAGTAACACTTAAATACCTTAATAACTGTAATGAAATAGAGATTAAAATTGCACAAGGAGCAAAACCTGGTGAAGGCGGCCAGTTACCTGGATTTAAAGTTACAGAAGAAATTGCAAAATTAAGACATTCAACACCAGGTGTAACCTTAATATCACCACCACCCCACCATGATATTTATTCTATCGAGGATCTAGCTCAGTTGATTTATGATCTTAAACAAGCAAATCCAAAAGCAAGAGTTGGCGTAAAATTAGTAGCATCATCAGGCATAGGAACAATTGCAGCTGGTGTAGCTAAAGCTAAAGCAGATATAATTTTAATTTCTGGACATAATGGAGGAACAGGAGCAACACCGCAAACAAGTGTTAAATATGTTGGGATACCTTGGGAGATGGGTTTAACTGAAGCTAATCAAGTTTTAACTTTAAATAATTTGAGACATAAAGTTACCCTAAGAACAGATGGTGGAATTAAAACAGGAAGAGATGTTGTTATTGCAGCAATGATGGGGGCAGAAGAATATGGTGTAGCAACCACAGCTTTAGTGGCTATGGGATGTATAATGGTTAGACAGTGTCATTCAAATACTTGTCCAGTTGGAGTTTGTACTCAAGATGAAAAATTAAGAGAAAAATTTTCTGGTACACCAGAAAAAGTAGTTAACTTATTTAAATTCATAGCTGAGGAAGTGAGAGAAATTTTAGCACAGATAGGATTTAAATCATTGAATGAAATAATTGGTAGGACTGATTTATTAAGACAGGTAAGCAAAGCTTCACCAAACTTAGATGATTTAGATCTAAATCCTTTATTTGTTCAAACAGATGCTGGAGAAAATACAAGATACTGTACAGTTCCAGAAATAAATTCTGTTCCGGATACTTTAGATCAAGAAATTTTACCTGAAATTAAAGAACAAATTGGAAAAGTAAAAATTATTGAAAAAGAATATATTATTAAAAATACTCATAGGACTGTTGGTACAAGAATTTCTAATTATCTTTATGAAAAATATGGATCTGAAAAACTAGAAGATGACTTCTTATCTTTAAAATTTAAAGGATCAGCAGGGCAATCATTTGGAGCATTTGGAATCAAAGGTTTAAAACTTATTTTAAAAGGTGACGCTAATGATTATGTTGGTAAGGGTTTGTCAGGAGCAACAGTGGTAGTTAAACTTCCAGATGAAAGTAATTTAGTTTCACATGAGAATACCATAATAGGAAATACAGTTTTGTATGGAGCAACATCTGGAAAACTTTTTGCAGCAGGTCAAGCTGGAGAAAGGTATGCTGTAAGAAATTCAGGATCAATTTCAGTTATTGAAGGCTGTGATTCTAATGCTTGTGAATATATGACCGGTGGTACAGTTGTAGTTTTGGGTGATGTAGGGGATAATTTTGGAGCTGGAATGACAGGTGGAATGGCGTTTATTTACGATATAAATAAGAAATTCGACAAAAAAGTAAACCCAGAAACTGTAGTGTGGCAAACACCAGAAACAGACCATTGGATAGCTTATTTAAAAAATTTAGTAAAAGAGCATCACCAGGAGACAAATTCAGATTTTTCTAAAAAGATAATAGAAAATTTTGATAAGGAAATTTCTAATTTTATTCAAGTTTGTCCAAAAGAGATGATTGATAAGTTAAAAAACCCAATAAGTTTAAGATCTATTATAAAAGAAGTTAGTTAAAATGAAGGATATAAATATTTTTTGTTTTGGTTTTGGCCAAGTAGCAAAAAACTTTATAAAGAAGCTTAATACTGAGCAATATAATATTAACTTATCAGCAACTTCTAGGAGTAAGTCTTCAAAAAAAATATTCAATAGTATTAATTATAATAGCTACCTATTTAATAGTGAAAAATTTGATAAAAATTTAGTTATAAAATTAAAAGAAGCAGATCATATTTTAGTTTCTATACCACCAGAAAATCAAGAAGATCTAGTTGTAAAAAATTTTTCTAAATTTATAGAAAACTCCAAAGTAAAATGGATAACCTACTTATCGGCCACTAGTATTTATGGGGATCACAAGGGAGAATGGGTTAATGAAAATAGCAAAACAAACCCAATCTCAACTAATGGTATTGCAAGATTAAAAGCTGAAAATGCATGGGTTTCTTTGGAAAAAAATAACAAAATACCGATTCAGATATTCAGGTTATCTGGCATTTATTCTAATGAAAAAAATATTTTAATACGTCTAAAATCAGGAGATGTGAAATTGATCAATAAAAAAAATCATTATTTTTCTAGAATTCATGTGGATGATATTTCAAACATATTATTTAAATCTTTATCAAAATTTAAGTCAGGAGAAATATATAATTTATCTGATGATAAACCCTCCACATCTGAAGATGTTACTTTATTTGGAGCAAAAATGTTAAATATTGAAAATATTGAAAAAATTGAAGTTGACCAAATTAAAAGTGAAATGTTGAAAAATTTTTATAATGAGTCTAAAAAAGTTAGCAACAAAAAGATGAAAAGTTATTTTAACTATAATTTAAAATTTCCAAGCTACATTGAGGGACTAAACTATATTAGAAGTAATTTTATTTAGTTCTAAGAGTATTCTCTTTAGGCCCTGTTTGCTTGATAAACTGTGATCACCATTTTTTATTATTACTAATTTTTTATTAGCTTTAGTAAATAGCTTAAGAACTTTTCTGGAATAACTTGTCGGAACAACTTTATCTTTACTTCCGTGAATCATAGTTACTTTGATGTTGGATTTAATTTTTTTATTTAAGATTTTATTTTTTCTACCATCTTTTATTAATTGATAGGTGATTGGATACTCATAATTACCATGTTTTAAATTATAAATTCCTTTCTTTATAGTTCTGTTTTTCATTTTTTTTGAGAATTTTTTCCACATTAAGTTTTCTAAAAACTCTGGAGCCGAACCAATTCCTAAAAAACCTTTAATTTGATTTTTAAAATATTTAAATTGATTTAATGAGAGCCATGCACCCATACTCGAACCAACTAAGATAAATTTATTTTTTTTAACTATTTTTTTAATTACAGTTTCAACTTCTTTTGACCATTGAGTGATATTTCCCTTGGTAAATTTTCCTGAGGACTTTCCATGACCAGAATATTCGAGAGCAAGAAAGCCAAGTTTATTTTTTTTAGCAAATTTTAATATAGTCTGAGGTTTTTCACCCTCAATACTTGACATAAAACCATGTAAAAAAACAATATAGAGTTTATCTTTATATTCTTTACTTAAGTATCTTATTTTCTTGTTATTAAGGACCCTAATGTATTTAAAATTATTCATATGAGTTTATTAGAATTAATTCTTAATATATAGTTCTATCAAATGTCTTCAGAATTAAAAGTATTGCAAGTAATTCCTAAGCTTGGATATGGGGGTGCAGAAACAGGCTGTTACGATCTTGCACACTATTTACCAGAAAATAATTGCAGTTCTTATATCGTAACTAGTGGAGGAGAATTATTGAAATTTATTGATAGAAAAAAAGTAAAAGTAATAAAACTTCCCGTCCATAGTAAAAATCCATTTTTAATGCTCTTTAATTCAATAGCTTTGATTTTTATTATTTTACTAAATAATATATCTATTGTTCATGCAAGAAGTCGTGCTCCAGCTTGGTCATGTTTGCTTGCAACAAAAATTACTAGAAGAAAGTTTGTTACCACCTTTCATGGTACTTATAATTTTAAAAATTCATTTAAAAAATTTTATAATTCAGTAATGGTTAGATCAGATTTAATAATAGCTGGATCAAATTTTATTTTTTCACATATTGATCAAAATTATTCAAAATATTTAGGTTTAAAAAAAAAATTCTTAGTAATTTTTAGGGGTATTAATATCGATTATTTTGATTCATCAACAACTTTAGATAGTGAGGAGAACAGACTTATTTCAGATTGGGAAATTAATAAAAATAAAAAAATAATCCTAATGCCAGGCCGGTTAACTACCTGGAAAGGACAAGAGACATTTATTGAAGCATTAAATCTTGTTAATCAAGAACTAGGATATGATTCTTTTAATGCTGTTATTTTGGGTGGCGATCAAGGAAGAAATATTTATACAAAAAAAATTAAAAGATTGGCTGAGCAATATAGGTTAACTAGTCAGTTAAAATTTATAGAACATTGTAAAAATATGCCACTAGCCTATAAAATATCAGACATTGTTGTTTCGGCCTCCGAAGAGCCAGAAGCTTTTGGAAGAGTGGCAGTTGAAGCTCAATCAATGGAAAGACCAATAATAGCAAGTGATATTGGAGGATCCAATGAAACTATTGTTGATAATGTCACTGGTTTTTTATTTCAGTCTGGTAATGCAGAAGCTTTAAGTAAAAAAATAGTAGAAGTCTTACAATTAGACGAATCTAGATTGAAATCTATTGGCATAGAAGGTAGAAAAAATATAATTAAGAAATTTAATGTTGAAAAAATGTGTTTTTCTACATATTCAGAATACAAAAAATTATTGAACTAAATGCCATTAATAACATTACCAGATGGAGACACTATTGAATTTCCCAATAAAGTAACAGGACTTGAAGTTGCTGAAAAGATTAGTAAATCTCTATCAAAGCAGGCAACTATTATTAGTGTAAATGAAGAACTTAAAGATTTAAGTTTTGTTATAGATGAAGATTGCTCAGTCAAAATTTTTACTTCAAAAGATAAAGAAGGTTTAGAAACTATCCGTCATGATACGGCCCATATAACTGCAATGGCAGTTCAAGAACTCTTTCCAGGAACACAAGTAACTATTGGTCCAATTATAGAAAATGGATTCTATTATGATTTTTCAAGAAAGGAACCCTTTACAGAGGATGATTTAAATAAAATTGAAAATAAAATGAAAGAAATTGTTGATAGAGACGTGTTAACTACAAGAGAAGTTTGGAAAAGAGATAAGGCTATATCTCATTTCAAAGATAAAGGAGAAGTGTACAAGGCTGAGATTATTGAAAGTATTCCACAAGGTGAAGATGTTTCCATATATTTTCATGGAGACTGGTATGATTTATGTAGAGGCCCCCATCTGTCTTCAACAGGAAAAATTGGTAAATACTTTAAGTTAACAAAAGTATCAGGAGCTTATTGGAGAGGCAACTCAAATAATGAAATGCTGCAAAGAATTTATGGAACAAGTTGGGCATCACAAAAAGATTTAGATGAATATCTAAAAAGAATAGAAGAAGCAGAAAAAAGAGATCATAGAAAACTTGGAAAAGAAATGGATTTATTTCACTTTAGAGAAGAAAGTCCAGGATCTGTATTTTGGCATGAAAAAGGTTGGAAGTTATTTCAAAAATTAGTTGCATACATGAGAGCTAGACAAGAAAAAGCTGGCTATAAAGAAGTAAATACTCCTGAAATTTTAGATAGATCTTTATGGGAAAAATCTGGCCATTGGGAAAAATATGGAGAGCACATGTATACCTCCCAAACACCAGATGAGAAAATATTTGCAATAAAGCCAATGAATTGTCCAGGTCATATACAGGTTTTTAATCAAGGTTTAAAAAGTTATCGAGATCTTCCTTTAAGAATTTCAGAATTTGGAAAAGTGCATAGGTATGAACCTTCAGGTGCCCTACATGGACTGTTAAGAGTTAGAGCCTTTACTCAAGATGATGCTCATATTTTTTGCACAGAAGATCAGATTACATCAGAGTGTTTGATTGTTACAAATTTGATTTTAGATATTTATAAAGATCTTGGATTTGAAGATGTAATATTAAAATATTCAGATAGACCAGATTTAAGAGTTGGTGATGATAATGTTTGGGACAAAGCTGAAAAAGCTTTGTTAGATGCGGTTAAAGCTTCAAAGCTTGAATACACAATTAATAAAGGAGAAGGAGCATTCTATGGTCCAAAAATTGAATTTGTTTTAAGAGATGCCATTGGTAGAGATTGGCAATGTGGAACTCTACAAGTAGATCTTAATTTACCAGGAAGATTAGATGCTTCTTTTGTTGATAAAGATGGAACTAAAAAAATTCCAGTAATGCTTCATAGAGCATTATTTGGGTCATTAGAAAGATTTATTGGAATTCTTATAGAAAACTACGCAGGTAAATTTCCATTTTGGATAGCTCCTTTACAAGCTGTTGTAATTCCAATTTCAGAAGAGTTTGATTTTTATGCAAAAGAAGTAAATGAAAAGATTAATAATGTAGGCATAAGCTCTGAGGTAGATTTAAAAAACCACAACCTGAATTATAAAATTAGAGAACATTCATTATCAAAAATACCACTTTTATTAATTTGTGGAAAAAAAGAAGTTGACAGTAACTCAGTAACGATTAGAAGATTAGATACTAACAAACAAGAAAATATGGAATTAAACTTATTCTTAGAAACTTTCTCAGCTTTAAACAAAGCACCCTCAAACTAAGTGGCAGATTTTAAAAAAAATTATTTTCAAAGAAGAACTAAAGATAAAGGTCCAAGATCTAACAATAGAATTTCTTCACCTGAGGTCCAAGTAATTGGAAGTGATGGTGAAAATATAGGAATCATAAATACAAATGAAGCTATATCAATGGCTAAAGAGCAAGGATTGGATTTAATTGAAATAGCTCCAAACGCAAAACCACCTGTATGTAAAATTATTGATATGGGTAAATTTAAATATGATGCTCAAAAAAAAGCAAATGTTGCTAAAAAGAAACAAAAAATTGTTTTATTAAAAGAAATCAAAATGAGACCAGTTACAGAAACTCATGATTATGATTTTAAGGTTAAAAATGCTAAAAAATTCATTGGAAAAGGTGATAAGGTAAAATTTACAATACGATTTAAGGGCAGAGAGCTACAGCACTCACACTTAGGTAGAGAATTGATGGATAAAATAAAAGCTGATATGCAAGATATTGGCAAAGTTGAATTGCACCCAAAGTTTGATGGGAAGCAAATGATCATGGTTATTCAGCCTTTATAAGGCTTAATAGAGGTTGTAAATCCATTCCAATATTTGTATAAGTCCGCAGAATTATGCCAAAATTAAAAACTAAAAGTTCAGCAAAGAAGAGATTTAAAATCTCAGCTACAGGGAAAGTTATGATGGCTCAAGCTGGAAAGAGACATGGCATGATAAAAAGAACAAATTCACAAATTAGAAAATTAAGAGGCACGACTGCTATGTCAAAACAAGATGGCAAAATAGTTAAATCATACATGCCTTACAGTTTAAGAGGATAAAATGGCTAGAGTAAAAAGAGGTGTAACAAGTCACGCTAAACATAAAAAAGTTTTAAAAGCTGTCAAAGGTCAATGGGGCAGAAGAAAAAATACTATAAGAGTTGCAAAGCAAGCCATGGAAAAAGCTATGCAATATGCTTACAGAGACCGTAGAACTAAGAAAAGAGAATTCAAATCTTTATGGATACAAAGGATTAATGCAGGTGTTAGATCAGAAGGATTAACTTATTCTAAGTTTATTAATGGCTTAACTAAATGTGGAATTAAGTTAGATAGAAAAATACTAGCTGAAATAGCATACGATAGCCCAGAAGCCTTTAAAACGATCGTTCAAAAAGCTCAATCGGCACTAAATTAATCTTCACTATTGTTTTTCTTCGGTGAAGAAATAATCTCTCAATATGTCTGATATTAAAAAAATAAAAGATGAATTTCTTTTAAAATTAAAAGAAAATTTAGATTTAAATCAAGTTAATCAAATTAAAACAGAACTATTTGGTAAAACTGGGTTAATCAGCTCACAATTTAAACAGCTTGGAAAATTAGCAGAAGAAGAAAGAAAAAAATTTGCATCAGATTTAAACTTAGTCAAAAGTGAACTTGAAAATTTAATTACTACAAAAATTAACGATATTGAAAAAAAAGAAATTGACAAAAAGTTAGAAAAAGAAAAAATAGATATAACTTTACCAGAAAGACCTTTTGTTCAGGGAAAAATCCATCCTGTATCTCAAGTCATAGATGAAATTTCTTCAATTTTTTCAGAAATTGGTTTTAGTGTAGAAGAAGGACCAGATGTTGAAAATGAATATAATAATTTTACTGCATTGAATACGCCTGATAACCATCCTGCAAGAGATATGCATGATACTTTTTATCTAGATGATGCAAAAGAATTATTATTAAGAACACATACTTCTCCAGTTCAAATTAGAACAATGCTTAATGATAAACCACCTTTTAAAATAATAGCACCTGGCAGAACATATAGATCTGACAGTGATCAAACCCATACACCAATGTTTCATCAAGTTGAAGGTCTACATATTGATAAAAATATTAATATGGGGCACTTAAAAGGATGTTTAAATTATTTTATTAAAGAGTTTTTTGAAGTCGATAAAATTAAAATGAGATTTAGACCTAGTCATTTCCCATTTACAGAGCCATCTGCAGAAGTTGATATTGGTTATGAAATAAAAGATGGAAAAATAGTAATAGGGGAAGGTGATAAATGGCTAGAAGTTTTAGGCTGTGGAATGGTTCATCCCAATGTTTTAAAAAATGTTAAAGTAAATCCTGATGAATTCCAAGGTTATGCATTTGGAATAGGAATAGATAGGCTCGCAATGTTAAAATATGGTATTAATGATTTAAGAGCCTTTTTTGATTGTGACTATAGATGGCTAAATCATTTTGGATTTGATCCAATAGATGTCCCAACAAACTATAGGGGCTTAAGCCGATGAAGATTACAACAGCATGGCTTAAAGATCATTTAGATACCAAACTTAATGAAAGTCAGATTATTGATAAACTTACAGATATTGGTTTAGAAGTAGAGGGTGTTGATAGTCAATCAGGAGAGCTAGATGAATTTGTAATTGCCAAAATTCTGAAGGCTGAAAAGCATCCTGGTGCAGATAGGCTTAGAGTATGTGATGTTGATATAGGTTCAGGCGAACCAGTAAAAGTTGTTTGTGGAGCTCCAAATGCTAAAGAGGGTTTATTAACAATTTATGCTCCTCCTGGTGCTGTAGTTCCAAAAAGCCAAATGAAATTGGTGGTAAGCAAAATAAGAGGTGTAACCTCATATGGAATGCTTTGTTCAGAATCTGAACTTAATCTATCAAACATAAGTGATGGCATAACAGAGCTTTTACCAGAAAAATATAATAAAAAAGTAGGAGAAAATTATTTTCCAAAAAAAATTTTAAATGTAATTGATATTTCCATTACACCAAATAGAGCAGATTGTTTAGGTGTAAGAGGGATAGCAAGAGATTTAGCTGCTGCAGGTGCAGGAATATTTATAAATCAAAAAGAAAAAAAACTTGATAAAAAAAATAAACAAACAATTAGTGTAAAAATTGAAAATGAAAAAAATCAAGCATGTATATCCTTTGGTAGTTGTTTAATTAAAGGGGTAAAAAATACTGAAAGTCCAGAGTGGCTAAAAGACAAAATAATTTCTCTAGGCCAAAAACCTATTTCGGCAATAGTTGATATTACAAATTATGTAATGTTCGACTTGAATAGACCACTTCACGTATATGATGTTGATAAAATAGATAAAGGAATAGTTGTAAGAAATTCTAAAAAAGGTGAAACATTTGAAGCATTAGATAATAAGGAGTATAAATTAGAGGATGAGATGTGTGTCATATCAGATGCGTCAGGTGTATTAGGTCTTGGTGGTATAATAGGAGGCACAAAAACTGGAACTGAGCTAGATACAAAGAATGTATTAATTGAGTCCGCTTACTTTAGCCCACGATCAATCAGAAAATCATCTAAAATCTTAAATATAGACACAGATGCAAAATTTAGATTTGAAAGAGGTATTGACCCATTATCAATTGATCAAGGACTTGAAAGAGCAGCTAACCTAATACAAGAAATATGCGGTGGTGAAGTTAGTGAATTTGATATTCAAAAAATTGAAGATGTTAAAAAAAAATCATTAAAATTTGATCCTTCTTTGTTTGAAAAAATTACTGGATTTAATATCGATACAAAAGAAATGATCACAATCTTAGATAACCTAGGATTTGAAATTAAAGAAAACAAGGGATTGCTAGATGTCGTTATACCATCTTGGAGACCAGATATTTCACAAGAAGTTGATGTGGTAGAAGAACTTGTAAGAATTAAGGGTTATGATCAAATTAAAATTATTGAACCTGAAAAAGTTAGAAAAAAACAAACATTAAATTTAAAACAAAAATTATTTCATTTTTTACAAAGATCTATTGCTTCTAAGGGCTATTTTGAGGCTATAACATGGTCTTTTACTGATAGTAAAATTAATCAGCTATTCATTGAAAATAACAAAGAAATTAAAATAATTAACCCTATAAGTTCTGATTTGAACGTTTTGCGAAGTTCAATTTTTTCTAACCTAATTATCCATTTGAATAAGAATTTAGGAAGAGGATTTAAAGATTTATTATTTTTTGAAATAGGTCCAACTTTTTTAGGATCTGAGCCAGGTGAACAACAAACTGTAGCTACTGGATTAAGATCGGGAAAATTGGCTAGGCAGAGCTGGTTGGAAAAAGAAAGATTAGTAGATGTGTTTGACGTTAAAAGTGATGTCATCAAAAGTTTAGTTGAAGCAGGTTACAATAAAGACAAGCTTTATATTGATGATGAAACACCAAGCTATTATCACCCTGGAAAATCAGGAAGAATCTTTCTAAACAAAGGTAAAGAAAAAGTGGTAGCCTTCTTTGGTGACATTCACCCAGGTATATTAAAAAAATTAGATATTAAAGTTGAAGCATTAGTGGGGTTTGAAATATTTTTAGATAATTTAAAACAACCAAAAAAATCATTAAAAGATCAAAAAACCCAGTATAAATATTCAGATTTTCAAAAATCAGAAAGAGATTTTGCTTTTGTTTTAGATAAAAATTTTAAAGTTCAAGAATTAATGGAAACTATCTCTAATGTAGACAAAGAATTAATAAAATCTGTCAAAGTATTTGATGTTTATGAAGGAACCAATATTCCTGAAGGCAAAAAATCAATTGCATTAAATGTAATTATTCAATCTTTAGAGAAAACATTGACTGAAGATGATTTAAACAAAATTAACCAGCTTATTATTTCTGCTGTTGAATCCAAAACTGGTGCTAAGATTAGATCATAATCATGACAAAAATTGATCACATCAGAAACTTTGCAATCATTGCGCATATTGATCACGGTAAATCAACAATCGCAGATAGGATAATTCATAGTTGTGGTGGTCTAACTGAAAGAGAAATGAAGGCACAGGTTCTAGACTCAATGGATATTGAGAGGGAAAGAGGAATAACTATCAAAGCTCAAACAGTTAAACTTAATTATAAAGCAAAAGATGGCAAAGAGTACATTCTAAACATTATTGATACTCCAGGACACGTAGATTTTAGCTATGAAGTTAGTAGATCTCTTTATGCATGTGAGGGATCTATTTTAATTGTTGATAGCACTCAAGGAGTAGAGGCTCAAACATTGGCTAATGTTTATCAGGCTTTAGATACCAAGCATGAGATAGTACCCGTACTAAATAAAGTTGATTTACCAGCATCAGACTTAGAAAAAACAAAACAAGAAATAGAAGAAGTTATAGGTATTGATACTGAAAATGCCATACCTTGCTCTGGAAAAACAGGTGAGGGCATAGAAGATATTCTAGAACAAATTATTGTGTCACTACCAGCTCCAGAAGGAGAAAAAGAGGCAGATTTAAAATGCTTATTGGTTGATAGTTGGTATGACACTTATTTAGGAGTGGTTATTTTAGTTAGAGTTATTAACGGAAAAATTTCTAAAAATATGAAGATCAAAATGATGTCTACTAAACAAGAATATATAATTGAAAAAGTAGGTGTATTTACTCCAAAAGCAACCGATGTTAATGAATTAAATGCAGGAGAAATTGGCTTTATAACGACAGGAATAAAAATTTTATCAGAAACAAAAGTTGGAGATACTATTTGTGATGCAACCAAACCACTTCAAGAGGCACTTCCTGGATTTAAACCAAGTAAGCCAGTTGTATTTTGTGGATTGTTTCCTGTAGATAGTTCTGAATACCAAAAATTAAAAGATGGCTTGGGCAAACTTCAATTAAATGATGCTAGTTTTTCATATGAGGCAGAATCTTCATCTGCATTAGGTCTTGGTTTTAGATGTGGTTTTTTAGGTCTCTTACATTTAGAAATTATAACCGAAAGATTAGAAAGAGAATTTGACATAAATTTATTAACCACAACACCTGGGGTAGTTTATAAAGTTCATATGAACAAAGGGGAAATAATAGAACTACAAAACCCTTCAAGCTTACCAGAGCCCACTCTAATTAAATTTATTGAAGAGCCTTGGATTAAAGCGACAATTATTACACCAGATCAATATCTAGGAGCAATTATAAAGGTTTGTCAGGATAAAAGAGGAGTACAAACAAACTTAAGTTATTCAGGTAATAGAGCGGTTTTAAATTATGAAATTCCTCTAAACGAAGTTGTTTTTGATTTTAATGATAGACTTAAATCAATGACTAGTGGTTATGCAAGTTTTGATTATGAAATTATAGGTCATAGAGAAGGAGATTTAGTAAAATTAGGAATACTTGTTAATGCCGAACCAGTAGATGCCCTATCAATGATGGTTCATAAAGATTTTTCTCAAATGGTTGGAAGAGAAGTTTGTGAAAAATTAAGAGATCTAATCCCACGACATAATTTTATGATCCCAGTTCAGGCAGCAATTGGAGGAAAGATTATAGCAAGGGAAACTATTAAGGGTTTTAAAAAAGATGTTTTAACAAAAATTCATGGTGGTGGTGCTAGAGATAGAAAAAGAAAACTATTAGATAAACAGAAAAAAGGAAAAGCTAGAGGCAAACAGTTTGGAAAAGTTGAAATACCACAAGAAGCATTTATTGGAGTCTTAAAAATTAATAAGGAATAATTGGTGAAACAGGTTAACTGGGGAATCATTGGCTTAGGAAACATTGCTATCCATATTGCTAAAGCACTTAAGTTTACAACTAATTCGAGACTAGTAGGAATTGCAAGTAAAAATCAAACTAAAATAGAAAAATTTAAAACAGAATTTAATTTAGATGATAATTATTGTTTTAATAACTATAAAGATTTGATCAATTGTAGAGAAATAGATGCAATTTATATAGCTTTACCGAACTCATTACATTCCGAATTAATAAAAAGTTGTATTGACGGAAAGAAAAAAATTTTAGTAGAAAAACCTGTAACAGTAAACTTGCTAGAGTTAGAAAATATAAAAAAAGAATATAATACCAAAGATATATTTTTTGCTGAAGGTTTTATGTATAGACATCACCCACAAATTTTAAAAGTTGTTGAACTATTAAATGAAAATATAATTGGAAATATTATTTCAATGAAATCAAATTTTGGAAAAGATATATTATATAAGAAAAATTTTTTTGGTTTTAAAACTGTAAAAAAGTTTAAAAAAGAAAACAGGTTATTTAACAAGGCATTAGGTGGGGGTGCAATTCTAGACTTAGGCTGTTATCCTGTATCACTTAGTCTTTTAATTGCATCGTTAAAACCAAACGTAGATTTAAAAAATATAGAATTACTTAATATTAAAAAAAATTTTGGCAACACGGACGTAGATATAGATTCATATTTAGAAATAAATTTTGATAATAAATTCAGGTCTTATGTTGCTGCCTCATTTATTAAAAATCTTGGAAAGGAAAGTGAAATAACTGGAGATAATGGTAAATTAATAATCAAAGATAGTTGGCATGGAAACCCATCAATTATAAAAATTATTAATAAAGATAAAAAAGAACTTGAGGTTAAAAGTGAACATAATGTTTATTATTACCAAATGAAGAATATAAGCAAAAATATATTAGAAAATAAAAAAAAACCTGACTATCCAGCAATGAATTTTGAAGATAGTCTCCAAAATATGAACATTGTAGATAAATGGTTAAGTAATGAAAAATAAGATCATAGACTGCATAACATTTTTTGATAATAACCTCATGTTTAATTTAAGATATAACATCCTAAATGAATTTGTAGATTATTTCGTTATATGTGAATCTAAGTTTGATCACCAAGGCAATAAAAAAGAAATTAATTTTAAACAAGATAAAATATATAATCAAAGCAAAATAAAACATATTATTATAAATGAAAAATTTCCTGAGAATACTAATGCTTGGCAAAATCAAGCAATACAAAGGGAATTTTTATTAAAAAACTTAAATTTTGCAAATGGGGATGATTATATTTTTTTTTCTGACCCAGATGAAATACCTAGACCAGAAATATTAAAAAACTTTAATTTAAAAAAAAAATATGGAATTTTTATGCAACAGTGTTTTAATTATAAGTTTAATTTATATAATAAATATGAGAGCCCTTGGGAAGGGACCAGAGTCTGCAAAAAAAAAAACTTAGAATCGATAGATTTTATGAGACAAAAAGTTAAATCAAAAAATCTAAAATATAATTTTTTGAGAATTGATAAAGAAAAAAGTGTTCAGTTGTTCTTTGATGGGGGTTGGCATTTTAATAATATTATGAAGCCCAAAGAAATTTCAAATAAATTAAAAGCATTTGCACATACTGAATTTAGTGAGGATAAATTTTCAAATCCTAAAATTATTCAACAAAAAATAGATCAAAAAATAGATTTATTCGAAAGAAATCAACATTATAAAGTAATTGATTTAAATGAAGATTTTCCAATATATATTTTAGAAAATAAAGAAAAGTACAGTGACTTTTTAATTGAGAATAAGAAAATCTAATCTGGAGAGATGGCCGAGTGGTTTAAGGTGCACGCTTGGAAAGTGTGTGTACTGTCAAAGGTACCCAGGGTTCGAATCCCTGTCTCTCCGCCACTAATTTAAGTCTTTTTTAACTTAAAAAAAGAGTATAAAAAATGAAAGATCAAATATTATGAAAAAAATAGTTATCACAGGTGGCTTAGGCTACATTGGAACTGAATTATGTAAGATTTATTCAGGCTATAGCTGGAATGATCAAATAACCGTAATCGATAATAGGTTTGTTTCTGAAAGAGTTAATCAGATTAGAAACTGGAACATGAATTTTATTCAAGGTGATATTTTAGACAAAGAGCTGGTAAAAAAATATTGTCATGATGCTGATATCGTTCACCATTTAGCAGGTATAACTGATGTACCCAGAGTAAAGAGTGAGAGCAATAAAGAACATGATAAAAAAATAAAGAGAGTGGCTGAGGAAGGAACTCAAAATATTTTAGATGCAATAAGTGATAAGTGTAAAATCGTTATGCCATCAACTCATGTAGTATTTGAGGGAGTTGAAATTGTTAAAAATAACATTGATGAAACAGAAGAAACATCACCAGTGCTAGCCTATGGTAAATCAAAAGACTATAATGAAAAGCAATTAAAAGAATCTGGGAAAAATTATATTATTTTACGGCTAGGATCAGTTTATGGTTATTCGACTGATACAGCTAGAATAGATATAATGGCTAATTTTTTTTCAAAGATGGCAGCTCAAGATGAAACTTTAAGACTTTTTGCTGGTGGAAAACAGGTTAAAAGTTTAGTTCCTTTAATTGATGTAGCAAGATGCTTTAAATTTATGGAAGAGAGAGATGACCTATCATCAGACATTTTTAATTTAACTAAGGACACTGTTACTGTAAAAGAAGTTGCGGAGATATGCAAAAAACATAACCCAAAAGTAACTTTAAGAGAAACAAATGACGAGATTCCAAACATGGGATTTTCACTGTCTAATAAAAAAATTCTAAAAACTGGTTTTAAATTTTTATACGCACTTGATGAAAGTATTAAAGAGATGATTTTTAAATGGTCTAAACAAAACTTAATTAAAGATTTAGAGCATGTTAGAGATGGTAACAATGAGTATATTGATGAAAGAGGAAAAATTAGCAACCATGAACTAACAGAACCAATTAATTTGATTGGTCTAATTGACTCAAAAAAAGGAACAATTAGAGCAAATCATTTTCACCCACAACAAGAGCAAAAATGCTTGTTTACCAAAGGACAAATTATAGAAATATTTCAAGACATACTTAATCCCAACTCACCAAAAATCACCCAAGTTGTTAATGAAGGCCAATTGTCAATAATCAAGCCAAATGTAGCACATACAATGGTTTTTACAAAAGACACGACATTTCTTAACTTAGTAAGGGGAGATAGAGATCATGAAAATTATGGAATTTCACACACTATAAGACATATGTTTGTTGATGAGGCAGAAAGAGATCTTTTAATGAATAGTTACAAATTTGAATGTAGGTCTTGTGGGAACACTAAATTAAAAAGAGTTGTTTCATTGGGCTATCAGCCATTAGCAAATAATTTACTAAATAAAAAAAATGAGAAATGTGAGCTATACCCACTAGAAATGAATTATTGTGATAATTGTCATAACTGCCAGCTATCGGTAGCTGTAGATCCAAAAAAAATGTTTTCTAATTACCTATATACGTCCTCAACTTCTGCAAGTTTTAGAGAACATTTTATTAGTTCATCTAAAAAATATATAAAAGAATATAAATTAAAACCAAAAAAATCTTATATAATTGATATTGGAAGTAATGATGGTGTGGCCTTAAAACCATTTAAAGAAATGGGTTTTAAAAACATTCTGGGTATTGAGCCAGCTAAAAATTTAGCTAAATTAGCAAATAAAAACAAAATAAAAACTTTTAATGGTTTTTTAGATAAGAAAAATATTAAAAATATTAAAAAGAATGCCGATCTTATTCTAGCATCAAATGTTTTTGCACATTCTGATAATTTAAAAGAAATGGCAGAATGCATGATTCATCTTTTGAGTAAAAAAGGTACAATTATTATTGAAGTTCAATATTTAATGAATACTTTAAAAGATTTAACTTTTGATAATATTTATCATGAGCATTATAATTATTGGTCTTTAACATCTTTAATTAATTTTTTTAAACAATTTCAAGTGCAAATATACAAAGCAGAAACCATAGATACACATGGTGGATCTATTAGAATATATATTAAAAAAGACAAAAGTATAAAAATTGAAAAAAGTATTAAGGAGCTAATAAAAGCAGAGGAAAAATTTGGAATTAAAAAATTTAAGACTTATCAAGATTTCGGTGATAAAGTTTATAAAATAAGAGAAAATGTAATTAAAAACTTAAAAAATCTTAGAAAAAATGGAGAAACGATAGTTGGTTATGGAGCACCGGCGAAAAGCACAACTGCCTTGAATTATTTTAATATAAGCAAAGAAATTGATTACATCATTGAAGATAATTTATTAAAAATTGGAAAGTTTATACCTGGTGTAAATATTGAAATTAAAGATAAAAAAAAACAAAGGATTAAACCAAATTATGTAATTGTTTTAGCCTGGAACTTTTTTGATGAAATAAAAAAAAATAATCATCATTTATCAGATAATTTCATCAGTATTAAGCACCTAGAAAAGTAGATTAATTTAATAATTTCTCGATATCCTTTATATCAACCAGAATGTCACCTAGTTTGTTATCTATATTTAATTTTAAATCTTTTGAGACTATTCTATTATAATTAAGTTTATTAACTTTAGATATCTTTGTAAAAAATTCGTTAAATTGTCTCCTAGGCTGAATTTCAATAATTTTAGTTCCTGGGTTTGCAAAAATTATATTGGTTAATCCAGCACCATGAGCACCTATTATGATATCAGCATTATTGAATAAACTTACCTGTTCATTAAAATCAATCTGAGTTAATTTTAATCTTTTAAAACCTTTATTTTTTAAGAATATCCATACTTCTTCAGGGTTTATCATTTTACAATGATTAAATTCAGAATCACTTCTATCTATATATATTTTTTTATAATTATTTTTATAAATTTTATTAAGCAAAAATTTTTCTCTTAACCAAAAAATTATCCATTCAGGCATATTAATCATTTCATCGCGTACATGACCTTTTTTATACCAAGGATGATTTGTAGCAATCAATGTGTGAGCTTCTACGTGTCGATTTTTTTTATTTGATAAAATTTTTTGTAGAGGAATGTTTAATACCCTTAAAGTTTCATACTGAAATGAATATTTTAATTCAGGTAAAAGAAAATAATCAATTTTTTTAATCAAATTATTTTTTTCTATAATTTTTAATCTTGGTAATATATCAAGTAACCAATGTGAGTAATTATTTTCACTACCATCTTGTATTAACGCCAATAATGTTCCTGTTTTTTTTACTTTTATTCTCGGCGTACCTTTTTTTAAACATGCGTTATCTATTTCATTTTTTAAAATGCCATTTATTTTTTGAAAGCCAGCTCCAATAACTAAATTATTGTTAGAGATTACAGCAACGTTCTCTACTAAGTCAGTATAAATTCTACCATTAGTAATTGTGAAGCAATAATATTTAATATTATCTAAGATTACCTCATCCAATTTATTTGAGGTGCTATCTTTTAAAAAGTTATAATTTTTTCTAAATAATATTTTTCCATAAATTAGGATGAATAATTTTTGAAAAAAAATTTTAAAAAATTTTTGTAATTTATTTTTAATTTCCATTCTAATTATATTAGCTCAAAACTTCTGACGATTGAAAAAAATTACTTAAAAATTAAAACATTTTTTTTATTTTAAATAAGTCTTTAAAATTGATAGTATTTTTTACTTTAGGTTGATATAATTAGTTTTATTTGATCGTATTATTTTAAAAAATGTTATAATTAACTTCCTATAAATTAAAAATGATAAACAAATCCACATATCAAGCAGACTCCATTAAAGTTTTAAAAGGTCTAGAAGCTGTTAGAAAAAGACCAGGAATGTATATTGGTGATACTGATGATGGAACTGGTTTGCATCATATGGTTTATGAGGTTGTTGATAACTCAATAGATGAAGCTTTAGCAGGTCATTGTAAAAACATAGAAGTTAAAATAAATTCTGATGGAACTATTACAGTTAGAGATGATGGTAGAGGAATACCTGTTGATATGCACAAAGGTGAAAAAATGTCTGCTGCAGAAGTTATTATGACTCAGCTTCATGCTGGAGGAAAATTTGATCATGACTCATACAAAGTTTCAGGTGGTTTGCATGGTGTAGGGGTTTCAGTTGTAAATGCATTGTCAGAAAAATTAAAGTTAGAAATAGATAGAGATGGAAAAACATATTTTATGGAATTTAAAGACGGGGCTTCAAAAGCACCTCTTAAAGTTATAGGAAAATCAAAAGAAACTGGAACACAAATAACATTTTTACCATCAAAAGAAATATTCTCTTCAATAAAATTTACTCCAAATATAATTGTTAAAAGAATGCGTGAACTTGCATTTTTGAACAAAGGAATAAAGATAACAGTTAATGATTTAAATCAAAAAAAAGAAAAAATAATTGTATTTAAGTTTGATGGAGGAGTTTTACAATTTGTTGATTTTTTAGACGAAAAAAGAGAAAAACTTGTAAATAAAACAGGAAATGATTTATTTAAGAAGCCAATTTATATTGAAGGGAAAAAAGACAATATAGAAATTGAATGCTCTTTGAAGTGGAATGCAAGCTATGGAGAAGATATCTACCCATATACAAATAATATTTATCAAAAAGATGGTGGTACTCACTTACTGGGATTTAGAAGTGCATTAACCAGAGTAATTAATAAATATGCAACAGAACATAATTTATTAAAAAAAAATAAATTAACTATTTCAGGAGATGATATTAAAGAAGGTCTTACATGTGTGATTTCAGCAAAGATACCTGATCCTAAGTTTTCTTCTCAAACAAAAGATAAGCTTGTTTCATCAGAAGTTAGAATGATTGTGGAAAGCATTGTAAGTGAAAAACTTTCAATATGGTTTGATCAAAACCCAACTTTATCAAAGATTATTTTAGCTAAAGTAATGCAGGCAGCTCTAGCAAGAGATGTTGCTAGAAAAGCTAGAGAAAATGTTAGACGTAAAGGTGCTTTAGAATTAAGTGGATTGCCTGGAAAATTAGCAGATTGTCAAATAGGCAAACAAGAAGGAACAGAACTATTTATCGTTGAGGGAGATTCTGCAGGTGGTTCTGCTAAACAAGGAAGAAATAGGTCAAATCAAGCCGTTTTACCACTTAGAGGTAAAATTCTTAATACTTATGTGGAAGAGACTGTTCTTAAAAAAAATAGCAATAGAGATGGCAGCGAACATAGAACAAAATCTTTAGCAAAAATGATGTCATCTAATGAAGTTGTGACTTTAATTAATGCACTTGGCCTTGACCCAAAAGTTGAAGATATTGATTTGAAAGATTTAAGATATGGTAAAATTATTATCATGACAGATGCTGATGTTGATGGTTCTCATATACGAGCATTGTTGCTAACATTCTTTAACAACAAACCATTTAATAAACTAATTGAAAATGGACATGTTTATCTTGCACAGCCACCTTTATTCAAGATCAATAAGGGAACAAAAGGTATTTATATAAAAGATGAAAAAGAGTTGGAAGATTATATTTTAAAGAATAATAAAGAATTGCAAAAAATTAAAAAAGGAACAAAAGAATTTACTAGGGCTTATGAAGATGAAAAATCTAGAATGAGCATTCAAAGGTTCAAGGGATTAGGAGAGATGAACCCAGAAGAGCTATGGAATACCACGTTAGACCCTGAAACAAGAAATTTATTACAAGTACAGTATTCAAAAGATATAAAAAAAGATCAAGACTTAATACACACATTAATGGGTAATGATGTTGCATTAAGAAAAGATTTTATTGTTTCAAATGCAATTAATGTTCAAAATCTAGATATCTAATAATGAAGTTTTTCGAAACTTCAAAATATTTTTCATTAAAAAAATCGACCTACATCAATCTAAAGTGGATTGCTAGTATCGGTCAACTTATAACCGTTAATCTTATTTATTTTATTTTTGATTTTAGATTTAATCTAATTTTAGAAAATTCAGTAATTTTAATTGGAGTGGTAAGCAATCTTTATTTAATCTACATTAATAAGAACACTCAATTATCAGATAAAGTAGCATTTCTTTTATTATTTATCGATGTTTTTCAACTAAGTTGTTTGATTTATTTAACAGGTGGAATTATAAATCCTTTTTCAATTTTTTTGATTATCCCAGCTATATTTTCATCGTCTAATTTAGGTTTTAGAAGCAATTTATTGTTAGTTAGCTTCACAGTGTTAATGATTATTTTTCTTACCTTTTTTAATCAACCTTTACCCTATCCAGTTAGTAAACATTTTCACGTAGATAGTTATTATTATTATTCAATTCCAATAGCATTAATTATTGCTTTAATTTTCTTAAATTATTTTGCTTTAACCTTTGGAGCAGAATCCAGAATAAGGAAGGAGGCACTAAATAAAATGGAAGAAATTATGTCCAAAGAACATGAATTATTGTCGTTAGGTGGACAAGCTGCCGCTGCCGCACACTCACTGGGTACACCGTTTTCAACAATGAAGATTATCTCCACTGATCTACTAGAACAATTTAAAGATAATGAAGGTGTTAAAAAAGATATTGAGCTATTGTCTAGTCAAATAGAGAGATGTAGTGAGATTTTAAAAAAATTAACACTAAACCCAGTTATCGAAGATGATTTTATTGATGGTGATTTAACAATTGCAGACTACATTGATGAAATAGTTAAATCATATCAACAAACAAGTAAGAAAGAATTTATTGTTAATTATGATCAAAATTCAAACCCATTAAATATAAGCAAATCAATAGAAATAGTTTATGGTCTAAGAAATTTTATTGGTAATGCAAATAAGTTTTCTAAAAATAACATTTTTATTAATATAAAAAGTGATAATAATTTAACAGAGGTTATGATTGAAGATGATGGAGAGGGATATCCAAAAGATGTTTTGAGTAAAATTGGGGAGCCTTATATAAAATCTGTTAAGTCTTCAATAAAATCAAAATCTGGATTAGGTCTTGGAATTTTTATAGGCAAAACTCTACTTGAAAAAAATTATGCAAATATTTTATGTAGAAATTCCCAAACAAGAAGTGGGGCTGAAGTCAATATTAAATGGAAAAATGAAGACTTGTTAAAGCTTTAGTGTAGTTTCTTTTTATTTTCAAATAAGCCACTCAGTTGAGAAACCATCACATCTCCAAGCTCGTGCACGTCAGTTATCTTAATAGCCTTATCATAATATCGAGAAACATCATGTCCAATACCAATGGCTAAAATTTCAACATCACTCTTGATTTCTATAAATTTAACCATCTTCTTTAAATGTTTTTCTAAAAAATCTCCCGAATTAACTGATAAAGTTGAGTCGTCAACTGGGGCACCGTCTGAAATGACCATGAGTATTTTTCTTTCTTCTTTTCTTTTTTTAATTCTGTTGTAAGCCCACGAAATAGCTTCTCCATCAATATTTTCTTTCAATAATCCCTCTTTAAGCATTAAACCTATGTTATTTTTAGCCTGTCTCCACTGGGTGTCTGCACCTTTATAAATTATATGTCTTAAATCATTTAATCTTCCAGGATTTTTTGGTTTATCATTTTTAGTCCAAGCTTCTCTGCTCTTACCACCTTTCCAATTTTTTGTGGTAAAGCCTAAAACCTCTACTTTTACTGAGCATCTTTCTAAAGTTCTAGATAATATATCTGCACAAAGTGCTGCAATTGTTATTGGCCGACCTCTCATGGACCCAGAATTGTCTATTAATAAGGTTACTATTGTATCCTTAAAATCAAGATCTTTTTCTTTCATAAAAGATAATGAATTATAAGGATCCATAATTATTCTAGTTAATTTTGAGCTATCCAATAAACCTTCTTCTAAATCAAATTCCCACGCTCTATTTTGTTTTGCAAGGAGTTGTCTTTGTAGTTTGTTAGCAAGTTTAGTAATTAAATCTTGAAACCCAACTAGCTGTTGGTCTAAATTTTTTCTTAATTTTTGTGTTTCTTTTATATCTTCTAATATCTCAGCTCTCGCAATTTCATCAAATTCTGTTGTGAATACCTTATAATCTTGATCAACATTATTAATATTTATTTTTTGTAAAACATTTTCTGTGCTTTCTTTTAAAGAGTCCGAATCCTCTAATTGTTCCTCCATTTGTTGATCACTAAGATCAAAGCCAGCATCTAAGCTAGTCTGACTATCATCTTGTTTGCTTTCTTCCTCTTTGTCATCAGACTGACTATCATTATCGTTCTCAGATTTATTGTCTTGCTCATTTTCTTGTTCATCATCTTCTTCCTTATTCTCCTCATTATTTGAAGCAAAGACATCCATATTCTCTAAAATTTCTGAAAATTTCAAACTATAATTATTTTGGTCTTCCAAATTTTTACTTAAAAAATCAAAATGTTTGTCAATAGATTCATCAAACTCCTTTCTCCAAAAATCTAACATTCTTGTAGACGCGTCATTGAGCTCTAACTTAAAAAATTTATTTAACATATATAGTTCAAAAGCTTCAGTCACAGGAACGTCTTCTTTATTTTTTAATTGTTCTTTATGATTAGAGAGTATTTTTTGACTATAGTTTTCACTTAAATTTTTCCCAACTCCTTTGAGCATTTTGCCACCAAGAAGTTCATACCTAATTTTTTCAGCAATATTATATAAAGATTTACAAGAGGGATTATTAGGTAGGTTTTTGTTAAATATTTCTTTATTTGAAAATTTTTTCTTTAAGGCGCCTGAGTCAGTTTCCGCTCTTAGTCTAACAAAATCATTTTTATTTGATAAATTAGTTATATCAAAAAAATCAGTTTTCTTATTACTTAAATCTTTTTCTAATTTTTTAACATCCAATTTGTAATCTTCAGAAATTACTTTAGCAGTAGAAATTAAAGCTTGTTTAAATTGCTCTTTAAAATTATTTTCTTTTGAGCTCATTTAGATCTGAATATTAACCATCGACTCTGGCAACTCTTCCCCAAAGCATCTCTGATAATATTCAGCTATTGTATTTTTTTCTATATCGTCACACTTATTTAAAAAAGTTACTCTAAAAGCATAACCTGTGTCTTTGAAAATTTCAGCATTTTCAGCCCAGTGAAGTACCGTCCTTGGGCTCATTACTGTTGATATATCTCCCGCTATAAAGCCTTTTCTAGTTAAAGATGCAACTTTAATCATGCTAGATACTTTTTCTTTACCTTTTGGATTATTTAAGTTTTTATTTTTGGCAAGAACAATTTCCATTTCTCTATCAAGGCTAAGATAGTTTAGGGATGTAACAATATTCCATCTATCCATTTGTCCTTGATTTATTTGTTGAGTGCCATGATACAATCCAGTTGTATCCCCTAAACCAACTGTATTTGAAGTTGCAAATAATCTAAAAAATTTATTTTGTTTTATAACTTTATTTTTGTCTAAAAGAGTAAAATTTCCTTCAGCCTCTAATACCCTCTGAATAACAAACATCACATCTGGTCTTCCTGCATCATACTCATCAAAAACAAGTGCCACTGGGTTTTGAATAGACCAAGGTAAAATACCTTCTTTAAACTCAGTAATTTGTTTGCCATCTTTTACAACGATCGCATCTTTTCCAATAAGATCAATCCTGCTTACATGACTATCTAAGTTAACTCTAATACAAGGCCAGTTTAATCTAGCTGCAATTTGTTCAATATGGGTAGACTTTCCCGTACCATGATAACCCTGAACCAAGACACGCTTGTTAAATGCAAAGCCTGATATGATAGCAAGAGTAGTATCTCTATCAAATTTATAATTTTTATCTATTTCAGGAACATATTCGCTTCTTTTAGAGAAAGCATCAACTTCCATATCTGAGTCAATTCCAAAACTTTGTTTTAAAGACATTTTAATGTCTGGCTGTATGTTTAAATTAGGTGTCAATTTTTTCCTTATAAGTATTTTTTAGCTGAGTATAAGCCAAAGTAATTAATTTAAGTTTTTCTTCGTATTCTTTATTTCCTAAATTAATATCAGGGTGAAATTTTTTGACAAGAGTTTTGAACTTACCTTGTATTTGCTCCCATTTTTGGCCAACTGAAACACCCAGAATACTAAAAGCTTTAATATCATTAGCATCAAATTTGAATTGATTCATATGATTATATTCACCTCTAAGTTTAGTCTTATCAAACTCATCTTTTAAAGTATTGTTCCACAGAACTTTAAAAAAGTTATCTGAAGAGCTAAAGCTTTGAGTGGGTTTGTGCCAGGTCATATCTGACTTTAAAAAATCAAATACCTGTTCATCATCCATTCCTTTAAAATAATTCCAATTTTTATTGAATTCTTTAACGTGAGCCAAACAAAGCAGCCTGTAGCGTTTGCTATTATCTTTCTCAATTGGTGCCTTAAATTCACCAATATCAAAGCAATTAATCCAATCACAAATATTTTTCATGCTGTATAGTAATAAATTATTATTTATGAATATAAACGAATTAATTGAAATTGTTAAAAATAAACTTGGAGCAAAAATTGTTATACAGGATCTTAAAATTGAAGATAAAAGTTTTTTACATAAAAATCACAAAGGAAATCAAGAAGGAATGTTCCATTTAAAATTAATTATTAAATCTGAAGAGCTGAAAAAACTAAATAAAATAGAATCAACTAAGAAAGTCTATAGTGCTCTAGATATTGAGTTGAAAGAACACATACATTCCATTCAAATACTACTTAGTTAATTCCTTTTTCAAAAAGAGATTAATAGTTTTTTCATTAAACTGTAATTTGTAAACTGGAGAACCTATTTTTTTTAGCAAAACTAGACTAATTTTCTTTGTATTATTTTTTTTATCTTTTTTCATGAAAGATAAAATTGTATTTAAATTCTTTATTAAAAAGAATTTATTAATATCTCTTGGAAGATTTAGGTTATTTAAGTGATCATTAATTAATTCAAATTCTCTTTTATTCAAAATTTTATTTAATAAACTAAATTTTGCAGCAGTTTTAATACCAAGGATAACTGCCTCACCATGATTTAACCTTGCTGAATAACCCAGTGTTGCCTCAAAAGCATGGGCAAAGGTATGTCCGAAATTTAGTATTTTTCTTATACCCAATTCTTTTTCGTCAGCCTCAACTACTTTTTTTTTAATCAAGCAGCTTTGTTGTATAGCTTTTTGTATAAAGGGACTTTTTAATTCTAAAATTTTTTTCCCATTCTTATTTAAAAAATAAAAGAACTTTTTTCCATCAATAAGGGAGTGTTTTAAAATTTCTCCATATCCACACACAACTTCTCTTTTTGGTAAGGAGTTTAAAAAATTAATATCTGATACAACAAGACTGGGTTGGTAAAATGAGCCAATTAAGTTCTTACCATACTTGGTGTTTACACCCGTTTTGCCTCCAATAGCTGAGTCGACCTGCGAAAGTAGTGTTGTTGGTATATTAACAAACCTTAGGCCTCGCTTATACGTACTTGCTGCAAAGCCTGATACATCACCAGTAATACCTCCACCAATAGAAATTAAACAGTCATTTCTATTAAAATTTTTTTTTAAAAGAATTGATGTGATTTCATTAACGCTTTTTTGATTCTTATTTTTTTCACTTGCATTAAAATAATGAATTGTAGCTAATCCTTTTGGTAAAGATTTTAAGGTACTTTTTACCAAGTTTTTTGGAACATTTTTATCAATCACAAGAAGGCATTGATTAAAACTAATAGAACTTTCTTTCAATAATTTATTTATTTTGCTTAAGATATTGTTTCCAATAATTATTGAATATTTTTGACCGTTAGTACTAACTTTTAATTTAATTAAGCTCATATGTTTTTATTATTGCTTTAACTATTTCATTTTTTGTTAATTTATTACAGTTTATTTTAAAATCGGCTTTTGAGTATACTTTTTTTCTTTTATTAATAATGGCTTTAATTTCTTGCTCAGTTGACTTTGCGGCTAAGGGTCTTTTCTTGCTACCTTTAATTCTTTTAATTAAAACTAAATCATCCCAATTAAGCCAAAACGAAAAATGATTAGTTAAGACATCTTTTCTGATCTTGTCATTAATAAAACCACCACCACCTAAGGAAACAACAGCATTTTTGTGTTTTAAAGATTTAATTGTTATTTTTTCCTCTAAATTTCTAAAGTAGTCCTCTCCATTTACTTCAAATATTTCAGAGACTCTCATTTTAGCGTGCTCTTCGATTAAATTGTCTATATCAATGAATGGAATGTTTAATTTTTTTGAAACCATAGCTCCAATAGAAGATTTACCTGAACCCATCATACCTAAAAAAACGAGGTTTTTATTTGAATTCATAAGTTTTCTTTATTGAAAAAACACAAATATGTCTTAATTTGAAATTACTAAAGAATATATGCAATTTTCAAAAAATACAAGCAATGGGAGTGGCAAAAGTATATTGATCAAAATAGCATTGGTGCTAATTATTTTTATTGGAGCCATAATAATGCTTGGGAAAATTGAATTTCCATCTCCAAATAAAGATATTGAAAAAATCATACCTAATGAAAAACTTAAAATTGTTAAGTAAGAACTATTTTTTAGTAATATTATTTTCTTTATTTTTTGGTTTTGCATCCAATTCACAAGAGCCTGTGGATATCTGGGAAGTAGGTGAAAAAAAACCTGAAGAAAACACAACCTCAAACGAAGATGAAGCTGAAAAAAATATTCCACAGAATAGCATTTATGAAATGCAGTCTCAAAAAGAAGGAGAATTAAGTATAGAGGAAACACAAACTTTAATTTCAAAAAAAACAAAGTTAGTTGGAATTTATGATCCTGCGGAAAACGGTTTAGATATTAATATGTGGTCTAATTCTAATGGGGATCAAATTTTAAATATCTTTAAAAGAATAGATAAATTGGAACTTTCAAGAGATGCTGCTGAGATTATGGATATTTTATTATTAACAAATGCACATTATCCAGAAATGAATATTTCAAAAGAGCAGTTTTTAGAAATTAAATCAAAGTGGCTTATCAAACATTCAAACTTTGACTTAATTGAAAAATATTTATTAAATAATCAGATTATTAACGAGCATCCAAAACTTACCAAGCATTTAGTGGATCATTATCTATCTCAATCAGATGTTAAAAAAGCTTGTGAGATTTTTTCTAAAATTAAAGAACCAATACAAGACTTGTATTTATCTAAATACAATATTTACTGTTTAGTTAATAATAATAAAAGAGATGAAGCTCAATTGCTCATCGATCTTCAATCAGAATTAGGTATTACCGATAAGTTTTTTAACAAAAAAATTGATTATTTGATGGGGTATAATACGGAACCAGCAATAGAAGTTTCAGAAAAAACAATTTTAGATTTTCACTTATCTCACAGAACAAATCCAGAATTTAAATTTGAACCAAAAAATACTACATCCAGACAAATATGGAAATATTTATCAACTTCAAATCTATTAGATAATATCAGCGATATTGAGCTTACAGATATAGAGAAAATCACCAGTATTGAAAAAGCAACACATGAGGGAAATTATACAGAAAAAGAATTATTTGAACTTTATAAGAGATTTCAATTTAATATTAATCAATTATTAAATATTAAAGAATCAACTAAAGTGCTCTCAACAGTAGAGACAAGAGCATTAATTTACCAAGGAATTTTAATTACTACTAAAATTGAGAATAAATTACAACTAATGAATGCTCTTAAAAATTCTTTCAAGAGTGAGGGTATTGAGAATGCATTTAACATAGAATTAAAAGCTCTTTTAAAAGATATAGAAGAAGATAAAGTTCCTGCAAATTTTACAACATTTTATCTAAATAATTTAAATGATGAGGAGGAGGAACAAGCAAATATTAAAATAAATAATAAAATTTTACATCAGTCAAAATTGATAAATTATTTAAAATTAGAAAAATCTAAAAACGATCCTACAAAAGACATAAATGATTTCTTAAAAAAGATTAAAAAAAACAAAAAATATTTTTTTTCTAAAAAAGATGTAATTTTAGTTGAGACCTTTAAGTCTGACGGGATCAAGATTTTAGAGAAGTATAATAATTTATACCAAATAAATGATTCGGAGATACCATCTGATATTCAAATATTTATTAACAGTGGTGATATGGCTGCTGCATTGCTTAGAATTGTTGAGGTTATAGGGCAGGACAACTTAAAAAATATTGATGAAAATACGTTATACTTTATTATAAGCACCCTTAATCAGTTAAATGTGGATCCACTAAGAAATAGGATACTCTTTAAAGTTCTTCCTTTAAAAGTTTAAAATTTATACTAAAATAATCAGTCATTATGCCAGTTAAACCAATTTTAACAGAACCAAACAAGCTATTAAGACAGATTTCTAACCCAGTTGAAAGCGTTGGTGACGACGAAAGAAAACTTATGGATGATATGCTGGACACCATGTATGCAGCACCTGGAATAGGTCTTGCAGCAATTCAAATAGGTGTACCAAAAAGAATTATAGTGATGGATATAAGTAGAGATGAAGATAAAAAAGAACCAAGATATTTTGTTAATCCAGTAATTAAAAATAAAAATGATAAAACATCAAAATATGAAGAGGGCTGTTTATCTGTTCCAGACCAGTTTGCTGAAATAGAAAGACCAAATGAATGTGAAGTTGAATATTTAGATTACAATGGGAAAAAACAATTATTGAAAGCAGATGGATTATTGGCAACTTGCATTCAGCATGAAATAGATCATTTAGAAGGAGTTTTATTTATAGATTATTTATCTAAATTAAAAAAATCTATGATAATTAAAAAACTTTCTAAAATTAAGTCGAATAGAATAATAGTTTAAAATGACAAAAAAAATTGTCTTCATGGGTACACCATTATTTGCTGTGCCGATTCTAAAATCTTTGTATGAAAAGAATTATATAATATCTACTGTATACACACAACCACCAAAAAAATCTCAAAGAGGTCAAAAAATAAATAAGTCACTAATACAAACTACAGCTGAAGGGCATAATATTAATTGTAGAACACCAGATACATTAAAAGAAAATAAAGAAGAATATGAATATTTAAAACAACTAGATCTAGATTTAGTAATTGTTGTAGCTTACGGTCAAATAATACCCAAAGAATTTTTAAACCTTGCCAAAAAAGGTTTTATAAATGTTCACGCCTCTCTCCTACCGAAGTGGAGAGGTGCAGCACCTATTCAAAGATCTATTATGAACTTAGAAAAAGAAACAGGAATTAGTATTATGAGAATAGGAGAAAAACTTGATACTGGTCCAGTTTGCAATAGTTATAGAATAAAAATTAAAGATAATGATAATACAAAAATTATATCAACCAAACTTTCAATCTTAGCTTCAGAAAAAATTATAGAAAATATAGATAATATATTTGAAGATAAATTAACATTTAAAGAGCAAGATGACTCAAAAGCAACTTACGCCTCTAAAATTGAAAAATCAGAGGGTGAAATTCAGTGGAATGATAATGCAGAAAGCATTATTGGAAAAATAAATGGATTATATCCAAGTCCTGGAGCCTTTTTTATTTTTAAAGACGAAAGATACAAAATTTTAAAAGCAGAATTAGGTACTAAAAATGGTGAGATAGGTGAAGTAATGACTAGTGATTTAGAAATTAGCTGTGGAAATGAAAAATCTATAAAAGTTATTGAAATTCAAAGACAGGGAAAAAAGCCTCAAAATATTAATGAATTTGTTCTTGGTTCTCAAATAACAAAAGGCTCAAGATTAATAAATGTTTAGATATCAAGTTTTAATAGAATATATAGGAACTAGTTTTATTGGTTGGCAAATACAATCTATAGGAAAATCAATTCAAAAAGAAATACAAGTTAAGTTATCAAAATTTTTAAAAGAAAAAGTGGTCTTGATAGGGTCTGGGAGAACAGACGCAGGTGTCCATGCAATAGAGCAGTCAGCTCATTTTGACTGCAAAAAAGAAATTCAAAATTTAGACAAGTTATTAAAATCAATTAATCATTTTATAAATGATAAAGGTATATCTATTTTAGCAATTAAAAAAAGAAGTCTAAAATTTCATTCAAGATATTCTGCTAAACAAAGAATTTATAAATATATAATTTTTAATAGATTGAGTAAGCCCTCTCTAGAAAAAGAAAGAGGTTGGCACATAATTAAAAAATTAGATATTGAGTTAATGAAGAAAGGAGCAAAAAAACTTTTAGGTACTAAAGATTTTTCTACTTTTAGGGCATCAAGTTGTAATGCTAAAAGTCCAATTAAAACTATGAAATCTGTTAAGATTAAATCAAATGGTGGAAGAATCGAAATACAATTTAAATCTCAATCATTTTTACAACAACAAGTAAGATCAATGGTAGGTAGTTTAAAATACTTGGCTGAAAATAAATGGAATTTAAAAAAATTTGAATTTGTTGTTAAATCAAAAAAAAGAATTCTTTGTGCACCACCTGCACCTGCTGAAGGATTATTTTTAGAAAAAGTTATTTACTAGCTTTTTGTTGGCCGATACTAAATTTTTTATTAATTCTCCATCTAGACTCTGCTCGAACAATATAGCCACAACAATTTTTTGACTTACACTTGCACTTGAATTGTTTATAATCTTCATCGTAGCCAAAGCCATAATCAGCTGTTATCTCTTCACCTTTTTTAATATCTTTTATAGCAATCACCCATAATTTTAAACCTGTCCCATTATAATCACAGTTATTAGAGCAAGAGTGATTTATTAAACGTGCAGGGTTCCATGACACGTCTCCATCCATGTCGTACTTTTTATTTAAATTAAATAAATAGATGGGCTTTGCGTTATCAAATCTTTCAGTTGCTTCAGTTTGTTTCTTGGTGATAACTTTACCAACATAATCAACAATTCTAGTACCTTCTTTAATATTTTTTGCAGCATAAAGGCCACGTCCCTTTTTGTCGATGTTAGATTTTTGAATTTTATAAAGTTTCATTGTGAGTTCTTTAATGCGTATTGAGAAATTATCAATTAAATTCTAGTAAAGCTTTTACATGCATCTCAGTGCTTTCTTGAAGTGCTAATAGATCGTATCCACCTTCTAAAATTGATACTACTTTTCCATCACAATATTGTTTTGATAGCTCGAGTGTTCTTTTGGTAATACTATAAAAATCTTTTGACTCTAATTGAAGTTGTGCCAATGGATCGTCTTTATGAGCATCAAACCCTGCAGAAAGTAAGATAAATTCAGGTTTAAATTCTTTAATTTTCTTAAGTACAAATTCATAGGCATTTAAATATTCTTCGGAGGTTGTTCCTGCTGGCAAAGGAATATTTAATATATTGTTATGTTTTCCTTTTTCATCATTAGTGCCTGATCCTGGGTAATAAGGGTATTGATGAGTAGATATGTATAGAACTTTTTCATTATCGTAAAAAATATCTTGAGTACCATTTCCATGATGAACATCAAAATCAATAATTGCTACTTTTTTAAGTTTGTATTTGTTTATAAGATAATTGGCTCCAACAGCCACATTGTTATAGATGCAAAAACCCATAGCTTTATTTTTCTCTGCATGATGCCCTGGAGGCCTGACAGCACAAAATGCATTGTTAAAATTTTTATTTTGAACACCATCAATAGCTGTAATGATTGAACCTACTGCATCTAATGTGGCATCCTTGCTTCCTGGGGAGACAATCGTGTCTCCATCTAAAAAGGATAATCCTTTTTCAGGAAAAGATTTTTCTACGAAATTTATATAATCGGAATTGTGAGTTATTTCTAAAAGTGATCGGTTAAATTTTGAAGGTTTTTTCCAAACTAAATTTTTATTATCCAATTTTTTGAAATTATCAATAACTACTGTAACCCTATCAATTTTCTCTGGATGACCGTCGCCCGTATTGTGATTTTGATAAGTATCAGAGGTTATTAAACCAGTTTTCATTTAAGATAGATATTCTTGGTAAATAGTTTCTCGTTCTACTTTTGGCATTCCTTTGGTTCTTTCTACAAACTCATTACGTTGCTCTCTATTTTTAAAAACAAAAAAACAAACTGTATCTTTAGAGTGATAAATAGCTTTTAATTCATCAACAATATCATTCAGTTCTTTAGGAATATCTGTTTTAATGCAAATCATTAAAAGTAATTTTTAAGAATTTCAGAATATATCTTTGTTAACTTTTTTAAGTCTGAAATAGATACTGCCTCATCTACTTTGTGCATTGTTTTACCTACTAAACCAAATTCTAAACATGGAGCAATTTTTCTAATAAATCTTGCATCTGAAGTTCCACCTGTTGTAGACAATTGAGGTTTAATTTTTGTAATTTTCTTTATTACATCTTGAATCATGTAAGTTGTTTTATTGGGCTTAGTTAAAAAAGCTTCACCTGATACACGATATTCTACTTTAAAATTAGACTTATCCTTTTTAGTAATTTTTTTGAAAATTTTATTTAATCTATTCTTTAAGCTAGAAGATGTATGTTTATTATTAAATCTTATATTAAAGGTAGCTCTTGCAAGTCCTGGAATAACATTATCAGCTGTGTTATTTATATTAATTTTAGTTACTTCTAAATTTGTTGGCTGAAAGTCTTTTGTTCCTTTATCAAATTTTATTTCTTTTATTTCATTTAGTATTTTGATCAATGAAGTCGATGGGTTTTTAGCACGATGAGGATATGCAACATGACCTTGAGTTCCAATTATAGTTAATTCAGCATTGATACTTCCTCTTCTACCAATTTTAATCATTTCACCAAGTTTATCGGGGTTTGTTGGCTCACCAACTAAGCAAAAATCTATTTTTTCTTTTTTCTTTTTTAAGTAATCAACTACTTTTTTAGTACCATTAATTGCTACACCTTCTTCATCGCCAGTAATTAATAAACTAATCGATCCATTAATTTTCTTATTATTTGATACAAAGTTATTTACAGCAACAACCCAGCTTGCAATTGCACTTTTCATGTCATTAGCACCTCTACCGATAAGATGATTTTTTTTAATAGCTGGACTAAAAGGTTTAATTGTCCAATCTTTTATATTTCCTGGAGGAACCACATCCAAATGACCAGCAAACATAAAGTTTGGTTGAGTATTACCCAATCTTGCATATAGGTTTTTAACTGGTTTAGAGTTTTTACCTTTAAACTCTAAAATCTTACATTTAAATCCAATAGCAGTTAATCTTTTAGCTAAGAATTTCATTACCCCAGCATCAATTGGTGTAATGCTTGGAAATCTTATTAGCTCTTTAGCTAATGTGATTTCATTATAAGTTGGCATTTAGTCTCTTAATAAGTCGTTAATAGAAGTTTTAGATCTAGTTTTTTCATCAACTTGTTTAATAATTACAGCACAATATAAAGCAGGACCTTTACCATCTTTACTTGGAAGGCTGCCCGGTACTATTACTGAGTACGGTGGAATTTTTCCATAGATTACTTCACCAGTTTCCCGATAAACAATTTTTGTAGATTGACCAATAAATACACCCATAGATAATACAGATCCTTCTCCAACAATTACTCCTTCAACTATTTCTGAACGAGCTCCAATAAAGCAGTTGTCTTCAATGATAGTAGGGTTAGCTTGCATTGGCTCTAATACACCTCCAATTCCAGCACCACCTGATATGTGACAGTTCTTTCCTATTTGTGCACAAGATCCTACAGAAGCCCAAGTGTCCACCATAGTTCCTTCATCTACATAAGCTCCAATATTTACAAAGCAAGGCATTAGCACTGCATTTTTTCCAATAAAAGATCCTTTTCTAACTGGAGAATTTGGAACCATCCTAAAACCAGCTTTTATATGATCTTCCTTAGTCCAATCTGCTGTTTTACCTTTCAGTAAATGAGACTTGTCATACCAACTACTATATGGGCCACTTAATGAATCCATGTCATGAGTTCTAAAACTTAACATTATTGCTTTTTTAACCCACTGATTAACTACCCATTCATTACCATTTTTTTCAGCAACTCTTAGTTCACCTTTATCAACAAGTTCAATCGTTTGGTTGATAGCATCTAATATAGATTTATCAGATTGACCGTTGATGGAGTCTTTATTGTCCCAAGCTGTATTGATAATGTTTTCAAATTCTTTCATAGTTTTATTTTATCGTTAGTAGGTTAGTTTTATTGTGCTTTTAATATATTAATTTCTTGAAGAAAAGAAGGCAAGTTCTTAATCTTATAATCAATATATGGTTTATCTGCATCTTTTTTTGCAAATACTTCATCATTCTCAAGCCAGCAAGTTTTCATTCCTAAGTTCTTAGCTTGTTCTAAATTATGAGCAATATCTTCAATCAATATTGATTTTGTTGAATCAAGATCAAATTTTTCTACTATCTTTTTATAAGGTTCAATTTTTGGTTTTGGAATAAAATTAGCATCAACAATATCAAACGCTCCATCAAACAAATCATCTATACCTAGTTGTTTAGTTACATTTTCAACATGTGCATGAGAACCATTAGTAAAGATATATTTTTTTTCTTTAATCTTAATCAATTCTTCTCGTAGTAATTCATCTTTAGGAAGCCAGCTAATATCAATATCATGAACAAATTCTAAAAATTCATGTGGATCAATTTTATCGTGATTCATTAATCCTGATAATGTTGTTCCATACTCATAGAAGTATTCTTTTTGAATTTCTCTTGCTTTAATCAAATCCACGTTAAATTTCTTTGAAATAAAAGAAGACATCTTTTTATCAACTTCAGAGAAAACCTTTGTTTGTCCAGAATACAAAGTATTATCTAAGTCGAATAGCCAGTATTTAGTATCTATTAAATTTTTCATTCTCTAATTAAAGTTCCTGAACCTTTATCAGATAATAGTTCAAAAAGGAGTGAGTGATTTTTTCTTCCATCAATTATTACAACGGCCTTGACGCCATTACTTGCAACATCTAGACAATTCTTAATTTTAGGTATCATTCCACCAGAAATTACCTCTTGATCAATTAATTCAATAGCTTTTTTAGAATTAATTTCAGAGATTAGTTTTTTTTCACTATCTAATACGCCCTCAACATCACTAATAATCATTAACCTTCTAGCTTTTAGTTCTATTGCGATCGATCCTGCAGCAGTATCGGCATTTATATTAAAAGTCTGATTATCTTTATCTGAACCTAAAGGAGCAACTACAGGGACTTCGTTCACTTTTATTGTTTCAATTAATAGTTCTTTATTAATTTCAGTAGGTGTTCCTACAAATCCAAGGTCTTTATTTTCTTGTACGACAGTAATTATGTTATTTTCTTTTGAAGTAATTCTTTTTGCTTTGCAGGCTAACTCATTTAAAGCTTCAACAATCTCTTTATTAAATTCGATTAATGTATCCTCAACTATGTTGATGGTATCTTTATCGGTAACTCTTAGTCCATTAATAAAATTACTTTTAATATTAACTTCAGAAAGTTTACTGTTAATTCTTTTTCCACCTCCATGAACAATTATAGGATTAAAACCAAGCCTGTTTAAAACGACCACATCTTCAATAAAAATTTTAAATAATTTTGGATCAACTAAGACACTGCCACCACATTTAATGATAATAAATTCATCATTATATTTTTCTAAGTATTTTTTTACTTGTTCAACTGTTGGGCCGTCTTTAGGTAGGATGTTTATTAATTCTTCTTCTTTTAACGATGACATTTATGTTGTTTTGATAGTCATTTTTCTTTGAACAATATATTGTTGAATCATTGTGAAGATGTTGTTGAAGCTCCAGTAGATAACAAGACCTGCAGGAAATGGTGCAAGAATTACAGTTAAAAATACTGGAAAGAACATAAATATTTTAGCCTGTATAGGATCTGGCGGAGTAGGATTAAGCTTTTGTTGTATAAACATCGTGATACCCATAATGATTGGCCATGCACCTATTAACAAGAAAGAAGGCGGATCCCAAGGGAGTAAACCAAAAACATTAAATAAAGATGTTGGATCTCTATCGCTTAAGTCATGTATCCATCCATAAAATGGCATATGTCTCATTTCAATGGTTACAAATAATACTTTATATAGCGCAAAGAAAACTGGAATTTGAACCAGGATAGGTAGACAACCACTCATAGGATTAACTTTTTCTTTTTTATAAAGAGCCATCATCGCTTGTTGCAATTTCATTTTGTCATCCTTGTGTAACTCTTTCAGACGAGCCATTTCAGGCGCCAATAACTTCATTTTTCCCATGGACTTAAAACTAAAGTTGGCAAGAGGAAAAAAAGCCAATCTGATACAAATAGTGACAGCAATAATTGCTAAACCGTAATTACCAAGTAATTTAAAGAAGTAATCCAATACAAAGAATAAAGGTTTTGTGATGAAATACATAAAGCCCCAATCAATCGCTAGATCAAATTTATTTATATTTAAATTTTCAGCATAACCATCAATGACATTTACTCTTTTAGCGGCAACTATAATCTGAATTTTTTCTTCAACTGAACTGTTTGCTTTAACTTCAATACCTTTAGTTGATATGTAGTTCGCTCTGAATTTATTTTTATAGTCAAAAGTTGTTTTAAACTCTTTACCTTTAGGTGGTATAACTGATGTAACCCAAAATTTATCTGAAATAGCAACAAATCCTTCTTGTGCAATTTGAGTAAACTTCTTTTCCTGAATATCGTCGTAATCCTCTTCAATTAATTGATCATCAAGCACAGATAAAAACCCTTCATGCAAAATATAAAAGCCAGATATTTCTGGTAATTTATTTCTAATTATTTGTCCGTATGAGTAAAAATTATAAGATTTATCTGATCTGTTAATTATTTTTTCTTTTACAGTAAACAAAAATTGATCATCTAAACTTATATGTTTCTCAAATGTAATACCTTGAGAGTTACTCCATGTTAGTTTTACAGGATTATTATTAGTTAATTTTTTATTCCCAGAAACCTCCCAGATTGTAGAAGCATCAGGTATATCTATATTTTTATTAGTACTTACAAAGCCACTTTCAATTAAATAACCATCTTCAACATTTCTTGGGCTTAATAAGGTTATTTTATCACTTCCATTAAGTTCAACATTATATTCTTTGAAAGTTAAATCGTCTATCGCTGCACCTTTTAAAGAAATTGACCCAACAACACTTCCATTTTCAAATTGAATTCTATCATTTTCTTTTAAAGCATCTGTTCTTGAAAGCTTTGCAAAGTTTTCATTTTTATCCAAGCTAGGAGTGTCTTCATTATTTTCAATTTTATTTTGTTCAGCTAGATTTTTTTTAATAGTTGCAGGATCAGGCTGAAAAAAAAGAGAGTATAAAATAATAACAGCTGCTGATAAGGATATTGCTGCGATTACGTTTCTAGTATCCATTATTTCTTAGCCTTTAATTCTTTGTTTACTGGATCAAATCCTTCACCACCACCCAATATCTTAATAGGATGACATGAAAATATTCTTTTAGTGCTCTTTGAGATCCCTTTAATGAGCCCATATGTTCTTAAACATTCAATTGTATATTCCGAGCAAGTTGGAAGATATCTACACGAAGGAGTTAAGTAGGGGCTAATAACCATTTTATAAAATTTGATCAGGCCAATTAAAATGTTTGATATAATATTCATTACTTAATCTTTTCTATGTCTTGGAATAAAGTATCTTTTATTATCGCATATTCATTGTTTAGCATAGTCATTTTCGCAATCACAAGGTAAGAATAATTAAAGTTTATTGACAATTTTTTTATCGCTTCGTTCATTATATTTCTTAATCTTCTTTTAACTTTATTTCTCTTTACGGCACCACGGATTAGTTTTTTTTTAGCTACAAAGCTAATATTTAGTTTTTTATTATCTTTATCTGCAAGAGGACCAAAAAAAAGAGTGATATATTTATTTGAGATTTTTTTCTTCTTAAGTAAATTTTTGAAATCTTCGTTTTTAGAAAGAGCAACAATTCTGCTTTTCATTTAGTTTGGTTTATTTACCTTGAGGCTTTTTTTGGGTGGATGACACTGTAAGGTTTTTACGTCCCTTATCACGTCTTCTCTTAATAAGTTTTTTCCCACCTTTAGTTGCCATCTTTGATCTGAAGCCATGCTTCTTAAGACGTTTTCCAACTTTGGGTTGATATGTTCTTTTCATAGGATTTATTTAAGTTTTTTTAAATTTCGCCCTTTATAGTAATTATATGTATAAATAGCAAATAGAAGATTTTATAATACGACCAATAAATTATGGAAAAATCAAAAAAAGTTAAGATAACTTTAGGTTTATTTTATCTTCTAGTTGTTTTATCATTTTTATACTTTTTTTTATCAAAATTCACCCTCGAAGAATTAACTAGCTATGAATTTATTAAAAATAATAGAGATTATTTTTTTGGATTAAAGCAAACTAATTTATTTTTAATTTCTCTAATATTTTTAATAGCCACAATTGTCTGGGTTGTTATGGCTGGATTTGGTTTACCGGTTGCACTCTTAGCGGGGTTTATTTTTGGTAAGTGGCTTGGAACTTTTATTCTAATAATTGGAATGACTATTGGAGCAACAATTTTATACATCATTGGAAATTATTTTTTTAAAGAAATTATTAAAGAAAAGTTTTTAAATAAATTTAAAAATTTAGAAGCTAAATTTAAAAAATCAGAATTTATTTACCTTTTAGTTTACAGGTTTATCGGAGGCATTCCTTTTGCATTATCAAATGTATTGCCCTGTATTTTTAATGTCAGAGTAAGTAATTTTTTTTGGGCAACATTAATAGGATTAACTCCACCACTATTTTTAGTTGTTTCAATTGGAAGTGGACTTGAAAAAATTATAGAGCAAAATTTAGAAGCTCCTAGAATCATCGATTTGATATATTCACCAGATATCTACATCCCAATGATTGCTTTTGGAGCTTTATTAATAGTTGCAATTGTTGCTAGAAAAATATTTTATAAAAAATAATCTGGTGCCCCCACCAAGAATCGAACTTGAAATTTATCCTTACCATGGACATGTTATGCCATTTAACTATAGGGGCTAATTTGTTATTTTATTCAAGTATTTCTATAATAAATCATTTTTTCAAAAAATTGCCTTAATTTTTTTCATATAATGATTTATACCTACGGAGGAAATTTTATGGGCATTCATTACGATTATAAATCTACTAAAGGCAATAAGCTTATGGAGAAGCAAGCTAAGAGAGAAAAAAAGCTTGCTGAAAAAAAAGCAAAACGTGAAGCTAAAGAGGGACCAAAAGTTCAAGAAGAACCAGAGAAAACTTTAGATGCATCAAAGCCTATCACTTTAGATTTTTTAACTAATCCAGATAAATAATGAATGATAAAGAAAAAAATGAAAAGTTAAGTCTGGCTCTTAAAAAGAATTTAAAAAAAAGAAAAATTTTTCAAAAAAAAAATAAGAAGAAAAGTAAATAATGTCAGTACTTTCCGATAAATCTATAAGGAAGTTAGCAGTTGAGGAATCAATGATTTCTCCTTTTATAGATAAGCAAGTAAGAGATGGTAAAATTTCTTATGGACTTAGTTCATTTGGCTATGATGCAAGAGTAGGAGATGAATTTAAGATATTTCATAATGTTAATTCTTCTATTGTTGACCCTAAGGAGTTTAGTTCAGATAATTTTGTGACTAAAAAAAGCTCTGAATATATTATTATTCCTCCTAATTCCTTCGCCCTTGGGACTACTATCGAGGTCTTTAAAATACCAAGAGATATTATGTGTATCGTTGTTGGTAAGAGTACATATGCAAGAACAGGGATTATAGTGAACGTAACTCCAATCGAATCTGAATTCTTTGGAACAGTTACTCTTGAGTTTTCTAATACCACACCACTACCAGCAAAAATTTATGCAAATGAAGGTGTTGCTCAATTTTTATTTCTAAAAGGAGATCAGCCTCCTGAAACTTCATACGCTGACCGTAAAGGAAAATACATGGGTCAAACTGGAGTAACTTTACCAAAAGTATAATCATGAAAAAATTGGAAGTCTTTGGAGCAGCAAAGCTCAAGGGACACATTAGAATTTCAGGATCTAAGAATGCATCTCTTCCTATTCTAGCTGCAACATTACTATCAAATAAAAAAATATCTTTAGCAAACCTTCCAAGAGTAAAAGATATAGAAACAATGATACTTTTATTAAAGTCATTAGGTTCAGTTATTGATGATAATAAAAAAGAATTAATTATCAAAAATACTAGGCAAACAAAAACTTTTGCAGCTTATAGTTTGGTTAAAACTATGAGGGCAGGAATATTAGTTTTAGGACCATTGCTTGCTAAATTTGGTAAAGCAAAAGTTTCATTACCTGGCGGTTGTGCGATAGGAACAAGACCTGTCGATATTCATTTGCAAGCTCTATCAAAACTTGGAGTTAAATATAAAATTATTCAGGGATATGTTCACGCTAATGCACCCAAAGGGTTAATAGGAGCGAATATAAAATTTCCTAAAGTTTCAGTTGGTGCTACAGAAAATTTAATTATAGCCTCATGTTTAGCTAAAGGAAAAACAACCTTATCAAATTGTGCTATTGAACCTGAGATTAAAGATTTAGTTAATTTTTTAATTAATATGGGCTGTAATATTAAGTGGACTGCAAAGAGAACGGTTAGGATTGAAGGAGTGAATAACCTTAAAGAATTAAATTATTCAGTAATGTCAGATAGAATAGAGGCTGGAACTTATTTAATAGCCGCAGCATTAACGGAGGGAAATTTGAAGATTACTGGAATTGATCCCAAGATAATAAGTACAGAAATTAATATCTTAAAAAAAGTAGGATCAAAAATTATTTTAAGAAAAAATGAAATCCTTATTCAAGGAAGTAAAAAGATTAAAAGCATAAATATTAAAACGTCCCCTTATCCAGGGTTTCCAACAGATTTACAGGCACAAATGATGGTATTATTGTGTAAAGCTAATAAAAAATCTCATATTAAAGAAGAAATATTTGAAAATAGATTTATGCATGTTGCGGAGTTAAATAGAATGGGAGCTAAGATTTCCATAAATGGAAATAAAGCAACCATAGAAGGAAATATTAAATTTGAAGCAGCAGAATTAATGGCCACAGATTTAAGAGCTTCTGTATCTTTAATTCTTGCAGCACTTGCAGCTAAAGGAAAATCGGTAATTAATAGGATATATCATCTTGATAGAGGTTATGAAGATATAGAGAAGAAATTAAAAAAAGTAGGGGCTAAAATTAAGAGAATTAACTAATGAATAAAAAATATTTATCAAAAATTATAGCTACAGACAATGAGGGACTACAAGTGATCTCAGCATGTTGCTCTGGAGCTGAAGTTAAAGTTGATGAAATTAAATATCTTCAGTCAAACAAGGTTTTTTTATTATCATTAAATAGATCTAAAGTAGAAACAGATGAGAAAGATAAAAAAGTTACCAGTATTTGCAAATTCGAATTTGTAGATAAAGTTAAATCTAAAAACATTAAACAAAACGACCCTGAGGAAAAATTAGAGTTAATTGGTATGGATTATTTAAAGAATAATGACAACTATGAGATAAACTTAATGTTTACAAACAACGCATACATTACATTATCAACAGAAATAATTGAAGTAACCTTAGACGACCAAAACAAAGCTGATTAATGATTAAGATATTAGATAGTAAAAATAAAAACTTTGATAAAACTTTAGATGCATTACTGTCTAAACGAAAAAATAAAGTTCAACTTAATTCAGTTTCAGTTATCAAAATTATTAAAGATGTTAAGAAAAATGGTGATAAAGCCATCTTAAAGTATGAAAAGAGATTTAATAAAAATAGCGTTATTGCCCCAAGTATAAAACAAATAAATAGAACTATTCAATCTTTAGATCTAAAGGTTAAAAAAGCAATCGATCTTGCTTATGATAGAATTTATAAATTCCACTCGTTACAAAAATTCAAAAATATTTCTTATACGGATAAACTAAAAAATAAATTAGAGTATAAATACGTACCTATTGAATCAGTTGCAATTTATGTACCTGGTTCAACAGCCTCATACCCTTCTAGCGTTTTAATGAATGCAATACCTGCAATTGTTGCCGGGGTGAAAAGACTAGTCATGGTTAATCCAGGTCAAAAAGGTAAACAAAATCCAGCTGTATTATATGCTGCAAAGAAATGTAAAATTAAAGAGATTTATTCAATTGGAGGACCATCTGCCATTGCAGCTGTAGCATATGGCACTAAGAAAATTAAAAAAGTTGATAAAATTGTAGGCCCTGGAAATTCGTACGTAGCTGCAGCAAAAAAAGAAGTTTTTGGAGACGTTGGAATTGAAGGAATGATTGCAGGCCCTTCTGAGGTAACAATTGTTTGTGATAAATTTTCAAACCCTGAATGGATAGCAAGTGATCTAATAGGTCAAGCAGAACACGATAATCTTGCTCAATGTATTTTAATTTCAAAAGACAAATCAATTATTAAAAAAGTTAATGATGAAATTATTAATCAATTAAAAGAAATACCTAGAGCCGCAATTGCAAAAAATAGTCTACTTAATAATGGAATTATAATTCATATGAAGTCTGATCAGAAAATTATTAATACAGTAAATAAAATTGCCCCTGAGCACTTAGAACTTAATACTAAGAATTATAAAAAAGTAGTGGGGAAGATTAAAAATGCAGGATCTATCTGTTTAGGAAAATATGCTGTAATGGCAATGACTGACTATAATGTTGGCTCTAACCATGTATTGCCAACCAATTCTTCAGCAAGATATTCAAGTGGAGTTAGTGTTAATGAATTTTATAAAAGAATTTCATATATAAACCTATCAAAAAAAGGGATTGAAACCCTTGGTCCATCAGTTATAACACTTGCAAACTACGAGGGTTTAGCGGGACACGCTAAGTCGGTAGAAAAAAGAATTAGGAGAAAATAAATTTGTCAAAACAAGAAATGCTGTCGTTCTCAGGAATTGTTGAGGATTTATTACCGAATGCAATGTTCAGAGTTAAATTAGAAAACGGCCATATTGTTACAGCTCATGCTGCAGGCAAATTACGTAAGAATAGAATTAGAGTACTTCAAGGTGATAAGGTTCAAGTCGAAATGACACCTTACGATTTGACCAAAGGTCGTATCACTTTTAGAGGTTAATATGGGGCCCTGTAGCTCAGTTGGTAGAGCATCGGATTGAAAATCCGTGTGTCACTGGTTCGAGTCCAGTTGGGGCCACCACCACCTCTCTTAAAAATTTAAAAATAAGGTCAACGTCTTTTTATATTTATGTGTTGAAAATTATTCTTAATTGTCTAAAAGACTGTTTATGATTATGAATATTATGTACAGAGAGACTTCAAGAAGTACTCATAGACTTTGTTTCCATAGCCTTTAGGCTATTTATTTATAATATAATTTTAAATCCACACAAAAATAATATAAAAACAAGGAATGCCTGCGTAGTATAACGGTTAGTACGATAGTTTGTGGAACTATAGGATTTGGTTCGATTCCAAGCGCGGGTACCAAAAAAAATGAATAAAGAAAATAAACTAATTCCTGGATTACCCTCAGGATTTGAAGACCGATGGGGCAAGAAATTAATTCTCAAGAAAAAGTTAATTAATATTATTGAAACTAATTTTATAAAATTTGGTTTTGCTGCTCTTGAAACTCCTTCATTTGAAATTTCAGAAAACATCGGATCATTTCTTGCAGATGATGATAATAATTCTATGTCTGACGTATTCTCATTTAAAGATGGTGAGAAAAATATTACTCTTAGATATGATTTATCAAGTCCGTTAGCTAGATTTGTTGCTCAAAACAATCAAGAATTACCTTTACCTTATAAGAGATATCAAATGGGCGATGTCTGGAGAAATGAAAAAGCGGGTAATGCTCGTTATAGAAGCTTTTTACAATGTGACGCTGATATAGTTGGTAACGTTAACCCAGCCCAAGCAAATGCTGAACTATGCAATTTAATTGCAAGTACACTTCTTGCCTGTGGTTTAAAAAAAGATCAGTTCGTTATTAACATTAGTAATAGAAAAATTGTTCAAGGTTTAATTGAAGACCTTAAAATATCTGAAGACAAAAAGATAAGGGTTATGAGAGCAATAGATAAATTAGATAAGCCTGGCTTTGGGTTAAGAGGAGTTGAAGACTTATTAAAAAAAGAAAGAGTAGATGTAAGTGGAGCTGTTACAAAAGGTGCTGACTTAACTGATGATCAAGCTTCACAAATAATCAACTTCTTAAAAGTAAAAGACTTAAAAGAATTAAAAGAAAATTTAAAAAACCCTTTATCTCAAGAAGGAATTAAAGAATTAGAAGATTTGTTGGAAATAGCAAGTTATGGAGATTATTTAGATCAAATAAAGACAAACTTTACAATTGTTAGAGGCCTTGCTTATTATGACGGATTTTGTGTTGAAACAAATTTAAATTTCAAAACAACAAACAACAAAGGTAAAGAAGTTGATATTGGAAGTATTTGTTCAGGTGGACAATATAATAAATTAATTTCAAGATTTAAGGGAGTTGATATTCCTGGAACTGGAATGAGTATTGGTGTTGACCGATTATTATTTGCAATGATGCAACTTGATCAAATTGAAGTTGATGAGAAAAAACCAGCTATTATTTGTGTAATGGATGAAAAGTATTTAAAAAATTATTATGAAATTTTAAAAGTTTTAAGAGACAATAATATTAACTCTGAAATATTTTTAGACAGTAAGAAAAATCTAGGCAAACAGTTAACGTATGCGAATAAAAAACAATGCCCAGTAGCAGTTATTTGTGGTGAAAATGAATTTAAAGATAATACGATTACTTTAAAAAACCTTTTAGGAGTTAAAGGTGAAAACAATCAAGTAACATTCCCAAAAGAAAATTTAATTGATGAAATCAAAAAATTTATCTGAAAAAATCCTTAGATCGGTTAAATCTAAAGGGTTTAAATATATTGATTTACCTTCAGTAATTGAAGCTAATCATATTGTTCAACGATCTGGAGAGAATTTTAGAAAGTTTATTTTTTCATTTACTGATCAAAATGGTAGTGAGCTTTGTCTAAGACCAGACCTTACAATAGCATCTTGCTTGAGATATTTAGAAAATAATCTTAAAGGAAAAGAGAAAATATTTTATAGCGGTCAGGCTTATAGAAAATCAAATAACAAAAAAGATTCTATTATTAGAGACCAAGTTGGCTTTGAGATCATTGGCTCTAAAGATGAAAAAAAAGATGATAAGGAAATTATTAATACAGCCTTAAAATCTCTGTCTAATTTACAATATTCATCAGGAACTTTAAAAATTGGTAATGTTGAGATTTTCAATTTATTAATTTCAAAACTAGATATCCCGAAAAGATGGAAATTAAGACTTTCAAGGCATTTTTGGAGAGAGTCATATTTCAATGACTTATTAAAAAGGTTAGAGACAAATTCTGATGTAGATCCAACAATTGTTGAAGTTGATAAAAAGAGATATCAAAAAATGTTAAAAGATAATCAGCAAACAGTAGTTGCGGGGAGATCAATTGAAGAAATCTTAAAGAGATTTGATAATAAGATTAAAGATCCAAGAAGAGCTAGTAGAGGTAAAAATGTTTCAAAAATCATTAAAGAGTTTTTAAAAATTAATTGTCCAATAGGACAAGCTGCTGGAAAACTTAATATCTTCTTTAAAAAAAATAAAATTAACTTAATTGTAGATCAAAAATATTTTCCAACCTCATTAAACAAAATTCAAAAATTAAATGTAGAGTTCTCAGCGTCTTTTGGGCGTCAATTAGAATATTATACAGGCATGGTATTTAAAATTGATATTAAGTCTAAATCTAAAAATATTAATATTATTAACGGTGGACGATACGACAAATTAATTTCAGACCTTGGATCAAAAAAACAAGTTCCAGCAGTAGGAGCTGCTTTAAATTTAAACTACTAATGACAAAAAATATTATTAATATTGGGATTCCAAGCAAAGGTCGTCTTAGAAAAGATATTTTAAAGATATTTAAAAAAAATAAATTAAATTTAGTCTCAGAAAGAGGTGAAAGAGATTTATTAGGATCTATTAAAAACTTAAATAATATTAAAGTATTATATCTTCATGCAAGGGAGATAGTTGAAAGACTTGGAGATGGCTCTTTAGATCTTGGCTTTTCTGGATATGATTTATTAAAAGAGAGCGAAGTTAATATTCAAAAGAAGATAAGTGTCGTTAAGAATTATGGATTTGGCAAAGCAACATTGGTTGTTGCTATCCCGGACCCTTGGATTGATGTTCAAACAGTTGCTGATTTAGAAGAGATTGCTTTTGAATTTAAAGATAAAAAGAAAAAAAGATTAAGAGTAGCAACAAAATATCCCAATTTAACAAGAGAGTTTTTGTTTTCAAAAGGAGTTACTCAATTTAAGTTAGTTAGTAGTTTAGGGGCAACTGAAGCATATCCTTTTACTGGGTCATCAGAAATTATAACTGATATTACTTCATCTGGTGAAACTTTAAGAGCAAATAACCTTCGAATTCTTAAAGATGGTGAAATTTTAAAGTCAGAGGCCTGTATGATGGTTTCAAAATCCTCTTTAAAAAATGGTTTGGTTAAAAAATTAGTTAAGCTACTTTCTAAGTAGAGTATCCTTAACGTAAATTAAAATAATCTTAATAATATCAAGGTTTCTAAGCACCGCATAAGTTGCAACAATAGCTCCTATAATAAGTAGTATTTTTAATATTAAGATTAATTCCATAGAGACAGTTTTAAATAATTACATATATAAATCAAATTTTTACTATAAAATATCTCATAGAATCATGGACATAATTTTACTAACGGTTTTAGTCTTATTACTAGGAGTTGCTTTAGCAATCCTTTATCTAAACTTAAGATCTAAGTCAAAAGATGAGAGTGAAAATAAAGAAGCTGAAGAGATGGCTAATTTAAAGACAGAAATTACTTCATTAAAAGATACCTTAAATACTACTATTAATACCTCACTTGGTTCAATGTCGACTTCATTTAACAACCTATCAACTGGGGTGACTAAAGATATGACAGAGGCCTTAACAAAAGTTGATGAAAAAGTAGGAAACTTTAATAGTCAGGTCGAATTATTAAATAAAAGCCAAGAAGGTATAACAAAAATTTTAGCCGGAGTTAAAAAATATGGAACTCTTGCAGAGTTTTCATTGGATGCTTTAATCAAAGACTTATTACCAGCTTCACAATTTCAGACCAACGTTAAGATGAAAGAAGATACAGGTGAAAATGTAGAATTTGCAATCAAACTTCAGGGCGATGTAATGGTACCTGTAGACTCGCATTTTCCAGTTGAAAAATTTAAAGCAATTACTGATGGTTATGATGCTGATGACAAAAAAGCTGTTGCAGATGCAAGAGCAAAATTAGCTGCTGCATTTAAAGCAAAAGCTAAAAGTGTTAATGAAAAATATATTGTTCCACCAAAAACTACAGACTTTGCAATTGTTTATGCCCCAACTGAAAGTTTATATAAAGAATTAACTGAATACCAAGATCCAACTACTAAAGAATTATTAACTCAAGAATTAATGAAAAAATATAAAATTGTAATCTGTGGTCCTAATACCCTTTCAGCTTATTTACAATCTTTGCACATGGGCTTTCAATCATTAAAAGTTCAAAAGGGTGCAACCGAAATCTATGATCACTTAAAAACAATTAGTTCAAGATTTGGAAAACACTTTGATAATATAGTTTCTCTAAGAAAAAAATTAGAAGAAGCAATGATTGTTGTTGATAAGTTTGGAACAGATGCAAGATCGATCAGTAGAAGCCTAGAAAATATTAAAGATCCTGAACAAGTTGATAAAGCTGTTCAAACAGAAAACGTAGAAAAATTTGTTGACCATTCAAAACAAGCAAAAAATTAATTTCTTTTTTCCCTCAATACCGCTTATAACAAACTATATGCAGTGGAATAATAAATTTACTTATCCAAAATCCATGAGGTCAATGGTGAGTGGTTCAAGAATGTATGCTGTAAATCAACAAAAACTTCCATCAGTAACTTCCATATTACAAGCAACACAAAGTGAAGAAAAAAAAGCATCTCTTGCAAATTGGAAAGCAAGAGTGGGCGCTGCTGAAGCAAATAGAATTAAAAATGATGCTTCAAGTAGAGGCACATCAATGCACTCTCATTTAGAAAAATATCTATTAGGTCAATTAAATTTAGAATTATTAGAAGAAGAAAATAAATCTAAAAAAATGGCAGATGAAATTATTGAACAAGGAATTAAAAATAAATTGTCAGAGATTTGGGGAACTGAAGCCACATTGTACTATCCAGGAAAATATGCTGGAACGTGTGATGCTTGTGGAGTGTATGAGGGGCAAGAAACTATCATTGATTTTAAACAGTCCAACAAACCGAAAAAAGAAGAGTGGATTGAAGACTATTATCTTCAATTAGGGGCTTATTCATTAGCTCATAACGTTGTTTACAACTCAAACATCACCCAAGGAATTGTCCTGTTATGTACGGTTGATAATTTATTTCAAGATTTTAGAATTCAAGGTATTAAACTAGAAGAATATCAAAATAAGTTTTTAGAAAAAGTCGAACAATACTATCACCAAAGGAATATGAACTAATATGAATTTAGCAATATGGGACATTGAATCTAGTAGCGCCAATACTTCATGGGGAAGTATTATCGAAGTGGGTGGTATTTTAGTTGATCCAAATTTTAAAGAATTAGATCGTTTTAATTTTAGATGTAGATTGCCAGAAGGAGAAGTTCCTCAAGCAATGGCCTTGATAGTTAACAAAACTAGTGTTGATTTATTAACTAAAGGAAATTTAAGTCACTACCAAATGTTATCTCAACTAGAAGCAACATTTAAAAAATGGAGCCCAGCAATGTTTATGGGTTGGTCAAACATTGGTTTTGATGACGAGATGATAAGAAACGAATTCTTTAGAGGAATTAGATATCCATATATTACAAATGCAACTCCCAACAAAAGACATGATGGTTTAAACATTGCAAGAGGTGCTCATGCAGTCGATGAAAGTGTTGTAAAAACAGAAATAAATGCAAAAGGTAATGCAGTCATGAAACTAGAATCGTTAGCTAGAATGAATGGATTTGAATCTAGTGGAGCTCACAGTGCTTTATTTGATGCAGAGTTAACTGTTAAAGTTTTAGGTTTAATCAAAAAAAATCAACCTCAAACATGGGATACATTTTTAAGAACAGCAAACAAGAGTGATACCGAGACAATATTTAAAACAGAAAAAATGTTTACATTAGCTGAATATCATTTTGGTAAAAATTATAGATTTGTAGTTGCACCACTTCATCCAAAACATTGTATTCACCCAATCTATCAATGGGGCCAAGCTTTTGATCTTAAAATTGATCCTATTCCATTATTTGATATGTCAATTTCTGAACTTAAAAGTGCTATTAAAAAATTAAAGTTTTTAAGAACTATAAGATCAAACAAAGCTCCTATAATTTTAGATGCAAGTTATGGATTACAAGTTGAGCCATATAGCAAACTTGATCCTGATTTAATTAAAGAGCGTGCAAAATTAGTAAATAGTAATGAGAAATTTTCTCAAAATATTTTAACAGTATTAAGAGAGACTGCTGAAGAAAAAGCACAATTTGATTCACAGGTTGATTTATTAGCAGAGGAGACAATTTATAAAAAATTTACACCTCAAAAAGACACAGCTTTATTTCCAAAATGGCACGCAGCTTCTTGGAAAGAAAAATTAATTTTATTAGACAAATTTGAAGATGAGAGAATGGTAAGCTTTGGAAAAAAGATAATTTATCAAGAATCACCGGATGCACTGCCTGCTGATATGTTTAAGACTATTAAACGTGGAATAGCAGAAAGAATATTAAGTGATGAAAAAGAAAAATGGTGGACATGCAAAGAATTTTATTTTGAGTGCGATAACTTAAGAGATAGATATACCAACGAAAAAGACGAGAAAAAGCTCAAGTTTTTAGACGAAATTAATGAGTTTGTTGAAGGTATTCAAAAAAAATATGAGCAGGCATAATTAACCTTTGTTAATTAACTAAAAAAATCCCTTTTTACATATTGAATAAATAAAATAAAAATTTATATAAGAACCATGCTTATAGATTTTAAAGACGAAGAATTTGAAACAAAAATTAAGAATGAAGATATCTCTGTAGTTCAATTTTCTGCAGAATGGTGTGCTCCATGTAAGAGTCTCAAACCCATCATGGATAAGTTTTCAGATAGCTACAAAGATAAAGCTAGCTTTTATTATGCTGACATTGAAAATGGTGGAATTAACACTGGTTCAGCTGCTGGTGTAAGAGGTGTGCCAACTGTTATTGTTTACAAAAAAGGTGTCGAAGTAGATAGAAAAGTTGGTGGAGTTGCCGAGAGCCAAATGAAAGAATTTCTAGATAAGAATATCTAGTTTAAGTTTAAAATTTCTCCCGCAAGATACAAAGACCCTGTAATTAAAATAATATCATTTTCTTGAAGATCAATTGAGCTAATTGCTTGTTCAACAGAATTTTTGTAACTGATATTTTCAAAATTTTTAATTTTCTCTTTAAGTTCATTCCCCTTAATAGCATTAGGTTGATTGGGAATATCAATTGTTGTTAATGATTTAATATCTTTAAAGTAACTCATATATTCATTGTGGTCTTTATTAGCCATCATTCCTAAAATGATATGTTTGTTACAATTTAAACTTTGAAGATATTTATTTAATACTTTTGCCCCAAGTGGGTTATGAGATCCATCTACAAATAACAAGTTATTAGTAATTAAATCTTTTAATTTTCCAGATTTTAACTCTTGAAGCCGTGCGATACTTTCTATTTTAGTAATACCACTCTTAATATGTTCGTCAGTTATTTTATAATCTGTTAATTGTCTAGCAGTTGCAATTGCAGTAGAGACATTTTCTAATTGAAATTCTCCAGGTAAATTAGGTTTTGGAAGTTTAAGAGCACCAAATTCATCTTCAAAATAAAAAAAATCATTTTCTTTTAATGTAAAATTATAATTTTTATTAAAGATTATTTTTTTAGATGAATTATCTTTAATTGTATCTTCAATACTTTTGCTAATTTCATTTGAGCTTTGTTTTGCAACAATGATTTTAGAGTTTAATAAAGTGGATGTTTTTTCAAATATTATTTTGTCAACAGTTTGCTCTTCTTTTGGAAGCCAATCTAAGTGATCAAGACCAATAGCCGTTACAATACTAGCTAAGTTTTTCTTTAAAATATTGGTTGCATCAAATCTATGGAATAGACCTGACTCAATTAAGTTAATGTTTTCAGGGTATTTCTTTGCATAATGAAGATAAGCAACAGTTAAAATTTCAAAGAAAGTAATTTGTGTTTGATTATTAGCTTCTTCTATTTCAGAAAAAAGATTGGCCAGTTCATCATCTGTTAAAGGCTTATTGTTAAAGACAAATCTTTCGTTAATCTTTTGAATGTGAGGGCTAGTATAAATATTACATTTATAATTTGCTTCTTTTAAAATTGCATAAAGTGCTTGGATTGTTGAAAACTTTCCGTTTGTTCCAACAATAGAAATGCAATTAATTTCGTCTTGAGGATTACCTAATTTTTCTAAAAGATTTCTAGTTCGATCTAGACTTAGATCAATCTCTTTAGGATGCAGCTTTTGTAAGCGTTCTACTATCTTCTGAAGTTTCATTTTCTGATAAATTTATAGCAGAATTTTTCTTTAACAATATTGATAATAATGAACCAATTTTTTCTCTTAGATCTTTTCTCTCGACAATCATATCGATAAATCCTGATTTCTGAACGTACTCACTTCTTTGAAAGCCTTCTGGTAACTCTTCTCTCACAGTTCCTTGAATTACTCTTGCTCCTGCAAAAGCTATAAGAGCCCCTGGTTCTGCTAAGTGTAGATCACCTAACATTGCATATGAGGCTGTAATTCCACCAGCGGTTGGATCAGTTAGCACAACAATGTAGGGTAAATTATTTTTCTTTAGTTCGTTAATTGCCAGTGTCGTTCTTGTCATTTGGCTTAATGATATAAGACTTTCCATCATCCTCATTCCACCACCAGAAGTAAACACTACAAAAGGTTGTTCATTTTCTATTGCATGTTGAATTCCATATAAAAAAGCCTCACCTTCTGCAGCACCAATTGAGCCACCTACAAAATCAAAATCAGATGCAATCGCTGTAATTTTTAAATTTAGAATATTGGTATTAACAACCATCATTCCACAATCCATTCCAGTTTTTTTTCTAGCAGCTTTTAGTCTATCTTTATAAGGTTTTGCATCATTCCAATTTAAAGGGTCGTCTTGAGGAATGGGAGTTTTTAAAACTTCATAATTATTTTTGCCAAATATAATATCAAATCTCTGACGTGGGCTTATTCTGTGGTGTTTGTTACAAGATGGGCAAACCCATAAGTTTTCTTCTAAATCTTTTTTTAAGATAGGCCCCTTACAACATGAGGTCCAATCACTATTAGCTATTTCAGTTTTGGTTGCACGTTCTTTAATGATGGTTTTTATCTTCTCACCAAATCTTAAAGTTTTTTTAATCCAATTCATGCTATTTTATTTCTTAAGTTTAACACAATATTAGTTACATTTGTGACAGGATTTTGGCGTTTTTTAATAGAATTTGATATTTCTTTACACAAAGCACTACCAACCACTAATCCATCAGCTTTTTTTAAAGATGCTATAGTTTTTTCAGTTATCCCAAAGCCTATTACAATATTCTTATTCTTATTAAGTTTTTTAATCTTACTGTAACGCTCTAATATTTTTTTAGGTGAAACCTTTAGTTTACCACCAGTTGTTGAGAGCATACTAATATAATAAACCATATCATGTGAGTCTTTTATAATCTTTTTCATTCTGCTCGGAGAGGTAGTAGGAGATACTAACTGAATAAAACTAATACCTTTTTTCTTACATTTTTTTGCAAATTCTTTATTTTCTGGATAAGGAAGATCGACAACAATTAATCCATCTACACCTACTTTTTTACAAATATTTATAAAGTTATTATCTCCATATTGATAAATCATATTATAATAACCCATCAATATTACAGGCTTTGATTGTTTTGATTTTTTAAAATCTTTAACTATTGAAAAAACATCTTTAATTTTAATACCATTTTTTAAAGCTCTATAAGCACTAGATTGAATCTGACCACCATCTGCAATTGGAGTGTTATGAGGAAATCCTATCTCACAAATATCAGCATATTTTGCAATTGATTTTAATATCTCAAGAGATTTCTTTTTAGTATTATCTCCAGCTACTGTGTAAGTTAGTAATGCAGGTCTTTTTTCAGTTTTTACTTTTTTAAAGGCTAAGTTAATTAATGACATCTTAGTTAATTTTTCCTAATCTTTCTTTTAAAATATCACGATCTTTTTTAGCATCACCACAAGAGTTTACTATAATAATAGTATCTTTGCTTAATCTTGGAGCAATTTTTATCGCTTCAGCAAAAGCATGACATGGCTCAAGACTTGGATTTATTTTTTCAAGTTTTGTAACTAGTTTGTATGCATTTAAAGCACCTTCATCAGTTGCAGATGTATATCTTGCTCTCTTAGTATCTTTTAAGAAACAGTGAATAGGTGATACTCCAGGATAATCTAATCCAGCAGAAATAGAAGCAGTATCATTAATTTGTCCTTCACTATTCTGACAAACATAGGCTGCTGCTCCATGCAATATTCCAAGTTTAGCACCATTAGTTAGAGGTGCGGCATGTAGTTTTGAATTTTTTGGTCCACCAGCTTCAACACCAATTAATTCAATTTGTTTTTTATTATAATCAATAAACTCACTCCAAAAACCATAAGCTGAACTTCCACCACCCACACAATTAATAAGTTTAATTTTTTTAGGTATTTTTTTAAACTCAGACTGTATTTGAATTTTTAACTCTCTTGAAATTTGAGCTGTACTCCAGCCACAAATTTTAACAAATATATTAGGACCAACTGTTGACCCAACACACATATGGGTGTTATCACAATTTGAAACCCAATAACGCATACACTCACTAACTGCATCTACTAATGTTTGGCTTCCTGAATAAACGGGTACAACTTCCGCACCATTCTTTTTCATCGCGTCCACATTAGGTTTTTGCCTCTTTATATCTTTTGCACCCATGAATATTTTACATTTAAGACCAAACTTTTTAGCAGCCATACTTAGCATCTTTCCTGCATAGCCTGCACCCGTATCACCAACGACATATTTTTTTCCTGCCTTTTTAGCAATAAGGCAATGAACTGTTGCATTATAGATTTTATGGGCTCCTCCGTTCGCCTCTGATACCATTTTGGCATATATTTGGGCTCCACCTAGGTGATTAGATAGGTTTTGAAGCTTAATAAATGAAGTGGGAGAGCCTATGTAATTTTTAAAGTAATAGTCTCTTTCTTTGAGAAATTTCTTATCATGTCTAAGCTTTTTAAAAAGTTCTGTTAAGTCTTCAATGGGCTTTTTTAAAGTTTCAGGTATAAAATTACCACCAAACTTACCACCCCAAAATCCACGTTTATTGTGCTGATCAATTAAAGGAATTTTACTTTTAAGTTTCATTGTTAATTAGTTTAATTTTGTTTAAAAAAATATTTATTTTTGAAATATCTTTTAATCCAGATGTTTCTAGACCTCCAGAAATATCTATAATGTCTGCTATTTCTTTATAATTTTCAAGGTTATCTTCAATTTGAATATTTCCAGCTAGCATCAACTCTTTATTAATTTTAATATTTTTAATTAGTTGATGATCGAAGGACATACTTTTTTCATAACCTTTACTGTCAAATAGCACTATGTCTGCAAGTCCATTATATTCTAAATATTTAACTGTATCGTTTTGATTCCTTATAGTTATCGCAACAATAATCTTTTTATTATATTTTTCTTTAATCGATTTAACTTCAAATGGAGTACAATCATAAAGTTGATAATAGTCAAATGGTAAATCTTTTATTTTTTCTAAAATATTTTCACTAGGCTTAACTAATACAGCAACATATTCTGATTTTCTTTTATCAACTTTTAATAGCTCTTTAAGTTTATCATGTTCAACAAATCTTTTTGATTTAGGCCAATTACAAATAAACCCTATCATCTTAGGTGGGGCAGGATGGGTAGTTAAAAATTCTAAAGTTTTAGAATCAGAGATCCCACAAATCTTGCAGGGCTGGATCATTGATTTAAATGATTTATCAATCTTTTAATATTATTTTTAATATTACCTTTTACTAATGATCTTCCCATTACAATACCAGAAACTTTGTTTTTAAAAGCATCATTAGGAGTCATTACTCTAGATTGATCATTTGCATCATCACCAGGTAGTCTTATCCCTGGTGTGACAATAAATAAATTTTTATACTTTTTCCTAACTATTTTTGCCTCTTGTGCAGAACACACAATACCTGCTGCACCAGATTTTTTTATAAGACCAGCTTGTTTTAATACTAATTGTTCTACAGTTTTAGTATAACCAATTTCTTTAAGTGATTTGTTGTTAAGACTTGTTAAGATTGTAACTCCCAATACTTTTAAATTTTTATTAATTGTTTTGGCTTTTTTTGTAATGGACTTAAGCATCTCAAGTCCACCGCTTGCATGAACTGTGATGTATTTACATTTTTTTAAATCTTTTATACTATCTATTGCAGATAAAGCAGTTTGTGGAATATCATTTATCTTTAAATCTAACCAATAATCTTTTTTAAAATTTTGAAGAAAAGCTCTCCCATTTTTTGAATAAAAAAACTGTAAGCCAAATTTTGGAATTATTTGAAGTTTATTAGTTTTAGTGTGATTGATTATTTTTTTTATTTCTTTTAAGCTTGATGAATCACAAGCTACGAAGATATTTTTATTCATCATTGTTTAATTTTTTAAACATTTCTTTTGCCATTTTAAAGTGAATTGTTTTTTTTTTAGGTGTATTTACTTTCTCTCCAGTTTTGGGATTTCGAGAAATTCTGGCTTTTTGAATATTTGTTGAAAACATACCAAAGCCTCTTAATTCGACACGATCCCCACGTTTGAGAGCTTGTTTAATTTCATTCAGAATAATGGACATAACTTTCTCAAGATCTTTTTTGAGAAAATTTGGATATGATTTTTTGAGTTGGTCTAAAAGCTTTGATTTTACAATAGCCAATTTTTTATTCTTCTTTTTTCTTTTTCTCTAAATCTTCTGATAATGATGAGAAAGGTAAGTTTTTACCACTTGCCTCAGAACCATAAGTGTCTAATGCTACTTTTCTTTCAATTTCTTCAAGTAATTTAATGCTCAAAGTAACTTTTCTTTTATCAAAATCTAATTCTTGAATCGCACAGTCAATTCTTTCACCACCTGTAAATCTTGCAGGTCGTGCATCAGCAATATTGATGGCAATAGCAGATTTTTTGATAACAAAGTTCATTTCACAACCTTCTGGTCTAACAACTAAACCTTTGTTATCAGTTGAGATAATTTTAACAGTGATAGCTTCCTTAATTTTCTTATCTGCAAACCAATCAAATGGATCTGAAAGGGTAGCTCTATGAGAAACTCTAACTTTCTGTTCATCTATCTGGATTTGTAAAATTTTTACTTGAATCTTATCACCCTCTTTGTATTTTTTTAGCTCTTCTTCACTTTGTTCATTAAATGTTAGATCATTGCAATGAAGGAAACAATCTAGTTCTGGAAAATCCTCTGTAGCAACAAATAAAGCATATTCATTTGAGCTTTTTACAGTCATCTCACAAACATCTCCAATTTTGTATTTGTTTTCAAATACTTTAAAAGGATTTTCTTGAGTTGCCTTATAACTTGCAGCAATTCTTCTTTTATCTTTATCTACATCTATTAATTTTACTGTAATTATCTCTCCAAGTTTAAAAAGCTTTTTGGCAGTGAGATTCTTTTTTAAATGTGAAAGCTCTGAATTATGTAGCAATACTGTTAAGCCACTCGAGTCAACAAATTCTCCAAATAAACCAAAGTCTAAAAATTTAATTACTTTAATTTGATAATTTTCATTAATCTTGTATTTGTCAACTTCCAAGAATGGATCTGGAGACAACTGACGTATACTTGTAGAAATTTGGAGTTTTTCTTTATCTATTCCAATTATTAAAAGATCTTTAGCGTCTCCAATATTTAGCACATCTTCTGGATGAGATATTCTACTATAAGATAATTCCATTAAATGAACCAAGGTATCCATTTGCTCACCATCTATTGAAAAGAATGCTCCAAAACTTGTGAAACCCTTACACACACCTTTAATTTTTTGTCCAACTTCAAACTTATCAAGTAATTTAACCTTATCTTCTTTTTTAAATGAAGAAATAATTTGTCTTCTAGAAACGCAACAATTTCCTCTAATCTTATCAAGTTTTATTACAGCTAATTTTAATGGTTCATTCATCAGATGAGAAATATCCTTTAATGGAGTGTCAGAAATTTGTGATCCTGGCATAAACATTAACGACCCTGTATCAATGTGCTCACAAATTACCCCACCTTTACACTTGGAGGTAATTTTTCCCATAATAGGTTCATTTTTTTCAAAAGCCTCAACTAACTTGTCCCAACCTTTAATTTTTTGAGCTTTAGTTGCACTTACTATTACTTCTCCATTTTTATTTTCGATTCTCTCTAGTAAGACTTCAAGTTTGTCACCAAGTTTAATATCTTGATAAAGTCCCATTGTTTTTAACTCATTAATATCAATAACTGGTTCTGATTTTAAACCATTAATATGTGCCCAAATGTATTTGTCACTTATCTTAGTAACTTCTGCAGAGTAGATTTTTCCCTCTTCTATCTTAGTTTTTGAGAACTGTCCGCTGAGTAATTTTTCAAATTCTTGTGAAGCTGTTGTATCTAGGTTGTTATAAATTTCCATTAAGCTTTTATTATCCTATCCATAATTTTTTTTATTTTTAAAAAGCAAGATCTTTTAGATTCATTTTCCGAAGATATCAAGTATTGATCCTTTGTTCTTTTTAATGGTGATATTTTTCTATCATAGTCACTTTTATCACGCTTTTTGATGCTTTTTAGGACCTCATTTAAGGATATTGCTTTATTTAATTTTTTGAGTTCTTTGTATCTTCTTAGTGCTCTAGTTTTAGCACTTGCTGTTATAAAAAATTTAAAATCTGCATTGGGCATAATATTATATGTAATATCCCTACCATCAATGACTGATCCCTTATATTTTTTTGGAGGATTATAGGCACACTTTATTTGAAAATCATGTGCTAATTTTCTAATTTTAACATCTTTTGCTATGACTGATGCGGTAGTGCCAACCTCATCAGATAGCAGTTTTTCATTCCGTAAATCAGACATTTTTAGAGACTTCATTTTTTTTAAAATGAATGTGTAATTAAATCTTTTTGGGTTTTTTATTTTTAGAAGAGCCAGGTGCCGATATATTTTTCCACTATCGAGGTAAAATAAATTATAATTTTTAGATATTAATCTTGCCTGCGTTCCTGCACCAGCTGCAGCAGGAGAATCAATGGCTACTTGCAAATTTTTTTTTTTATATTTTTTCATTAATTTTAATTTTCATTTAAGTTTTTTATTATTTTTAAAAAAGAAGGGAAGGAAGTATTTATAGAATCTTGATCATAAATTTTCCATTCCCCTCCACATGTTAATGCAGCAATTGTACTCATCATAAAAACTCTATGATCTTTTAAATAATTTTTAATTGTAATGAGTTTTTTAATTTTCAGGTTTGGGTTGCCATATATTTTAATAGAGTCTTTAGTTAGCTTTGTTTTGATGCCCATCATGTTTAAAATTTTTGCACCCCAATCTAATCTTGGACTTTCTTTTTTATTCAATTCAGACAAATCTTTAAAGTGTGAAATGCCTTTAGCTTTTGCAGCAACTAAAAAAATAATTAAAAATTCATCAATAGCGCTAGTATTTAATTTTGAGGGGCAGTTTATTGCCTTAAGATTATTTGAACTTTTTATTAAGATATCAGAAACTTGCTCACCTTTATAGTTTCTTAATTTTTCTAATTCAATTTTAGCACCCATTTTTTTTAATATTTTGATAACACCAGTTCTTGAGGGATTGACATTTACATTCCTAATTAATAGTTTTGAATTGTTGGCTAAAGTTGTAAGCACCATAAAGAAAGCAGCCGAACTAATATCACCAGGTATTTTATAATTAAATGCTTTAATTTTTTTTGGTTTTTTGATGTCTATAAAATCATATTTCTTAGTCTTACTTATTCTTATAGGAATCTTTAAATATTTAAAAAGTAATTCAGAGTGATTTCTTGATTTTTTGGCTCTGATTGATGTTGTGCCAGAAGCGTTAAGAGCCGCAAACATAACACTACTTTTAACTTGAGCAGAACCTTTATCCTCAAAATAATTTATGCCTTTGATGTTTTCTGAACCTAAAATTGATAAAGGTAGTTTATTTTTTATTTTATAGTAAAATTTAGCACCAAATTTTTCAAGTGGATTAGTTACTCTTGAAAAGTCTCTCTTAGATAGACTTTTATCACCAATTAATTTGATCTTATGTGGAGATCTTATTAATAACCCTAGCACTAACCTTCCAAGCGTTCCCGAGTTTTCTGCATTTATTACTAAATTATTTTTATATTTGAACCCACCAATCCCATTTCCAAAAATTTCACAATAATTTTTATAAATTTTAACTTTAATTCCTAATTTTTTTATTGTTTCTAATGTTGCAATTACATCTTCTGACATTAGTAGATTATATGCTCTGGATATTCCTTCAGCTTGAGAAGCCAGTAAAACCCACCTAATGCTTAAGCTTTTATCAGCACTTACATTAATTTTTTTATTATAACTTTGAATTTTTTTTTTAATAAAAATTATATTTTTCATCAAAAAAATTATTTAAATTTAAAGTTTTTCCCAAAATAATATTTGTTTGCATTCTCGTTACTCATCAATTCTGAAGGAGTGCCATGAGCAATAATCTTAGAATTTGATAAAATAACTGCTTTGTCACAAACAGCCAAAAGATCTCTAGCTTGGTGATCGGTCACAATTATAGTTAAGTTAAAATCTGTTTGAAGTGTAACAATAACATTTTGCAACATTTGTATAGTTTGTGGATCAAGCGCAGCCAAAGGTTCATCCATTAATAATATTTCTGGATTTCCAATCAGCCCCATTGCAATCACTAGTCTTCGTTTTAACCCTCCAGACAAGTTCTTAGATTCTACTTTTCTTACTGCATCTAATTCAAATTTAGAAATTAATTCATCTATTTTTAACTCCCTTATTTTCTTGTCATCTATCATTATTTCAGCAACCGCTTTAAGGTTTTCCTCTGAATTTAAAGAAGCAAATAACCCTCCGTATTGAGGGATAATAGAAATTTTAAATTTTCTAGATCTCAAATATATAGGATAATTCGTTACATCTTGATCTTTAATTTTGATAGAACCATGATTTGGTTTGAGTAGACCAGAGATAATATTCATAATTGTAGATTTCCCTGCTCCGTTTGGTCCTAACAATCCTAATATTTGACCTTTTGGAACATCTAAAGAAATATTATCTAACAGTTGATAGTTTTTATCAAAAGATATGGAAACATTTTTTAAAGAAATTATTGGTTTTTCTTTTTTAAATGAGGTTATTCTAAATTTTTTTATAATTGCCATTTAGTTTTGATTAAAAATTTTTATTTTGTTATTATCATTTTCCATAAAAATCTTAGAATTTTTAGTGATTAAGTCAATAACAATTCTATCTGCCATTAGTTTTGTATCTAGATTTTTATAAACTACTTGATTTTCCATCGTTATTAAATTCTGTTCAAACAAAAAATTAAGATTTTCTCCTGATAGATGATGATTCAGATATTTTAATTCTATATTTTTTGAAAAATTTGTTTTAAAGTTTTCATTATCAAATATTGCCTCAAGAGAAGTTATTGTTAAAAATTCTAAGTTTTTTAGATATATTGTTGCAATAACATTTTTCATATAAATTACGTTTGTATTCGCATCTTTAATTTCACCTTTTTCTGCAGTGATTTTATATCTGTTGCCTTCATTATCATAATTTTCATACTCTACATTTTCCAGTATATTAGAATCTTTTTTAGTTTTACTTTTATTTGTGTTTATTAATCCATTATTATTTTTTGACTCAATTAACTGTTCAGGTTTTTTAGATATATTTAAATTTTTATCTTTATAGAAATAATAATAAACTGTAAAAATTGAGATAATAATAGCTGAAAGAAGTAGAAAGACTTGAATTACAAATGAACTCTTCATTAGTAAATATTGGAACCAAGAATTTGATGTATATGTATTATCCCAATTGTTTTACTCTTTAAGCCCTTTTTATGAACGCATAGAGAAGTCACTTTTTTTTCATTCATTATCGAGAGAGCTTTTTCCACCAAACTATCCTTTTCAATACTTACAGGTTTTTTTGTCATTACATTTTTTACAAATAGTGATTGTAAATCTTTATTTTTTTCATTTGATCTTCTAATTTGTCCATCAGTAATTATCCCAGTTGTAAATCCTTTTCTATTCTTGACAATAAGTACACCTAATTTTTTTTGTGAAATTATTTTTAATGCATTTTTCATTTTTAAGCTTTCGTCTATAAATGGAATTTGTTTTCCAATGGTCATTAAATCGCTCACATTTCTTAATTTCTTACCAAGGTTTCCTGAGGGATGAAATTTTTTAAAGTCTTTTCTGCTTATTTTTTTTTTATTTAGAGTTGCCACTGCTAATGCATCGCCAATACTCAGCTGATTGATTGTACTAGAGGTTGGTACAATTCCAAGACCAGCCTCAGTCACTTCTGGTATAAGAAGTTTAATATCAGAAGCATTATATAATACTGAATTTTTTTTAGACATAATACCAATAAGAGTAATTTTATTTCGATTTGCGTATTTAATAATGTTTTTTAATTCTTCTGTAGAGCCTGAGTAACTTATCAAGATTAAAATATCTTTTTTTGAAATACTACCAAGATCTCCATGAGAGCAATCATTTGCAGATAGTGAAAATGAAGGAGTTCCAATAGAAGACAGGGTAGCTGAAATTTTAGCAGCTATTAGTCCACTTTTTCCAACACCACATAGGATAACCTTAGATTGACATTTTGAAATTGCTTCTATCGCATCATTGAAAGTATTATTAATTGAATTCTTTAGTTTCTTTAAGGCTTTAATCTCTAGATCGATTACATTTTTTGCAATTATTTTATAATTTTTTTTTTTCATTTAGTGAGACCATATATCGTCTTTAAATAAAGCTAAATCAAGATCAACTCTAGTTTTTAAAAATGTTAAGCAGCCCTTATATAAATCAACTCGCTTTTCTCTTACGAGAATTTTATTTAATTCTTCATGAATTTTATGCAAATAAATAACATCATTGGCGCAATATTTTAATTGTGCTGAAGATAGTTCGCCTCCAAAATCTGAACTTTGAAATTGTTTACTTACATCAACGTTCATAAATTCTTTAATTAACGTTTTTAGGGAGTGACTATCTGAATAGGATCTTGCTAATTTTGAGGCAATTTTTGTATCAAGAATATTATTGGTCTCTGTCTTTAGATAATGTTTTATGTGAGCCATGTCCGCTCTACCATAATGAAATATTTTTGTTATTGACTCATCTGAGAGAACTTTGTTTAAGTTTGGTGCATTATAATTTGACCTGTCTAACTGAACAATATGAGCATCAGAATTACCAGTTGATATTTGAATAAGACATAAAGGATCACGCTTTACATTGAGACCCATAAACTCTCCATCAACTGCTATAATATTGCCTAAATCTAAATCTTCTGGTAGATCACTCTTGTGAAGTTTAATATCAATATTCATTTTTAATTATATATATATGAAAGCAAAAAATTGTCTAATTTTTGGCGGTAGCGGTCAAATAGGTCGTCATTTAATAAGAAAGCTTACTAAAAATAATTATAAAGTAACTGTGGTTACTAGAAACCTTCATCAAAAAGGATATGCAATAAAGACCCAAGCTAATGCAGGCTACATAGATATTGTTGAAGCTAACATCTTTGATGAAAAAAAAATTAGAAAGCTTTTCTCTCAAACTGATATTTGTATTAATTTAATTGGTATTTTGTATGAAAGTGGCAAGGGTAATACTTTCAAAAATATTCACTCTATTTTTCCGTCTATTTTAGCCAAACTATGTAAAGAATATAAAGTTCAGCAATTTATTCATTTGTCAGCATTAGGGATAAACAATGCAATAGATTCAAAGTACGCAAAGAGTAAATTAGATGGCGAACTTAGTATTCAAAAAAACTTTCCTTTAGCAACAATATTAAGGCCATCTGTAGTTTATTCAGTTGATGATAATTTTACTACAACTTTTATGACTTTACTAAGTAGGCTTCCGTTCTTTCCACTTTATTATAATGGATTGACTAAATTTACCCCAATACATTGTTCAGATTTAACAGATACAATTTATCATGTTGTCTCTAACAATATTTACTCTAAAATTGTAGAGTGTGTTGGGCCTGACGTGTTATCTTTAAAAGAAATTTTAAAAAAACTATTATATTTAATGGGTAAAAAAAGATTATTAGTTCCTTTACCTCTTTTTGTGGCAACTATGTCTGCTAAAGTATTTCAATTATTTCCAAAGCCACTTTTAACAATAGATCAGCTTACACTTTTAAAATATGATAATGTTCCTTCAGGCAAATATCAAACAAATGCTGACATTGGAATTCCAAGCACAAGAGTATTTGATAATGAAGTAGAAAAATATAGCTATATGTGGAGAGAAGGTGGGCAATTTTCTACAAAAAAATATAACTCTACTAATTCTTAATAGAATTCCCCACACTAAAATTGTATGATTATCTATGATAATTAATATTATTTATTTCTTAATATTCTCAATTTTCACTCTCCTAATTTATCTAATCATAAAATCTCTGATCAGAGGGATTAATGGAAAGAATAAGAAATAAAAATAAAATTAATTAAATTTAAAAATTATTAACCAGTATTAATTTTCTTATCAATATATTGAGTTGCCTCTTCATCTTTATCAGCTACAGGCTCTTCTTTTCTTCCTTTTGGCTGATAAGCATATAGCAAATGAAGCTTGCAATATGAAAAGTCTTTCAGAGATGATCGTCCACAAAAATAAAATGATTCTTCTTCAGGATGACCAACAGGCCATTTACAAGAGCTCTCATCTAGTTCTTCTAATTTCTTAGGATTTTCTGGTTCAAAATCTTTTTCAATAATTAAGGATTGAAACTTGCTTTTTCTACCTCTTCTTTGTTTGGAGGAGTTTTCTTCCGAACTATTATCAAAATTTTGACTTGAAGATGCATTTCTAGTTTTAATTTTTGATGATAAATTTAATCTATGAGCTTTTCCAATTACTGCATTTCTGCTAATACCACCGATTATTTCAGCGATTTGGCTTGCAGTACTTCCTTTGCCCCAAAGTTCTTTTAACTTTTCTACTTTTTCCTCGTTCCAGCTCATATTCTATATTTAGTGTGTTAATTAGTTTTTATAACTATATACAGATCACACAAGATTAAAAAAAAGACAATAGATTTTTCTGTTTTATGCACATCTTTTTTTAAAATTTATATATGATTACTTATGGTTGAATTGAATAAAAAATATCATATCGGAGTTAAAAAGTTTGGCTTTGTAAATTGGATTGGCTTTAAAAGTCTATGGCTTAAAGAGTGTAATAGGTTCATGGTAGTTTGGCAACAAACATTGCTATCTCCACTTGTATCAAGTCTATTATTTTTATCAGTTTTATCCCTAGCTTTAGGCAATAATAGAGGGGATGTACTCGGTTATTCTTTTATAAGTTTTTTAGCACCCGGCTTAATTGCAATGAGTATTTTGGGTCAATCATTCAGTCATTCAGTTTCTTCATTGATGATTGGAAAAATTCAAGGAAACATTGTTGATATGCTTTATGCACCATTATCAGCACTTGAAGTTTCAATGGCAATAATACTTGCAGCCTTAACAAGAAGCTTTTTAATAGCTACAATTTCAATAGGTGTTTTTTCTCTAATAGTTGAAATACCAATATATAATATTTTATATATTTTTGCCTTTGGTTTTTTAGGAGCATTTATTTTAGGAAGCTTAGGTTTTATTACCGGTCTTTGGGCTGAAAAGTTTGATCATACGGCAACAGTGACTAATTTTGTTATTACACCCCTAAGTTTTTTATCTGGAGTATTTTATTCAATAGATAAACTGCCACAATTTTTTCAAACGATAAGTCATATTAATCCATTTTTTTATATGATTGATGGTTTTAGATATGGCTTTTTAGGTAAGTCAGATGGTTCAATAAATATAGGATTGATATATTTATCAATACTAAGTGTTTTAATTTGGTATGTAGCTTTTTTTCTTTACAAAAAAGGTTATAAAATTAAATCTTAGTTAATGAGCGCTTTAGCAAAAAATTATAACAGAAGACCAATTTCCTTTAAGTATGGCAAAGGAAGTTTTTTATATTCTACTAATGGAAAAAAATATTTAGACTTTGTTCAGGGAATAGCAGTTAATTCCTTGGGGCATGCAAACCCATATTTGGTAAAAGCAGTTAATAAGCAATCTAGAAAACTTTGGCACGTTTCTAATGCGTTTATCATTCCGGAGGGAGAAAAATTAGCTAAAAGATTAGCCAAAAAAACTTTTGCAGATTTTGTTATTTTCCAAAATAGTGGAGCAGAAGCTACAGAGGCTGCTATTAAAGTTGCTAGAAGATATTTTTATTCGATAGGGCAACCTTCAAAAAATAGAATTCTTTGTGTTAAAAATTCATTTCATGGAAGAACATTAGCTACAATTTATGCTAGTGGATCAAAGAAGATGACGGAGGGTTTTGGACCAAAAGTTGATGGATTTGACCATTTTGAATTTGGAAATCATAAAGATTTTAAAAAAAAAATAACAAAAAAAACAGCTGCTATTATGGTTGAAACTGTGATGGGAGAAGGAGGAATTAAAGCTATACCCAATTGGTGTTTAAAAGAATTAAGAAAAATTTGTGATAAGAAAAAAATTTTATTAATTTTAGATGAAGTTCAGTGTGGAATTGGAAGAAGTGGAAATTTTTTTGCATTTGAAAATTCAAAGATTAAGCCTGATATTGTACCAATAGCAAAAGGTATTGGAGGTGGGTTTCCATTGGGTGCGGTCTTAATGAATAAAAAAGTAGCATCAGGAATGACAGCTGGAACTCATGGGTCAACATTTGGTGGCAACCCACTGGCTATGTCTGTTGGAAATGCTGTTTTAGATCAAATATTAAAAAAAGGATTTCTTTCAAATGTTAAAATATTATCAAAATACTTTCATTCAGAATTAAATAAATTAAGAAAGGAATTTCCTAAAGTAATTAAAGAAGTAAGAGGTGTTGGTTTACTAATAGGACTACAACTTCATAATGATCAAACAAAATTTGTACAGAAACTAATGGATAATAAATTATTAACAATTAGAGCAGCTGAAAATGTTATTAGAATATTACCTCCTCTAAATGTTAAAAAAGAAGAAATAAATATAGCAATAAAAATTATTAAAAAAGTGTGCTCTACTTATAAATAAAAATGAAACATTTCATCAACCTTAAAGACATACCTTCAGCAGACCTTAAAAAGATCATCGCTGATGCAAAAAAAAGAAAACAAAAAAGAAAAAATTATAACACTCTAGAAATTGATAAGGACAAACCTTTAAAAGGTAAATTGCTTATTCAAATGTTTGAAAAAGCAAGTTTAAGAACACGATTAAGTTTTTATCTTGCAATAAAACAATTAGGTGGAGGAACCATAACTCTTAGAGCCAACGAATTACACTTAGGAAAAGGTGGAGAAAGTCTAGCAGATACAGCCAAAATCTTATCGACTTATGGAGATGGTTTTATGCTGAGAACTGATAGTGATGAAAAAATAGCAGAATTTAGTAAATATTTAAAGATACCTGTAATAAATGGTTTAAGCCCATCATCTCATCCAACGCAAGTGTTATCAGATATTTTTACTGTGGAAGAAATTAAAAAAAAATCTATTTCCAAATTAAATATTTGTTGGATTGGAGATTCAAATAATGTTCTGAATAGTTTGATTGCTGCTTCTGTTAAATTTTCTTTCAACTTAAATATCGGCTGTCCCAAGAATTATGAGCCTAAGAAATTCGTATTAGATTGGGTTAAAAAAAATAAAAGAAAAATTCATATTTTTAATGATGCAAGAAAAGCAGTTAAAAATGCTGATATAATCTTTTCAGATAAAGTAATTTCATTGAATGATAGAGTTAATAAAAATAAAAAAATTAAAGATTTTAGAAACTTCCAAATTAATTCAAAATTGATGAGTTTTGCTAAAAAAGACACAACTTTTTTACACTGCCTCCCAAGGGGAGAAGAGGTTACAGGAGATGTTTTTTTGGGAAAAAATTCTGAAGTATGGTTACAGGCTCTGAATAGAGTGCATGTTCAAAAAAGTATTTTATTGTACTGTTTTGGGAAATTAAGGTAGCTGTTTGGGGCTATCACTGCTTTGATTTAAATATTTAATTACAGAGGCTCTGTCTTTCTCTTTTCTTAAACCAGCATATGACATTTTAGTTCCTTTTAAATAAGAAGCCGGTTTTTTTAAGAATCCATTTAATTCTTCAAATGACCAATCTTTACCATATGAAGCTAAAGCTTTAGAGTATTTATAATCATCTACTCCACCAACCGCTCTACCAACAACATTGTACAATGCGGGGCCAATTTTATTTTTTCCACCTTTATTTATTGAGTGGCATGCTGCACATTTTTTAAAAATTTTCTCACCAGAAGCAATATCGCCTAGTGCCATTATAGCTGTAATATTTACTTTTTGTACGACATCAGCAACTTGAGATGTTGTAGAGGCTAGTTGTCCTTCTACTTCAACTTTATACCCGGGGTTTTCTGGTTTATTCACATGAAAGACACCATCTGCAATCTTTCCCAAACCGATTACAAGTAGTGCAACCATTAAAATTGCTGCAATAATTTTATTAAGTTCGAACGAATCCATATAATTATTATTATTTTGCAGATATAACATGATAATTAAAAAAATACTTAACTTTTAATTTTTTAATTTTGCGTCTGTTAGACGCATAAGTTGGTAAATTTACAATGGCTAAAACATTAATATTAATCCCATCGAGAATGTCAGCAACTAGATTGCCAGGTAAGCCACTTTTAAAAATTAATAATTTATCAATAATTTCTCATGTTTTTAAAAAGGCAGAGGAAGCAAATATTGGTGAAGTAGTAGTAGCAACAGAAGATAAAGAAATACTTGATGATGTTGAAAAAAATGGAGGCAGAGCTATTTTAACTGGTAGCACTCACAAGACAGGTACAGATAGAATTTTTGAAGCTTATGAAAAACTTAATATTAAAGACATTGACTTTATACTAAACCTCCAAGGAGATGAGCCAAATATCGATAAAAATGATATTATAAATTTAAATAATTTTATGATTAATAGTAGTTCTGAAATTGGAACACTAGCAGCAGAAATTAAAAGCGATAAAATGTTAAATAATCAAAATGTAGTTAAGGTTATTACGGAGTCAAAACTAGAAAAAGATAATTTTCCAAAAGCATTAAATTTTACTAGAGATAGTTTTTCAAAAAATAATCAAAATATTTATCATCATATTGGAATTTATTCGTACAAAACAAGTATATTAAAAAGATTTGTTAGTCTGGATCAAACTTCAAATGAAAAAAAAAATAGATTAGAGCAGTTAAGAGCATTAGATAATAATTTGAAAATCAGTGTTGCTTTGGCAAATTTTTCTCCTATAGGTGTGGATACAAAAGAAGATTATCTGGCTATAAAAAAAATTATGGAATATAAATCATAAAAATGAGCAAAATTTATTTTCAGGGCACATTTGGTGCATATTCACATCTAGCAGCGTTAGAAATAGATCCTAAGGCAGAGGTAATTCCATGTAAAACATTTGATGAATGTTTTTTAAAAACATCTCAAGATAAAAAATCGAGAATGGTAATTCCTGAATCAAATAGAATTACAGGAAATATTGGAATCGAATATCTTATTTTTAAGTATAGACTGAATATTTATGCTGAACATTTTCATAAAATTGAACATAATTTATTAGGACAACCAGACAGTAATTTAAGTGATATAAAAGATGTCTATTCTCACTCTCAAGGCTTATCTCAATGCTCTAAATTTATTAAAAAAAATAATTTAGTTGAGCATATTCGTGCTGACACTGCTGGTTCAGCTGAGACAATTTCAAAAACTAAAATTAAAACTGAAGCAGCGATTGCCTCTTCTTTGAGTGCAGAAATTTATGATCTAAAAATACTTTCAAAAAATATTGAAAATGAAGAGGGTAATGCCACAAGGTTTTTGGTAATGGGCAATGAAGTTTTACAGCCTGATTTTGGTGACAAGAAATATATAACTTCTTTTCTATTTAAACTGAAAAGTAAGCCTGCAGCTCTTTATCAATCATTAGGTGGCCTTGCGATAAATGGAATTAACCTTACAAAGCTTCAAAGTTATCCAGAACAAAATTCATTTGAGTCATACTTTTTCTTATGTGATTTAGAAGGCCATATCGAAAATCTAAAAGTGCAAAAATCTTTAGAAGAATTAGGACTTCATTGTCAAGATTTTCACGTACTAGGTGTTTTTGAAGCTGATAAGTTTAGAGAAAAATAACTTAGAAACTTTTCTTGTAGAATAGAAAACATTACTGTTATAATAGTTTTGGAGGCTAGAGGTGAATACTGCTTGAACCCGACCAGATCTTAACGGAAGCAGTCGTAGAGACAGTTATTCAGGTTCTAGTCTCCTTTATATAAAATGAATAAAAATACAAAAGTTTTAGCTTTAAAGTACAGACCTCAAACATTTCATGATCTTATAGGACAAGATGTTGTTGCGGAAACAATTTCTAATTCTATTAAGGCTAATAAAGTGCCTAATGCCTATCTTTTTACTGGAATTAGGGGAATTGGAAAAACTACTACAGCAAGGATTGTTGCAAAATCTTTAAATTGTTCAAATGGAATAGATAACTTGTGTAAAGAAGAACTTTGTGAAAATTGTAATGCAATTTCTAACTCAAATCATATTGATGTATTGGAAATGGATGCAGCAAGTAAAACGGGAGTAGACGATATAAGAGACCTTATTGAATTTTCTAGATATGGCCCAACTACTGCTAAATATAAGATATTTATAATTGATGAAGTACACATGCTTAGCAAACAAGCATTCAATGCATTGTTAAAAACTTTAGAGGAGCCTCCAGAATATTTAAAATTTATCTTTGCAACAACAGAAATAAAAAAAATTCCAATTACAGTGGTCTCACGTTGTCAAAGATTTGATTTATCTAGAATTAAATCTTTAGAGTTGTTTGATTTTATTAAGAAAATTAAAGAAAAAGAAAATGGCAACGCATCAGATGATGCTCTTAAATTAATTGTTAAAATTTCTGAGGGTTCAGTTAGAGATGCGCTATCGTTACTTGATAGGGCTCTACTTACTTTGGATAAAGACAAAGAATTAGATCTTGCAGCAGCACAAAAAATATTTGGTTATTTTGATAAGTCTCAATTAATTGATTTATTTGAATTGATATTTGAGGGTAAAGAAACTGAAGTTCTCAACACTTATAGAGAAATATATAACCAGGGTGTTGAACCAAAAATTTTTATTAATGATTTTTTAGAACTCTTGTATTATTTTAAAAATATCGAGTCACTAAATTTAGATGGTAATAGTTTTTTATTGAATGATGAAGAGTTTAATAAAATTAAAGATCTTTCAGAAAAAGTTAACAATGAAACCTTAATATTATTTTGGCAATTTACTATTAAAACACTTGAGGAGTTCGATATTGTTTCTAATCAACATTTATCAATGGAAATGTTCTTAATTAGACTAATTTATTTAAAAGGCATTAAACAAGATAGTGATGATTATAACAAAGATAGTAGATCAATAGCTGAAAGTGAAAATCAAACATCTTTTTCACCAAAAAAAACAAACGAAGATATATTTGGAATAAAAGATAAAGCAGAAACAATAGGGCAAATGAAAAATATTGCTCAAGAAAAAGATATCAAAGAAAAAGAAAATAATAACATTGAAACAAATACCAGTCTTATAAATTCATTTGATGATCTATTAAAAGCATGCTCTTCTAAAAAAGAGATTAAATTAAAATATGAATTAGAAAAAAATGTTAACCTTGTAAGTTTTGAAAACAAAAGAATTGAAATATCATTTAATGAAGATTTAGATAAAGATTTTATTAAAGATCTTTCAACAAAACTTTTTGAATGGACCAATGAAAGATGGATTATAAGTCTAAGCAAAACCAAAGGACAGCCATCTAAAAAAGAAGAAGAAATTAACCAAAAAAAAGATTTGATAGAAAGTGTAAAAAATTCTTCAATTTATAAAGATATTTTAAAAAATTTTCCTGACGCAGAACTCATTGACGTTAAACCTATAAAAGAAGATTAAAGAATGACTGATTTTACAAAAATTTTAGATAAGGCAAAAGAATTAGAGGCTAAAATGAAAGAGAGCCAAGAAAAAATAAAAAACATTCAGGTAGAAGGAACGTCTGGTTCAAATTCTGTAAAGGTTACTTTAAATGGTGAAAATGAAATGATCAAAATTGACCTTTCAGACGCAATATTAAAGGAAAATAAGATTATAATCGAAGATTTGATAGTGGCTGCCCATAATAATGCAAAATCAGAATTGAAATCCAAGACATCTGAAGAAATTTCTAAGTCTACAAGTGGGTTTGGTATTCCTGGTTTTAAATGGCCACTTTAAGAATATGCAAAATATTAATGAGATAGAAGAATTAATCAAATTAATTTCTAAACTCCCTGGCTTAGGTCCTAAATCTGCAAAAAGAATTGTATTAAAACTTATTAATAATAGGGATGAGCTTGTAAAACCAATGGCAAACACTCTGGCGCAAGTTTATAAAAATGTTATTAGGTGTCAATCATGTGGTACTTTAAAATCTAATTCGCTAGGCTGTAACAATTGTGAAAATTCAAAAGAAAAATATAATAAAATATGTGTAGTTGAAGACATTGCGGATCAATGGTCAATTGAAAATTCAAATATTTATAAAGGCTACTTTCATATTCTTGGTGGAACTATTTCTTCTGCTGGTCAGAGAAAAGAAGATCTTTTGATTAATTCATTAGTAGAAAGAGTTTTAAGAGAAAATATTGAAGAAGTTATACTGGCAACAAGCGCAACAGTAGAAGGTCAAACTACAGCTTATTACATAGAAGATAGTTTAAAAAAAACTAGCACTAAGGTTACAAAACTTGCTCAAGGACTACCTGTTGGTGGCGAAATAGAAAGTCTCGATGATGGAACTTTATATTCAGCATTTAAAAACAGAACTGTTATTAAAACTAATTTTGATTAATTTTTTTTAATTAATCTATTTAAATGAAGAAGTGGTTCGGTATAGCCAGAAGGTTGAGACCTACCATGAAATACTAAATCACATGCAGCTTTGAAAGCAACAGATTTATCAAAATTTGGTGACATTGCCTCATATCCCAATCTACCAGATCGATTGTATGCACCATCATTTTTATTTTGATCATCAACAACCTTGGCCATTTTTTTCATAATTTCTAAAACCTGTTTGCTTGTGCAAATTCCATGATGTATCCAATTTGCTATATGCTGAGATGAGATTCTTAAAGTAGCTCTATCTTCCATTAAACCAACATTATTAATATCTGGTACTTTAGAGCAGCCTACACCATGATTAATCCACCTTACAACATAGCCTAAAAGTGTTTGTGCAGAGTTAGAAATTTCTGAATTAATTTCTTCAATAGACCAATTAGGTCTGTCAGCAACTGGTATGGTTAAAAGATCATCTAATTTTGCTGACACTCTATTTTGTAATTCTTTTTGTTTTTCAAAAATATTTATTTCATGATAGTGAAGAGCGTGAAGAGCAGCCGCAGTAGGTGAAGGAACCCAAGCACAATTTGCACCAGCATTTAAATGGCCAGTTTTTTGTTCCATCATCTCTTTCATTTTATCAGGCATAGCCCACATTCCTTTACCAATTTGAGCTTTACCAGAAAAACCACACTGAAGACCTATATTGACGTTATTATTTTCATATGCCCCGATCCATTTAGAAGATTTCATATCTCCTTTTTTAATCATAGGACCAGCTTCCATTGAAGTATGCATTTCATCACCAGTACGATCTAAAAAACCAGTATTAATAAAAAATACTCTATTTTCAAGGGTTCTAATACACTCTTTTAAATTTGAAGAAGTTCTTCTTTCTTCATCCATAATACCAATTTTACATGTATATTTTTCTAATCCTAAAATTTCCTCAACTTTAGTAAAAATTAAATCTGTAAATGAAGTTTCATCAGGACCATGCATTTTTGGTTTCACAATATAAATAGAACCACTTCTAGAATTACCTCTTTTTTTAATATCATGAAGGCACGCTGCTGAAGTTATGAAAGCATCCATAATACCTTCTGGTATCTCAGAACCATCTTTTAAAGTGATTGCTGGGTTGGTCATAAGGTGTCCAACATTTCTTACCAATAACAAACTTCTTCCATGTAGTTTTAATTTTTTTCCATCTTTAGAGATATAACTTCTGTCAGGGTTTAATTTACGTTCATAAGTCTTTCCATTTTTTTCAAAAGTTGATTTTAAATCACCCTTCATAAGTCCAAGCCAATTACGATAGCAAATAACTTTGTCTTCAGCATCAACAGCAGCAACACTATCTTCATTATCACAAATAGTTGAAACTGCCGCTTCAACAATAATATCGCTAATTTTAGCAGGATCTTGTTGAGCACTAAAAGCATTTGGATCTATAATTATCTCTATATGAAGATTGTTATTTTTTAAAATTATTGCAGAAGGATCATTAACTTCTCCTCTATGACCAATAAATTTATCTTTATTTTTTAATGATGTTTCAGTGTCTTCTTTTAATACAATTAAAGAACCATTATTAATTTTAAACCCTGTAATATTGTGCCATTCTAAATTTTCTAGAGAAAAATATTTTTCTAAAAAGTCTCTTCCATATTTTATGACCATTTCACCTCTTAAAGGATCATATCTCTGAGAAGTACTATCTTCAGATTGCTCGATTATATCTGTGCCATACAAACTATCATATAAACTCATCCATCTAGCATTAGCAGCATTCAGTGCATACCTTTCATTCATGATTGGAACTACTAATTGTGGTCCAGCGATACTAGTTATTTCTTCATCTACATTATTTGTTTTGATCTTAAAATCAGGGCCTACTTCTTTTAAATAATCAATTTCTTTTAAAAATTTTTTATATTCTTCTAGATTGATTTCATTACCCTTATTCGCAATATGCCAATCGTCTATTTTTTTTTGTAAATCTTCTCTTACTTTTAATAGGTTTTTATTTTTTGGAGCCAATTCATGAACTACTTTGTCAAAACCTTCCCAGAATTTTTCTGAAGAAATATTTGTATCTTTAAGCAATTCTTCATTAACGAAGTTAAGCAATTTATTAGAAACTGATAGATTGTGTATTTTTGTATATTGTTCTTTCATAGCACCCACTTTACCCCATCTGTATTTTTGCCTGAGAGTTTTGCTCCATCGGCGAGATAAATCTCTTTCCAGAGTGTTATGTTTATTATCGGTTCATTTGCCTGAGAGTTTCCGGGGTGGTTGCTCCTTCGGCGCTATTATTTAATAGTCTCTCCCGATATTAGTTAAGATTACCTCTTAATAGAATTATGTCAAATATAAATTATTTAAAACATTTTATTGCCTTTTTTCTTAATTAATTAATAATTAAAAAAGCATATGAAAAATTATTTAAATTTTGAAACAGATATTAAAAATTTAGAGATAGAAATAGACAAACTTAAAGATCCTTATAACCAAGATGGTCTTTCAGAAGTAGACACAAAAAAAATTTCTGAGTCACAAAAAGAGATAGATAATAAGTTGCAAGAGATTTACTCTAATTTAGACCCTTGGCAAACTACCCTTGTTGCAAGACATGAAGACAGACCTAAAGCAAAGTTTTTTATCGATAATTTATTTGAGGATTTTATTCCATTGTCAGGAGACAGATTTTATGGAGAAGATAAATCGGTATTAGCAGGATTTGCAAAATTTAATGAAAAATCAGTTTTAGTTATTGGACAAGAAAAAGGGGATAGCCTTGAAAGTAGAATTGAAAGAAATTTTGGAATGATGAGGCCTGAGGGTTATAGAAAAACAATTAGATTAATGAAATTAGCAAACAAATTTAATATTCCAATAATTTCTTTTATAGACACACCGGGGGCATATCCTGGTGTAGGTGCAGAAGAGAGAGGCCAAGCAGAGGCAATTGCAAAATCAATTGAGTGTTGTATGTCATTAAACGTCCCAACTCTTGCAATTGTTATTGGAGAAGGTGGATCAGGAGGTGCAATAGCACTTGCTTCATCTAACAAGGTAATCATGTTAGAAAATGCAATTTACTCAGTAATATCTCCAGAGGGCTGTGCCACTATTTTATGGAGAGATCCTAAAAGAACTTTAGAGGCAGCAAAAGCCATGAAATTATCTTCAAAAGACCTTTTAGAACTAAAAGTAATTGATGAAATTATTCCAGAACCAATTGGTGGCGCCCATAGAGATAGAGATCTAATATTGGATAATGTAAGAAAATCAATTGAAAAAAATTTGAGTGAATTTTTTAACATGAGTGGAGAAGAAATTTTTAATCATAGAAAAAATAAATTTTTGACTATTGGAAGATCTAAAGGGTTTGTAAACCAATTAGATGATTTGAGTACACTTGGTATGAAAGAAAATAAGGTTAATATATTTATTAAAAATTTTTTTCGATCTAAGTTAAATTTAGTATCTACAATTGGATTAATAGTTTTATTAGGCTATTTAGTATTTTCTTTATAAAGCTCCACAACAGTTTTTAAACTTTTTACTTGTAGCTTCACATTTTTCATTTCTTGAAATCTTTTCACCTTCTCTTTGTATTAGCAAGCATTTTGGATCATTAAACGTTTCTTTTTTTAATGGTCTTGTAATGTTTTCACTAGGTTCTTGAACCATTTTTAAATTGATTAAAATCGTAACAAAATCCATTTTTAATTTATTCAATAAGTTTTCAAAAAGAAAAAAAGCTTCTTTTTTATACTCAATTAATGGATCTCTTTGACCATAAGATCTTAGCCCAATAACTTGTCTCAATTGTTCAAGATATTGAATATGCGATTTCCAGTTTAAATCTATGCACTGAAGAAAAATTCTTTTTTCAACTTCTTTTACTTTTTCTTCATTCAACATTTTAATTCTTTCATTTCTTGTTTCTAAAAATTTAGAATTAATTTTATTTTCGAATTCTTCATCTTTTAATTCAGTGACATTTTTGAATTCATTATCGTCAAAACTTTTTCCTAGTAAAGTTTTTAGCTGATTATAAAATTCATTATTTCTAGTTGTTGATAGTTTTTGTGTTTTTAAGGTAATTAGATGAGTAATAATTTCAGATAAGAATTCATCTGAATAATTAAAAACGTTTTCACTATTCATTACTCCATTTCTTTGAGAGAATATTACATGTCTTTGGTCATTTAAAACATCATCAAATTTTAATAAATTTTTTCTTATATCAAAATTTCTGGCCTCAACTTTTTGTTGTGCTCTTTCAAGTGCTTTATTAATCCAGGGGTGATCAATACTTTCCCCCTCTTTTAAGCCTAATTTTTGAAGAATATTATTCATAGACTCTGAACCAAAAATTCTCATCAAGTCATCTTCTAAACTAACATAAAAAATTGAACTCCCTTCATCCCCCTGTCTACCAGCTCTTCCTCTAGCTTGGTTATCAACTCTTCTGGATTCCATTCTTTCAGTACCAATAACAAATAATCCACCAAGTGATTTTATTTTAATTTTATTTTCTAAAAGTTCATCATCAGGTTGGTTTCCTTTTTTTCCACCTAATTGAATATCAACACCTCTTCCCGAGATACTTGTTGTGATTATAACTGAATTCATTTTTCCAGCATTTGCAATGATTTCAGCTTCATTTTCATGATTTTTTGCATTTAAAACCACATGTTTTATTTTTTCATCATTTAATAGTTTTGAATAAATTTCTGATTTATTGATGCTAGAAGTAAAAACTAATATTGGCTGACTTTGTTTGTGACACTCAAGAATTTTTTCAATGATAGCTTTATTTTTCTCTTCTTCAGTTCTAAAAATTTGATCATTCCAATCTTTTCTAATCATTTCTTTATTTGTAGGAATGATGATTACTATTAAGTTGTATATTTCATAAAACTCCTGAGATTCAGTTGCTGCAGTCCCAGTGCATCCTGAAATTTTATTATAGAGTTTGAAATAATTTTGATAAGTTATTGATGCTAGAGTTTGATTTTCAGCCTGAACATCTATTCTTTCTTTGGCTTCAAGTGCTTGGTGTAAGCCATCTCCAAATCTTCTTCCTTCTAATATTCTACCCGTAAGTTCATCAATAATTTTTAATGTTCCATCTTTAATAATATAATCTCTTCCTTTTTCAAATAAATGATGAGCTTTTAAAGATTGATTTACATGATGAACTAAGCTTAAGTTTTCAGGATCATAAAAGTTATTATTTTTTAGGATTCCTGCTTCAGAAAATATTTTTTCTATATTATTTATTCCCTCATTAGTAAGTAATATATTTTTATCTTTCTCATCGATCTCATAATGTTCTGGTATTAGTCTTTTTATAAACTTGTCAATCGCAAGATATTGTTCTGTTTTGTCTTCAGCAGCTCCTGATATTACAAGTGGAGTTCTAGCTTCATCAATTAAGCAAGAATCTATTTCATCAACAATAGTATAAACATGCTCTCTTTGAACCATTTGTTTTTTTGAGAACTTCATGTTATCTCTAAGATAATCAAATCCTAGTTCACTATTAGTTGCATATGTAATATCAAAATTATAATTTCTTTTTCTTTCATGATCGTCCTGGTCATTATTAATATAACCAAAAGTTAATCCTAAAAATTTATATATCTCTCCCATTTCCTGTGAATCTCTTTTTGCAAGATAGTCATTTACAGTAACAATATGCACACCTTTTTCTGACAAGGCATTTAAGTAGGCTGCAAGACTTATTGTTAAAGTTTTACCTTCACCAGTTCTCATTTCAGCAATTTTTCCCTCGTGAAGAACAACGCCTCCAAGTATTTGAACATCATGGTGTCTCTCATTTCTTGTTCTTTTAGAAGCCTCTCTAACAAGCGCAAAAGCCTCAGGCAATAGAGCGTCTATATTTTCGCCTTTATTGAGTCTATCTTTTAATTCTATAGTTTTTTTAGGGAAGTTTTCGTCACTAAGATTTTTAACAGTAGCCTCAAAGGAGTTAACTTTTACAACTATTTTTTTAATTCTATCGAGCTCCTTTTGATTGCTAGATTTAATGAACTTTGTGATAAAATTTAAGGGATTAAGCATTTAATTTTCTGGTATATAATTAATTATAACTTTTAATATAAGTATTAAATAAATATTTTAAATACATGCCAATAAACGTTAAAAACTTTATAAACTCTCTAAATTTAAAGTCAAAAAATAGTGACTTTCAAGATTTAGAACATTTGGATGGAGTTTCGATATCTGCTGTTTGTGCAAATTTATACAGCAAACCTAGGGATGACTTGGTTATGTTTTATTTTAGAGACGGAGCAAACTATGCGTCTGCTTATACACAGTCAAAAATAGTTTCAGAGAATATTAAATGGAATTTAAATATAAAAAGTAAAAAAATAATCTCTCTAATTGTTAACACTAGAAATGCCAATGCTTTTACAGGACCAGATGGGTATAAAGGATTAAAAGAAATAGCAGAAGAAGCGGCATTACAGTTAACAAAAAAACAAACTGAAGACGAGGATTCTCCAAAAAAGATAACATCGAATCAAATCCTTTTTGGATGCACTGGGACAATTGGAGAAAAATATCCAACTGAAAAAATTAAGAATAAAATTCCAGAACTAATCAAAAAGATTAAATACACACAAAATAAATTTATCTGGTTGAAAGCTGCATTAGGCATAATGACAACAGATCTACATCCAAAAATTACCATGGAAGAATGTAAGGTGGGAAATAAAAAAGTTAAGATCTATGGAATTGCCAAAGGATCAGGGATGATTTTTCCAAACATGGCAACCACATTAGGTTATATTTTTACAGATGCAGATCTTTCAAACGATGTTTTAAGCAAACTATTAAAGAAAAATATCAATACAACCTTCAATGCAATTAGTTGCGATGGTGACACTAGCACAAATGATATGGTTTCTATTTTTTCAACAGGAAAAGTAAAAAACCCAATTATTAATAATATTAATGATAAGAAGATATTTAGTTTTGATAAAGCTCTACATTCGGTATTATTAAATTTATCAAAAAGAGTAGTTAAGGATGGTGAAGGAGCTACTAAATTTATTACAATCAATATAGCTAAATCAAAAAGTGAGAAAGAAGCAAGAGCAATAGCTTTTTCTATTGCAAATTCAAACCTTGTTAAAACAGCCATCGCAGGAGAAGATCCAAATTGGGGTAGAGTAATAATGGCCATAGGAAAATCTGGAGTGAAAATAGATTCAAAAAAATTATCAATGAGCTTTGGTAGTATAAAAATTATAGAAAAAGGACAAATTTTTAAAAATTACAAAGAAAATGATGTAGCCAATTATATGAAAGACCAATCAATAGATATTTCAGTAAATTTAAATATGGGTTCAAAAAGTTTCACTGCCTACACAATGGATTTAACAAAAGAATATATTGAGATTAATGCTGATTATAGAAGCTAATTTGATATTGAATTAACTTTGTTAATTATTAACTATAACTTATGATCAAATACAAGCTGATATGTAAAGATTGTGAAACTACTTTTGATAGTTGGTTTTCATCGTCTAAAGAATATGAAAAACTTAAAAAGAAAAAATTCTTAAATTGTCATTTTTGCAATTCCTTAAATGTTGGAAAAGCCCTGATGTCTCCTAGTGTAAGCATATCAAAAAATAATTTGAGAGATATCCATGCATCTAGTGAAAAGTATAGAGAAATAAAAAAAACAATTTATAAATATCAAGAATTTATAAAAAAAAATTTTGAATATGTTGGGGAACATTTTGCTTATGAGGCAAGGTCTCTGCATTATAAAGACAAAAAAAAAGCCAAAGGTATTTATGGCACTGCAACAAAAAAAGATCTTAACGAGTTAAAGGAAGAGGGGATAAAAGCAGAAATGCTGCCTTGGATAAAAAACACTACGAATTAATTTTTTATAAATTTTGTAATATAATTAACAGAAGTATCATTTGTTACTTTCCAGCTATTATCTAATATATTAAAATTCATTCCATCTAATTTTTTAAGAGATAGATTGTTTTTTTTAGTAATACTTATTAGCTCACTAGGTTTAACAAATTTTTCCCAATCATGTGTTCCAATTGGAAGCCATTTTAAAATATATTCAGCTCCCACTATTGCGAAAACATAAGATTTTAATGTTTTGTTGAGGGTTGCAATAAACATTATGCCATTTTTCTTTAATAATTTTGAACTTTCTGTAATGAAAAAGTCTATATCATTAACGTGTTCAACTATTTCCATATTTAAAATTACATCAAATCTTGTTTTATTTTTTAGCATCTCTGGAGATGCAACCTTATAATCAATCTTAAGCTTATTTTTTTTTGCATGAAATTTTGCAACTTCAATATTTTTCTTTGATGCATCAATACCAACAACACTTGCTCCTAGTCTGCACATTGGCTCAGATAATAATCCTCCACCACAACCAATATCTAGTAATTTAATATTTTTTAAGGGCTTATCAGATGATCTAATCTTAAAATCTTTGATAATATTTTCTTTTATATATCTAATTCTTATTGGATTAAAATTATGCAATGGTTTGAATTTACCATTAGGATCCCACCATTCTTCAGCGATTTTGGAAAATTTCTCAATTTCTTTTTTATTTATTGAATTCATAATAGATGACTTGTGGACATAACAATTAAGATGTATTTTATCAAATATAAATTACAAAATTATCAATGAAAACTGTTATATTAAAGTTCGGTGGAACTTCTGTTGGAAGCATAGATAGAATAAAGAACGTAGCAAAAATTATTTCTTCTTATAAAAAGAGGAAAATAGGTGTTATTGTGGTTTCTTCTGCAATGAGTGGCACAACTAATGAATTAATAAAAAAAACAAAAGAATTAAGTAATAGCTTTGATGCAGCAGAATATGATGTTTTATTAGCGACAGGAGAGCAAGCAACTTGTGCATTAATTGCTGGTAGATTAAAACATCTTGGTTTTAAAGCTAGATCATGGATGTCATGGCAGCTACCAATTATTACAGAAGGACCTTATAGCTCTTCAAGAATTAGCAAAATTAATAAAGGAAAAATACTTAGTTTCATGAAATCAGGAGGAATACCAATCATAACTGGTTTTCAAGGTGTTAATTTAGAAAATAGGATCACAACACTGGGAAGAGGTGGAACTGATGCATCAGCAATAATGCTGGCAAAATTTTTTAATACTGATGCGTGTGATATCTACACTGATGTAGATGGCGTTTATACTACAGATCCAAGAAATCACTCAAAAGCTAAAAAAATTCATAAAATTTCCTACGATGAAATGTTAGAGATGGCATCACTAGGTGCAAAGGTTATGCAACCTACATCCGTACAAGATGCAAAACTAAATAACATTAATTTTTCAGTTAAATCTTCATTTCAAAAGAAGAAGGGAACATTAATAACTGGTGCAAAAAAAATCTTTAGTAATCAAATAATAACTGGAATTACTTCTACAAAAAATGATTCTAAAGTTACGATTGTGGGTGTTAAAGATAGACCAGGTGTAGCAGCTGCTGTTTTTAAACCATTATCACTTAATCAAATTAATGTTGATATGGTAGTTCAAAATATTTCTTTAAATGGAAAAGAAACAGACTTAACTTTTACAATTAAATCTGAGGATTTAAAAAAAACAGAAAAAATTATTAAACAAAATAAAAAAATTTTATTTAGAAAATTTACATATGATAACAATGTTTCGAAAGTATCCATTATTGGTGTTGGTATGATTACAACTCCAGGAATTACTTATAGAATGTTCCAGGCATTGGCGTCAAAAAAGATTAATATAATGGTTATTTCAACTTCTGAAATTAAAATTTCAGTTTTAATTTCAAATAAACAGATAAAAAAAGCAGTAGCAGTGCTTCACAAAGAATTTAAGTTAGATTAACTTATGAGTTTAAGACCATTTAGAGACATTCATAGAAAAAAAACGAAAGTTATAAATGTTGGTGATGTAAAAATAGGTGGAGACAATCCTATTTCTGTACAATCTATGACTAACACTTTAACAACTGATATTCAGGCCACAATAAAACAAATCAATGATATTCATGAAGAGGGTGCTGACTTGGTTAGGGTTTCGTGCCCAGATGAAGAGTCATCATTAGCCCTTAAAGAGATTACAAAACATGTATCTGTTCCGATAATTGCTGATATTCATTTTCATTACAAAAGAGCAATAGAAGCGGCTGAAAATGGAGCAAAATGTTTAAGAATTAATCCAGGCAACATAGGAGATAAATTAAAGATACACGATGTACTTAGTGCTGCTAAAAATAACGATTGCTCTATTAGAATAGGTGTTAATGCTGGCTCTCTTGAAAAAGATATTTTAGAAAAATATAAGGAACCATGCCCAGAAGCTTTAGTTGAAAGTGCACAGAGAAATATTAAGATTTTAGAAGATCAAGATTTTTTTAATTTTAAAATAAGTGTAAAATCTTCAGATATTTTTTTATCTATTGCGGCGTACCGTCAACTATCAAAAGTTACAGATTATCCACTACATCTAGGAATAACTGAGGCTGGAAGTTTTGTTTCAGGTAGTGTTAAGTCATCAATAGGTGTTGGGTCACTTTTAATGGACGGAATAGGAGACACTATAAGAATTTCTTTGTCTGATGATCCTATTAAAGAAATTAAAATTGGCAATGAAATATTAAAATCACTTAATTTGAGAAATAGAGGTGTAAAAATTATATCTTGTCCATCATGTGCAAGACAAGCATTCCAAGTAATTGATACGGTAAAAACATTAGAAGATAAACTTTCTCACATCAAAACTCCTTTGACATTATCAATTATTGGCTGTGTAGTTAATGGACCAGGAGAGGCAGCAATGACTGATATAGGAATAACTGGAGGTGGTAAGGGCAACAATATGCTTTATTTATCTGGCATTCAAAGTGAAAAAGTTTTATCAGAAGATATAATATCAAGAGTTGTAAGTGAAGTTGAAAAAAAAGCTGCTGAACTTGATAAAAAATTATAAATATAATGATACCTCTAAAAACTATTGAAGATTTAATATCTAAGCACTCTATTTTGGAGAAAGAACTATCATCAGGTGAAGTGGATAAAAAACTTTTTGCTGAAAAATCAAAAGAATACTCAGATTTAAATGATGTAATTGTTGATGCTAAAAAATATTTTTCTTACGAGAAGGAGAAAAATGATCTAGAGAAAATATTAGGTGACTCTAGTAGTGATAATGAGTTTAAAGAAATGGCTGAAGTAGAGTTAAAAGATCTAAAATTAGAAAACGAATCCTTAGAAAAAAAATTAAAACTATTTTTATTACCAAAAGATGAAGCAGATAAAAAAAATGCAATTATAGAAATTAGAGCAGGTACGGGAGGGTTGGAGGCAAGTTTATTTGCTGCAGATCTTTTTAAGATGTATGAAAAAGTTAGTCATCAAAAAAAATGGGAATTAGAACTAATAAGCATGTCCCAGAGTGAGGCAGGGGGACTTAAAGAAGTTATTGCGACAATTAGAGGAAAAAATATTTATTCAACATTGAAGTACGAAAGTGGAGTTCATCGTGTTCAGAGGGTCCCAGATACAGAAACCCAAGGAAGAGTTCATACTTCTGCTGCTACAGTGGCTGTACTACCGGAAGCAGAAGAAGTTGATATAAAAATAAATGATTCAGATTTAAGAATTGATGTGTTTAGAGCTGGCGGCCCAGGTGGACAATCTGTTAATACAACTGATAGTGCTGTGAGAATTACTCATATTCCGACAGGACTATCTGTATCTCAACAAGATCAAAAATCACAACATAAAAATAAAGCAAAAGGGATGTTAATCTTAAGATCTAGACTTTATGAATTAGAAAGATCAAGAATAGAAGGTGAAAGATCACAAGATAGAAAAAGTAAAATAGGAACTGGAGACCGGTCTGAAAGAATTAGAACATATAATTTTCCACAAGGAAGAGTAACAGACCATCGTATTAATCTAACCCTACACAAACTTGAAGCCTTTTTAGAAGGTGAAGCTTTTGATGAAATGGTAGAAAGCTTAACGCTGCAAGCACAAGAAGAAAAATTGAGCAATCTTAATTAAATGAATATAGAAAATATTCTAAATGAAGGTATAAATATCTTACAAAAACATAAGATAGCCAATCCTCAGCTTGATAGTGAGATATTATTATCTAACTCTATTAAAAGAGATAAAAAACATATCATTTTAAACCCTAAAGAAATTTTGAACTTAAATCAATTGGTAGAATTTAAAAGTTTAATTGAAAGAAGAAAAAAAGGTGAACCAATTGCCTACTTAATAAATAAAAAAGAGTTTTGGAAAGATGAATTTTTTGTTAATAAAAGTGTGCTAATTCCTAGACCTGATACTGAACTAATAATAGAGCAAGTTTTAAAAATCTATGCAAAAAATGCGCAATTGCAAGTTCTTGATATTGGAACTGGATCTGGATGCATTCTTTTATCTATACTAAAAGAGAGATCTAATTTTTATGGAACTGGAATAGATATTTCTAAAAAAAGTATAAATGTAGGCAAATTTAACGCAAAACAACTAAACTTAACTAATAGAGTAAAGTTTTTTCACTCAAGTATTGACAATTTTAATAATGGCAAATATGATATCATAGTTACAAACCCTCCATATATTGAGCAGACAAAATTAAAATATTTGGAAAAAGACGTGGTTAATTTTGAGCCAAAGTTAGCCTTAAGTGGTGGGCATGATGGTTTTTCAAAAATCAAAAAAGTAATTAATAAGGCAAGTATTTTGATTAAGAAAAATGGTAAATTTATTTTAGAGATAGGTTTTAATCAAAAAAATAAAGTTATAAAAATATTAAAAGAAGAAGGTTTTTACGTCAACAAAGCTATAAAAGATTATGGCAATAATGATCGCTGTATAATCAGCACTAAAATTTAAATTGAAAAAAAATTATGGTAACATTTAGAAGTAATAATACTAACAACAATAGAAGACCTCCGTTTAGAAGTAATAACAATAGAAGACCCCCATTTAGAAGCAACAATGAAGGGTCAAAATTTTCTAACAATGATAATTTTCAAAGAAATGTTCCGGGTAGAAATAATCATAATGCAGTTAAACTTATTGAAAAATACAATGATTTAGCAAGAGCAGCTTTGGCTAATGAAGATAAAATTTTATCTGAAAACTATTTTCAGCATGCAGATCATTTTACAAGAGTTCAAAATGAGCAAGAAAGCCTTAGAATGGCTAGAGCAAATTCACCTGCAACTGGAAATATTAAGCCAGTGGATTCGGAAAAAAAAGTTGAAGAAATTGCAAAAACTGAGGTTGAAACAGTCAAAAAAGAAGTAACTGAACCTGAGATCAAAAAAGTAGCAAAAAATATAGATAAAAAAGTGGTTGAAAAAAAAGTTGCTGCTAGTTAATTTTATCCAATAATTAATTCTGATTTTAAAACATCTAATTTAATTTTTTCTACTTCAAATATTTTTCTTTCTTTTCCTTTAAGAATCTTGCCAGAAGGCAACTTTAATTTTTGAGAGTTAACTTTTTTTCCATTTACAACTACCTCATAATGTAAATGTGGACCTGTAGATTTTCCAGTTGACCCAACATAACCAATTATCTGACCCTGTTTTACTCTTATTCCTTCTTTTATTCCTCTAGCAAAATTTTTCATATGAGCATAAATAGTTTCATAGGTAGAATTATGTTTTATTTTAACACAGTTTCCACCACCACCACACCATCTTGCTCTTGTTATAAGTCCACTTCCAGATGCCATAATTGGTGTACCCGTTGGGGCTGCAAAGTCAGTTCCTTTATGCATTTTATTAAAACCATCTATGGGATGTTTTCTCATTCCGAAAGCAGAAGAAAGTCTTGCACCATTAATAGGAGTTTTCATCAATGCTTTTTCAACACTTTTGCCATTTTCATCATAGTGTCCCTCACTTCCTTTTTTTTCAAAATAATATAACGCATTTTTTTTTTCACTTAGCTTTAGATCTGCAAAAATTATATTACCTGTCTCAAAAATTTTACCATCATCATCTTCAAACACTTCATACATGATTTGAAAATTATCATTTTTTCTAATATCTCTTTGAAAATCAACTTGGAATCCGTAGATTCTTGCAAACTCGATAATCACGTTTGGCTGAACATTCAAATCAATAGCCGTTTTATATAAACTTTGCGTAATTTTTCCTTCTTTAAAAATAATTCTTTTATTTAAATTTGTAATAATTATTTTTTTCTCAAAAAGGTTATTATCTAGATTTTTTGTTAATTGAATTTTTTCTGTTCTAGAAACTGGAAATAAAAAAGAAGTAATTTTTTTATTGTTTAATTGATCGATAGTAATTTTTATTTTAAGATTTGGTTTAAGATTATTTATATCATAATCTGAATTTAAGCTTTTTTTGATCTGGTTAATTTCTTCATTTGGTATTGAATAATTGTTCAAAATTTTATCAAATGTTTCACCACTAGAAATATTATGATCAATATTTCTATATCTTGGAACTAGATTGTCAAAAATTTGGCTAATACTTTTTTTGAAATAAATATTATTTATTAAATTTTTATAATTTTCGTCTATTAATACTTTTTTTTCGTTATAGATAGTGGTGATCGAAATCGTTATTAACAATAATAAGAAAAGAAAAGTAATCTCAATGTTTTTTTTAACTATTTTAATTATTTTATTTGAACTAAATATCATCTTTAATTTTAAATTATTAATTCAGTAATGACTAAAAATCAAAAAAAACCTTGTATTTATTGATATATTTGAGCATTTATTTAAATGCTAAATGCTTGATTTACTTTTATTTTAGCTTATAAGCACCACACTTTCTCAGTAAAATTATTGTTTAAACAATAGATTAGTGAGGATTATTGGGCGTTTTAAACCCAATTAGCTATTTAAAAAGTAAAAATTTAAGAAGAGAAGTGTGGACGGTTAAGGTTACCAAAATTTGTCGTACACACTTCAAAATCGTATGGATTGTATTCTTACAATTTATATATGAAGCTAGTGTGCGCCGTTTTTTAACTTGAGAGTTTGATCATGGCTCAGAACGTACGCTGGCGGCACGCCTAACACATGCAAGTCGAACGAAGTAGCAATACTTAGTGGCAGACGGGTGAGTAACATGTGGGTATCTACCCTTTGGCCTGGAATAACACGAGGAAACTTGTGCTAATACCGGATAAGTCTTTACGGAGAAAGCTTTATGCACCATTGGATGAGCCCGCACTTGATTAGTTTGTTGGTAGGGTAATGGCCTACCAAGACTATGATCAATAGCTGATTTGAGAGGATGATCAGCCACATTGGGACTGAGACACGGCCCAAACTCCTACGGGAGGCAGCAGTGGGGAATCTTGCACAATGGAGGAAACTCTGATGCAGCGATGCCGCGTGAGTGAAGAAGGCCTTTGGGTTGTAAAGCTCTTTCGTCGGGGAAGAAAATGACTGTACCCGAATAAGAAGGTCCGGCTAACTTCGTGCCAGCAGCCGCGGTAATACGAAGGGACCTAGCGTAGTTCGGAATTACTGGGCTTAAAGAGTTCGTAGGTGGTTGAAAAAGTTGGTGGTGAAATCCCAGAGCTTAACTCTGGAACTGCCATCAAAACTTTTCAGCTAGAGTATGATAGAGGAAAGCAGAATTTCTAGTGTAGAGGTGAAATTCGTAGATATTAGAAAGAATACCAATTGCGAAGGCAGCTTTCTGGATCATTACTGACACTGAGGAACGAAAGCATGGGTAGCGAAGAGGATTAGATACCCTCGTAGTCCATGCCGTAAACGATGTGTGTTAGACGTTGGAAATTTATTTTCAGTGTCGCAGGGAAACCGATAAACACACCGCCTGGGGAGTACGACCGCAAGGTTAAAACTCAAATGAATTGACGGGGACCCGCACAAGTAGTGGAGCATGTGGTTTAATTCGAAGATACGCGCAGAACCTTACCAACACTTGACATGTTCGTCGCGACTCTAAGAGATTAGAGTTTTCGGTTCGGCCGGACGAAACACAGGTGCTGCATGGCTGTCGTCAGCTCGTGTCGTGAGATGTTGGGTTAAGTCCCGCAACGAGCGCAACCCTCACTTTTAGTTGCCATCATTAAGTTGGGCACTCTGAAAGAACTGCCAGTGATAAGCTGGAGGAAGGTGGGGATGACGTCAAGTCCTCATGGCCCTTACGTGTTGGGCTACACACGTGCTACAATGGCATCTACAACAGGAAGCAAAACGGCAACGTTAAGCAAATCCCGAAAAGATGCCTCAGTTCGGATTGCACTCTGCAACTCGAGTGCATGAAGCTGGAATTACTAGTAATCGTGGATCAGCGTGCCACGGTGAATGCGTTCCCGGGTCTTGTACACACCGCCCGTCACACCATGGGAGTTGGTTCTACCTTAAGGCAAGGTTTCAAACCCTTGACCACGGTATAGTCAGCGACTGGGGTGAAGTCGTAACAAGGTAGCCGTAGGGGAACCTGCGGCTGGATTACCTCCTTTCTAAGGATGAGTGAAAGTAAAATTTCACTCTAAATAATATACATCGGTAATGTTGACCGTCCTCATTTCTCTTCTTAAAGTAATGTTTCCTTCTTGTAGGGCCGGTAGCTCAGTTGGTTAGAGCACACCCTTGATAAGGGTGGGGTCGAAAGTTCGAGTCTTTCTCGGCCCACCAAAAACCTAAATGGGGGATTAGCTCATCTGGGAGAGCGCCTGATTTGCATTCAGGAGGTAGCAGGTTCGATCCCTGTATCCTCCACCAGGAAACATTTAGTTATTAAAACTGTAAATAAAAATAATTTATATCAATATCTATATCCGAACATTAAAAGTTATTATTTAATGTTCAAAATAAAAATTTGATCACAACATAGATAAATTTTCTGTTAAAAGAATTTTTTTCTGTGCATAAATCAAGCGTTTAAGGGCGTGTAGTGGATGCCTTGGCACTGAAAGCCGATGAAGGACGTGATATACTGCGATAAGTTTCGGGGAGCTGTATGTAAGCTTTGATCCGAAAATTTCCGAATGGGGAAACCCACCACTTTATGTGGTACTTTAAACTGAATACATAGGTTTAAAGAGACAACCTGGAGAACTGAAACATCTAAGTAACCAGAGGAAAAGAAATCAATTGAGATTCCGTTAGTAGTGGCGAGCGAACGCGGAGTAGGCCAGTAGTTTTGTTAGAAAAATTTGAATAGTTTGGAAATGCTAACCATAGAGGGTGATAGTCCCGTATGAGTAATGTCTAACAAAATTCTTGAGTAAAGCGGGACACGAGAAATCCTGCTCGAATATAGGGGGACCACCCTCTAAGCCTAAATACTCTTCAGTGACCGATAGTGAACTAGTACCGTGAGGGAAAGGTGAAAAGAACCCCTATTAGGGGAGTGAAATAGAACCTGAAACTGCATGCCTACAATCAGTCCGAGCCCTTTTTAGGGTGAGGGCGTACCTTTTGTATAATGGGTCAGTGACTTAATTTATTAAGCAAGCTTAAGCCATCTAGGTGTAGGCGCAGCGAAAGCAAGTCTTAATAGGGCGATTAGTTTAATGAATTAGACCCGAAAACGAATGAGCTTACCATGAGCAGGTTGAAAGTTGGGTAACACCAACCGGAGGACCGAACCAGTTGACGTTGAAAAGTCTTTGGATGACTTGTGGTAAGGGGTGAAAGGCCAACCAAATTCGTAGATAGCTGGTTTTCCGCGAAAACTATTTAGGTAGTGCGTCGAATAAAAAGATGTTTAGAGGTAGAGCACTAAATGGGCTAGGGGGAAGAGATTCTTACCAAACCTAATAAAACTCCGAATGCTAGACATTGTTCTTCGGCAGACAGACTGTGGGTGCTAAGGTCCATGGTCGAGAGGGAAAGAGCCCAGACCACCAGATAAGGTCCCAAAATCATGATTAAGTGTGAAAGGATGTGGAAATTCCATAACAGCCGGGAGGTTGGCTTAGAAGCAGCCATCCTTTAAAGATAGCGTAACAGCTCACCGGTCTAATAGAGTTTCTGCGCCGAAGATGTAACGGGGCTAAAATCATGTACCGAATCTGTGGCTTTGCAAAGTTTTCGAACTTTGTAAGGGGTAGCGGAACGTTCTGTAAGCCTGCGAAGGGATACCCGTGAGGGATCCTGGAGGTATCAGAAGTGCGAATGCTGACATAAGTAACGATAAACGAAGTGAAAAACTTCGTCGCCGAAAATCTAAGGGTTTCTATGCAAGGTTAATCCGCGTAGAGTTAGTCGGCACCTAAGGCGAGGGCGAAAGCCGTAGTCGATGGAAACAAGGTTAATATTCCTTGACCTGATGGTAGTGACGGATTTCGTAAGTTGTGAGTTCTTAATGGATTGAACTTGCCGCGAAGAGGTCCCAAGAAATAGCTCCATCATGAAGACCGTACCCGAAACCGACACAGGTAGATTAATAGAGTATATTTAGGCGCTTGAGAGAATGATGTTGAAGGAACTCGGCAAAATGCTTCCGTAACTTCGGGATAAGGAAGACCCTTTTGTAGGCAACTATGGAAGGGTGGCACAAGCCAGGGAGAAGCGACTGTTTATCAAAAACACAGGGCTCTGCTAACACGTAAGTGGATGTATAGGGTCTGACGCCTGCCCGGTGCTGGAAGGTTAATGCGGTTGGTGCAAGCTAACTTCTGAAGCCCCAGTAAACGGCGGCCGTAACTATAACGGTCCTAAGGTAGCGAAATTCCTTGTCGGGTAAGTTCCGACCTGCATGAATGGCGTAACGATTTCTCCGCTGTCTCCAACATCAACTCAGTGAAATTGAATTCTCCGTGAAGATGCGGAGTTCGCGTAGTTAGACGGAAAGACCCCGTGCACCTTTACTGCAACTTTACATTGGTGTTAGGAAAAACATATTTAGCATAGGAGGGAGACTTTGAAGCAAAAGCGTCAGCTTTTGTGGAGTCACCAGTGAAATACCTCTTTTGTTTTTCTTGACATCTAACCGCTAGCCGTCATCCGGCAGCGAGACATTGTATGGTGGGTAGTTTGACTGGGGCGGTCGCCTCCCAAATAGTAACGGAGGCGTGCGAAGGTAGGCTCAGAACGGTCAGAAATCGTTCGTAGAGTGCAATGGCATAAGCCTGCCTGACTGTGAGACTGACAAGTCGAGCAGAGACGAAAGTCGGTCATAGTGATCCGGTGCTTCTGAGTGGAAGGGGCATCGCTCAACGGATAAAAGGTACGCCGGGGATAACAGGCTGATACTGCCCAAGAGCTCATATCGACGGCAGTGTTTGGCACCTCGATGTCGGCTCATCACATCCTGGGGCTGGAGCAGGTCCCAAGGGTTTGGCTGTTCGCCAATTAAAGTGGTACGTGAGCTGGGTTCAGAACGTCGTGAGACAGTTCGGTCCCTATCTGCTATGCGTGTAGAAGAATTGAGAGGAGTTGACCCTAGTACGAGAGGACCGGGTTGAACATACCACTGGTGGACCTGTTGTGGCGCCAGCCGCAGTGCAGGGTAGCTAAGTATGGAAGAGATAACTGCTGAAAGCATCTAAGCGGGAAACTCACCTCAAAACTAGTTCTTCCTATAGAGCCGTGGTAGACCACCACGTTGATAGGCTGGATGTGGAAGCGCAGTAATGCGTGTAGCTGACCAGTACTAATAGCTCAATTGGCTTGATTTATGCACTGAAAAAAATTTTATGTAAGGAATATATTGATATGAATAAATTTAAAAGATTATAAATTTCAAATTAAGTATGAAATTGCTGATATTGAGAAGTTAGAAAAGTACAAAAATCAATTTGATATAGTATTTTGCCATAATGCATTAGATGATTTTGTAGTATCCTCTTCTATAGAGCTAGATCTAACAATAAGAAGGTCTTTTTTTTCAAATTTTTTTATAATTCGATTTAAATTCTTTTCTTTATTATCATAAAATTTATTTATATTGATAATTATAAATCCAGGAATTAATGCATTTTTACACTTAAGTTTTTTTAATGTTAAAGCTTTATTGTAAAATTTCATTTTTATTACAAAATTATATTTATTATAAAATTATTTTTTTATAAAATTTGCACGTTTAAAAATTTTACTTATAGATATATTATATAAGTTTTTAAGTTTTTTTTTATGAAAAAAAACTGATTTCCAATGACCATCAAAAATTATTGATGGAACATAATTTGTTTTTTTAATTAATAATAAAATGTCTCCACATACAGTTTGTCGAATATGAGCATCATATCGATCCTCATATATTAAATCATATTTTTTTATTTCTAAATTTTTATACAAGCTCACATCGATTTCATCAATTTTATCTAATACCAATTCAGAGTAGTGAAAATCTACAAATTTTTCCAAATGTTTGGGTATCATACTTTTTGTTAAATCTAAATAATCATTACTTTGATCATAAGAGTAAAGTTTTCCATTTATTTGAAATTTTTTAAAGTTTTCTGATAAGGCATATGCAATAGCTATTGTCGAATAACCCCCCCCAAATTCTAAAACCGAAACAGGTTTTAATTTTTGGATAGTGACGATTAAATTATTTAAATCATGAAATTGAGGTAAATACATTTTTTTCTCTGTATCCAGGTTAACAAAAAAATCTAAAATTTTGAACTTTTTTTGAAATTTTTTTTTATAAATATTATCAAAATTAAGTTTAATAAAGAGCCAGTACCTAAGAGTTGTATGTGGCTCAAATAAAATATTCTTTAATCTATAAATTAGGTTCATTAAATTGAATAAACGACAATTACTTATATTATATATTTATACATAAATTTTAGTATAAAAATGATATTATTACTATTTAATTTAATAAAAATAGCTCTTTCAAGGATTTAAAAATAATTAATTAAAATTATAATATCCTTATTTTCAATGATAAAGGTTAATAAAATTTGTTCTAAAATATAGTTTATTAGTTTTAATAGAGTATTTTTTTGTTAAATATTTTTTTAAAAACTTAACAGTAAATCTGTGACCATCAACTACGTAAGAGCATTCAGAATCAATCTTTTTTTCCATGAACAAAATATCTGCACCAATTCTTGTTTTTTTATGATCAAATCTATCTTCATAAACAAGATTATAATTTTTATGAATAATTTTTTTAAAAACACTGACCCTTTCTTTTTTAAAATTAATTAATTTGAGTTTAGAATATTTGAATAAAACTAGTTTTTTGTATTTTTTGGGTAAAATTTTTTTTGTTAAATCTAGATAGTATTTACTTTGATCGTATGAAATGAGTTTTCCATCAACTCTAAATTTTTTTTTATTATAATCTAATGCGTAACTGATTGCTACTGTAGAAAAACCCCCACCAAGTTCAAGAATATATTTTGGTTTTATAGATTTTATTAAATTTATAAGATTTTCCAAATCATAATATTGGGGTTCAAATAAACTATTGTTTGTTAAATATTTTTCAATTTTATATTCTTTTTTAAATTTGTCTTTTAGTTTTTTGTTTATTCTTTTTAAAATAACATATCTTAAAGAAGAGTATGGGTTTGTTAAAAAATTTTTTATTATAAAAAAGAATTTCATTTACTAAAAAATTTTATTTGCAACTTTTAAGTCACTTAAAGTATCAACTTCAAACCAAAAATCGTTTGATATAGAATATTCTAATTTAATTATTTTTTTTTCTATAGCTGAGTTTAAAAAAGAGGTCATATCAATATTGAAATTTTTAATTTTGAAATAATATTTACTTAATTTTTTATAATCTTTGAAATTTAATCTTATTAGGCCCATAAATTGATATTTTGGCATATCTTTGTTAATTTTATTACCTATCATTTTAATTAGGCCATTTGACACTTTTAAATCTTCTGCATCAGAGGGTATTTTTTTGAGGCTCATTCTCTTTTTCCAAACTTTAAGCCAATTCTTATTAATTGGTATATGTGTTTTTTTAAATTTTATCATTTTTAATAAAACTTTTTCAGAATAAATAATGTCAGAGTAAGAAATTATAATGTCTGACTTTATAAATTTTTTGACTGAAAAAAGACTATGAACCATATTCGTCTTTGAATAATCTTTATTGTAAAAGACCCTACACTTTGATGAATTATATTTTTTAAGCTTAGAATATTTATGTCCTCCAACTATAATAACTTTTTTAAATAAATGAAAATGTTCAATTAAGTATTCAATTATAGATTTATCTTTGACTTTAACCAAACATTTTGGGTTTGTGTAAGTTTTGTTCTTTAGTCTTTTGCCTTGTCCAGAAGCTAAAATTAATAATTTCATAAAATTACGATTGCTAATTTATTATATTATTTTGTTTTTTTAGATACACTCTAATTATCCTAATTTATAAACTTTATTGGACTATATCAATTTTTTCTGTAATTGGATTTAAACTTAATTTTTTTGAATTTACGTATCTCTCAAAATTGTTAGTTCCAACCCCTATTGCCGAAGAGATGTTAAGCTCTGAACATCTAATTGACATATGAGAATTTGCTCCTCCATACTCAGTAACCAAACCTTTGATTTGATGATTGAAAATAAAATCAAATCCAGGGTCAGCACTATTTATTAAAACTATTTTATTTTTAAGGTTTGGTATGGTTTTATTTTCAAGATATATTGTATTAGCCAACACAGGATCATTCCCAAAATAATTTGCTTTATTTGAGCTTTCCTCAAATTCATAAATATCTTTTTTGTCAAAAATAACTTCTGGAAGTTTTATATATTTATTAAATTTATAATTATCTTTATTTCTACTTATATCTTGAGACAATAAATTTACCAAATCATCCGAGTTTAATATGTAGTATAATTCTTTGATGAGCTTAATATCCATATGAGATAGCTTTTCATCACTAATACTAAGTCTTTTTCCCAATTTTTTTATTTCATCAAACACAAGATCTATACTTTTGGTAAAAATAAATTTAGAATATTCACGATATCCAATACTATCTTTAATATATTCAAAAAGTTCATTAATTGAGATTTTGAAATTAAAATTGTACTTTAAAAATAATATAACTTTATTTTTGCTACTATTAGATAATTTAAAATCTTTAATTTTTGTTTTTTTATTTACTAATTTATTTTTAATATATTTTGAGTAGTTTTCTTTATAATTTTTACTTAAAATATCATAAGTACTTGGTCTTAGGTGGCCATATTTCTCACAAAATTTATTTCTAGATAGCTTTGTATCTTTTAACATTGATGTAGTTATAGTTTCTATATTTTGTAAAAAACTATTTTTTTCTTCTAGACTTATAATTTTTTCAACTACAAAGGAATTAAGTATTTCGATGGCTATAAAGCCTGATCTAGCTAGACCGACAAATGAATATGTGCCATATTTTTTACAATCTTCAATGTACCAATATATTTTATCAATAAAGTACATTTTAGAGTTTTTTACCTGAGATTGTTTTTTTTTTAATATTTCAATGTTGTCTATCTCCTTTTTTATTTTGGTAATAGCAAGTTTAGTAATTTCTTTTAAGCTTTGCCTAATTTCTTTAATTTCATCATTTGAAAAATTATTGTTTTTTAACTGTAGTAATTTTTTTTCAGTTGTAGCATTAAAACACGTCAATAAAATTTTGAATTCAATTTTATCATGATAATGTTTATTTTTTTTGAATAATTTTAAGTAATAATTAACTAATTTATTTTTTAATTTATTATTTATATTTTCTGGTATCCATGAATTAAAGTCCACTCTTACATCAATGTAAGGTGTTCCAAGAAAATTAGACATTAAGTGATTTGATGTCATGTCATTAAATCCATAGGAGCTCCTATTTTTTGCCCAAATAAAATCAGTAATTAGCTCCTCGTATAGGGATGATGCTAACCTCCGTGGCTTGATTCCTATTATTTCAGCTGGGTTCCAATCTGGCATAACTCCAAAAAATGTAGTTTTCCCAAATAGATTATGGTTACTATTTTTAAGTTTTTCAAGCTTGCTTGAAAGTTTTTTTAATGCAAGTCCAAATTGTTTTATATTGGGCAATTCTTTCTTTATTGTAACAACCGGACGTACTTGAAGAAGGTAGATTTTTTTTTTTTTAACAGCAAATTCTATGTCTAAAAATTGATTATTAAACTTTTTTTCTAAAATTTTTGCTAAAGCAATTAAGTTGTAAAACTTTTTATTTTTTGTTTTATAATTTTTGTAAATATAATAATTTTTAGTTTTATCATTTCCACTTGTTGCTACACTTGTATCTGAACCTTCAAAATAATTAATCACATAATATGGAGATAGATTTTTAATATCACATGTGGTTAACACACCTGAAAAATCAGAGTCTGTTATCATTTCTTGGATCATAACATATGAGTTTTTTAAATTATTCTTGTATGATTTTATTACTTTATTTATTGCTATATCTAAATCAATTTCGTTTAGAGCAACATTTGGAATACTATCAAATAAACCTGCATTAGAAGAAAAAGTTGAATCCTCATCACTTGAGCTTGATCTAACAATAATTTTTTTATTATTAAATTTTTTTTTGATATCTAAAAGAAATTCTTTTTTTTGTTTCTTATATTTTTCAGCTTTAAAAAAGATAAAAGGGGGTATAATAGCCTCTTTTATTTTAATTTTTTTTAGTGTAATTGCTTTATTATAAAATTTCATATAAAAAAATTTACTACATATATTAAAAATGTTAAAGGTTAAATCAAAAAGTCAATTAAAAAAAAATAAAAATTTTGACTTAGATTTTTTTTCAACACCGTTTTGTTTCAAAGAAAATAAAAAATATAAAATTTACGAGTATCCCAAGCTTAATAAATCAAGCTTTTGGAAACCTTCTAATAAAAAAAATAAAAATGTCTTAGTGGTTAGTGGGCCAGCTAGAAACGGTAATCATTTAATGCTTTCTTTGTTAGATGGCCACCCCGACATTGGAAGACATCCAGGAGAAGATGATTTTCTAAGAACTTTTTTTTCAAATATTAATTTAAATCAAAAAAAAACTATTAACAATATTATAAAAAAAAAAATAGAATTTATATTTAGATTATCTGGGCAGCCATCTTTCAAAAATAAAGACAAAGAAGGATTTAATAAATGGAAAGAATTAAATTTATTAAAAAAAAATAATAAAGAACTTGATGTATGGTCTGGAAATCAACCTGAAAATGTTGGTCATGTACAAGATTTTCAATCTTTAATTCCAGATATTGATTATAAATCTTTTGAAAAAAAACTTTCAAAAATAAAAAAAAAAAAAATAAAAAATTTTTTTGATTTTTTTTATTATTACTTGAATGCTTCAAGAAAATTATGTAGCAATTTTAAAGAAAAAAAAAACATTAAATTTCCATATAGAGTTACTGGCTCAGGTTTAAGAAGAGAACTCTTTTTTCTTTTAGAGAGACAAAAAAATATATCTGTAATTTGCCCAATTAGAAAATTTGAAAGCTTTTATTTTTCTTACGCTAAAACAAGACATAATTTAAATAAGAAATTCAGCCAAAAAGCCCTGGATGATATGTGGGAGCATTGGCGTCACAAAGTAATAGATTATCTAATCTTAAAATCAAAATATCCAGATAAGGTTGCAATTATCAAATATGAGGAAATGGTATATAGTACTCCAAGCTGCATGAGGAAATTATGTAAATTTCTAAAAATAAAATTTTCTAAAAAAATGTTAAATCCAACAGTTTTAGATATTCCTTCTCTTGGAAATTCTTCTTTTAAAAAAAGTGAAAAATTAAGAGGTAAAATTTATAAAAAGAAGAGTAGTTTTCCAAAAACTATTCAACTTCCAGATGAATATAAAGAAATAATGAAAAACATTGATAAACACGCGCTATAAATATGTTCAAAAAAGCTTTTACTCTTCTATCAAATAACAATAAATCAATATTATTCACTTACTTTATATTAACATTGATATTCGTTGCCATTGAAACATCTTTGCTAATAATAGTCTTTCCTTTAATAGATGTTTTTTTAGGCAGTCAATCTGTAGATCAAAATAAAGTATTTTTATTTTTAAAGAATTATTTATACATTAAAGATCTCAACGGATTAATTAACTTTGGAATAATTTTTGTAATTTTTAGGTTATTGTATTTTTTATTTTATAATTGGGCCAAGTATTCATATTTAAATATAATTCAAAAAGATTTAGCAATTAATATTTTTAAAAAATATTATGATAAAAGTTTTTTAGAATTCATTAAGCTAAACTCAGCATCATTTGTTAGAGATATTAGTTCTGAAACAACAACATTTAAAAAATTTTGTGATACTGCAATTGTATTAATCTTAGAAATTTTCATATCTATTAGCATTTGTATATTTCTATATTTTATAGACCCTTTGATATTTTTATATGTTGCAGGTTTCTTGGCTATATTCGCAATAATCTATTTTATGCTTATATTAAAGATATTAGTACTTTTAGGAAAAAGACGTGTTTTAGTTAATAAAAAAATAATTAAAGTAGCTAATGAGTCTTACAAGTTTTTTGAGTTAATCAAAATTAACAATGTATTAAATTTTTTTAATTCGGATCTAAAAAGAGAATTTCAAGAATTACTTAAGGTTAACAGGACTGTCCAGATTATAAATTTAATACCCAGGTTATTTATTGAAACAATTTTGTTTTTGGGATTTCTGTTGATATTTTTAATTCAATTTAAAAATTCTGGATTTAACATTAATCTTTCAACAGCTGGAATTTTTTTAGTATGTTTTCTGAGATTGTTCCCATCAATTTCTAAAATAATGGGAGCTATTCAAATTTTAAATTTATCTAAATTTTCTGTTGAAAATATATATTTACAGATATCCGAAGAAACAAAAAATAATAAAAAGAATCAAGAATCTCCAATTAATTTTAATAAAGAAATACAAATAAAAAATTTAAATCTGAAATATAAAGATAAAAAAGTATTTAATAATTTTGATTGTTTAATACAAAATAAATCTTTTAATGCAATAGTTGGAAAAAGTGGATCAGGTAAATCTTCTTTTATAAAAATTTTTACGGGCTTACTGGAAGCAAATGAAATACAATTCATGTTAGATGAAAAAAAAGTTGATATTTATGAAAATAAAAATTGGCAAAAAAATATTGGTTATGCCGGCCAAAACTCAATTATTTTGAATCAAAGCTTAAAAAGAAATATAAGTTTATCGAAAGATGAAGAAACTAATTCTAAAAAATTAAGCAAGGTATTCTATGAATCTGGACTAGACATATTTTTAGATTTTGAAAAAAATATAAATGATGAAATTAACGAAGCAGGTTCAAATTTTTCAGGGGGTCAACTACAAAGAATTTGTTTAGCTAGAGCTTTATATTTTTCAAAGGGCATTTTAGTTCTTGATGAAATTTGTAGTTCTCTAGATATGGAGAGCGAAAAAGAAATTATTTTAACCTTAAAAAAACTTTCAAAAGAATATACTATTATTTATATTACCCACAGAAATAATTTTTATGAATATTTCGACAATATAATAAAACTATAATGAAAAAAATTTTAATCTTTGGTGCTGGCTCTATTGGAAATCATATGACTAATGCTTGTATAAAACTTGGGTTTCAAGTTTATATTACTGATAAATCAAATAAAGCCCTCGCATTTATGAAAAACGACTTATTTAAAAAAAGATATGGTTATTGGAATGAAAAAAATATTAAGCAAATCCAATATGAAAATTTAAATAAATTAAATGATATTATTTTTGACCTTATAATTTTAGGCACACCACCAAAATCACATCTCATGTTAGCCGAGTTTTGTAAAAAAAATTATAATTTCAAAAATCTTTTAATTGAAAAGCCTCTATGCAGTTATAAAGATGATCAAAATAAATTTGAAAAATTTTATAAGGAAAATAAATTTAGAACATATTGTGGATACAACCACTCAATTTCTCCAGCTATAAAAAAATTAATTAATCTAGCAAATCATAAGAATGATCAATTATATTTTATAGATGTAAAATGGAAAGAAGGATGGAAAGGCATTATGAATGCACATTATTGGCTGAAAGATGAATTCTCAAGTTATCTGGGTGATATGAAATCAGGTGGAGGTGCATTACAAGAGCATTCCCATGGATTACACTTGTCTTTATATTTAATGGAAAAATTATTTAGTAAGAATTATGTATGCACAAATTATGCATCTAATTTTAAATCAAAAAAAGAAAAAAAATATGATTATTTTAATAATTTAAACTTCAAGTCTAAAGACAAAAATTTAGCATTAGAAATTGACTTAATTGAACCTACTTCATTAAAACAGATAACTTTAAACTTTAAATCAAAAACTATTAGATGGAATTGCAACTTTAAAAAAAATTTAGATATAATTCAAATAATTACAAAAAAGGGCACCAAAACTTTAGAATTTAAAAAGACCAGAGAAAGTGAATTTGCCAATGAAATGAAACATATTTTTTCAATTAAAAGTAATAAAAATTACAAACTGTCTCCCATAAATGTTTTGTATGGAATTAAAACTATGAATATTATTAAAAAAGTTTTTAAGAAAGTTAACTAATATTTATTTTTTATATACTCTAATAAAATCAGGATAAAGCTCATCAACGATAAAATTATTTTTTTTTCTAATTAAGCTCATTTTTTCTTTAACCTCTTTAACATCAATTTTATCAATTTTTTGTTTATAAATAATATCTTCTTTTAATAATTTAATTTTCTTTAAAAATTTAAATATCTTAGATTTATAATATCTGTGAAATTTTGTTTTATTTTTTATTGATAAAAAACAAATTTTAGCAATATGAGAAGATATCTTATTTGCCGAGTCAGTTTTAATTCCAAAATTATACAAAATATCAACCAAGTGTAAATTAGGTTTTTTTATAATTATATTTTTTTTATTTTTAATTATTTTATCTATTAGTTTTAAGGAGCTTATTTTTTTTGAAGTATTTAAAATCCAATTATATTCAACATCCTTTTCATTTACTTTTACAAGATTATAACTGATTTTATTTAAAAAATAGCTCTCAAGTGAAGTGGTGCAGTTTATTGAAAAATTTATTTCACTAGATATTAACCAGCTAATAGTATCTTTAACATCATAAATTACTTTTATATTTTTATATTTCTTTAATTTATTTTTCCAAAATTCTATATTTTCAGTTGGGTGTGGCCTAACAACAATTAATTTATTGGGAAATTTTTCAGAAACATAAACTATTGATTTTAAAAAAAAATCCAAATTTTTTGCTTGGAAATTATAAAATTTTTTACCCAGTTCTATTAATTTTTTGTCTCTTTTAAATCCTATGGTTTCTAATGATTGTTTTTTATCAGTAAATCCATATCTTTTTAATGGGTTAACAACAGTAAACATGGTTAAAAAAAGAATAAATTCAGGATATTTTTTATTTATTTCTGTTACTTCTTTATTAAATATTTTATTTTTTGAATAGTTTTTTATGATATCAAACTTAGGGTTGCCGGTTGTAATGAGTTTTTTTTTATACTCTGGATAAAAAGATCTTATAATGTTTAAAGAGTAGTTTCCCCAACAAAAGAAATATTCTAATTCATTTAGATTTTTAACATCAACTCTCTCTAAAATTTGTTTTTTGTTTAATATACTTAATCCTTCAGAGTCTAAACAAGCTAATTTGTGACCAAGTTTTTTTAAAAATTTTATAATTTCAATATTTCTAGTACCAATACTTTTAAACAATATTATACCTGGTTCAATGACATCACACTTAGATAAAAATTGTTTTTTTGAAACAATGTAGCACTCTATATTTTTATTAATCAATTTGTTTACAATTGTTAACTGTGAATTTAATTCACGTTTTTTTGTTTCTATTAGAAAGTAAACTTTTTTTGTAAACATATTAAACTCCATCAATATATAGTATATATACATTGCTCAATTTATTAACTTGAAACTTTATATAAAACATTTAAATAGTGGCTATGAAAACTTCCAACTCCTTTTTCGATAACCTATTCATCCTTGATTTAGCAAACAATCATTTTGGAGATATTGCTCATGCAAAGAAGGTTATTGATAGTTTTGGTCAAATTATAAAGAAAAATAAAATTAAAGCTGCAGTAAAATTTCAATTCAGAGACCTAGATACATTTGTTCATAAAACTGAAATAAACAATAAAGATAATAAGTATGTTCAACGTTTTTTATCAACAAAATTAAGCTTTGAAAAATTTTATGATTTAAAAAAATATTTAGATAAAAATAAAATTCTAACTGCATGTACACCTTTTGATGAAAAATCAATAGACCATATAGAGAAAATGAAATTTGACTTACTTAAAATAGCAAGTGTCTCATCAAATGAATGGTCTTTAATTGAAAGAAGTGCAAAGAACAATATTCCAAAATTAATTTCCACAGGTGGGAAGACAATAGAAATGATAGATAAAATTGTTAGTTTTTTTAGTCACAATAAGCAAGATTTTGCATTAATGCATTGTATGGCAATATATCCCAGCCCAAATGACACTCTACAACTTAAAGTTATATCAGATTTAATTAAAAGATATCCGGATGTAAAAATTGGCTGGTCAACTCACGAAGATCCAGATGATTTAATGCCATCCACAATAGCTAAATCTCTTGGAGCAAAAATTTTTGAAAAACATATTGGAATTAATTCTAAAAAATACAAATTAAATAACTATTCAACAAATCCATCACAGTTTTTAAAGTATCTTGAAAACTTACAACTAGTTGAAAAATCTTTAGGAATACTTCCAGAAAAGATTATTGATAAAAGAGAAACAAATACACTTAGCTTGTTAGAGAGAGGTGTGTATGTAAAAAAAGATATAAAAAAGAATGAAAAGCTTAATGAAAAAAATATATATTTTGCTTTTCCAAAAAAGAAAAACCAATTATCAAACAACGATTTTAGCTTAAAATCAAAAGAATATATTGCTTTTAAAGATATTAAAAAAGATCAGTCAATTCAAGCATCAGCTATCAAAGTCAAACAACATAAATCCTTAAATTTAGTAACAAAATATATACATAAAGTTAAAGCAATATTAAATTATGCTAAAATTGATTTAGGCAGTGTTTTTGATTTAGAGATTTCACATCATTACGGTGTCAAGAATTTTCCTAAGTTTGGATGTTTTTTATTTAATTGTATTAATAGAGGATATGCTAAAAAAATAATTGTTTTATTCCCCAATCAAAAACACCCACTTCATAAACATAAATTGAAAGAAGAAACATTTCAAATTTTGAGTGGTGTATTATATTCTGAGTTAGATGGTAAGGAAAAAATATTATACCCTGGAGATACGCAGGTAGTAATGCCAGGCGTATGGCACAAATTTAAAACTGATAAGAGAGGCTGTATTTTTGAAGAGGTATCTTCCACACACTACAATAGTGATTCAATATATCAAGATTCGATAATTAACAAATTAACAAGGGAAGAAAGAAAAACATTCATAAAAAACTGGGGAACCCATGAATTAACTCTAGATGTTAAAAAATAAGAAGATTCTCTGTTTGATACCTGCAAAAGGAAACAGTAAAGGCATTAAATATAAAAATTTAAGAAAAATAAAGAACAAGTCATTATTAGAAGCGGCAATTGATTTTGCTAAAAATTTAACTTTTATAGATCATACAGTTGTTAGTTCTGAAAATGAAAAGATTATAAATATTGCAAAAAATAAAAATTGCGGATTACACAAAAGAAACAAATACTTAACAAGAGACCACACCTCTGATTATGAATTAATAAAAGCCATTCTAAAAAAAAAAAATATCAAAATTTTGATTATTTACTATATTTACAACCAACTTCACCCATTAGATTTAAAAAAGATTTTATTAGTGGTTTTAAAAAAATAATTGACTCAAAATCTGATTCGATATGGTCTGTAACAAAAGTTTCTAACAAGTATCATCCATTAAAAATTTTAAAACCTAAAAATAAATTTTTTTTTGAAAACTACTTGAAAGAAGGAAAAAAAATAGTTGCTAGACAACAATTATCAAATATTTATATAAGAAATGGTATATTTTATATTTTCTCAGTAAAAAGTTTGATAAAACAAAAATCGATATACTTAAGAAAGAATTTATTTTATGAAATCAAATACAAACATGAGAATATAGATACATTAAATGATCTAAAATTATGCAGAATCATAGCTAGTAAATTAAAATTAAATTTATAATATATGAAAACTAGAATTTATTTTCCTATTGAAATTCACCGAAGAGAGTTTCTTTCTAGAGTTGTATTTGCTTTAAAAGGATCAAATAAAAAAAGATCAGTAGTTATAGGCTCTAAGGAAGAAATTTATTCAAAAATTAATTTTTTAAGACCAGGACACTATATCTTAAAAAGTGTTCAGCATGGCCTTATTGATCTCGTAAAAGGACTTAAAAAAAAAAAATTTAAGATTAGTGCAATAGATGAAGAAGGTTTAATGCATTATGATGATCAATATTATTTAAGACGGCTAGGAAAAAATGTTATTAATGAAATAGATACTTTTTTTTTTTGCTGGGGTGCAAAAGATAAATCTTTAATTGAAAAAAATTTTCCAGAAATAAGTTCAAAATTACTGATTACTGGAAATACTAGAATTAATATTTTAAAAGAAAAATATCAATCTATTTATAAAGATGAAATATCTAAAATAAAAAGTAAGTACGGAGAATTTTTTTTAGTATCTACAAAATTTGGAAAAATTAATTTTTTACCAAGAAAGGGTTACAATGAATACGTACAAGGTCAAGTAGATCGAGGGTACATAAAAAACAATTATAGTCTAGATATTGCAAAACAGGCAAAAAAACATGAAAAAAAAAATTTCGAATTATATCTAGAATTTTTTGAAAACTTTTCTAAAAAATTACCAAATAAGAAACTTGTTATTTTACCACACCCAGGAGAGAATTATGAAACTTATAAAAAAATTTTAAAAAATTTTAAAAATATTCAGATTTCTTTAGGTGAGTTCTCCACTGAGAGCTTATTGTTAGCCACACAATGTAACATATCTTGTAATTGCACTACATCGGTCGAAAGTTTTTTTCTAAAGAAGATGCCAATAAATTTTATCCCATTTTCAAATGTAAATGTTGAGTATAGTCTGCCAAAACTAGTTTCCAAAAATGAAAATGATACAGATAATTTGATATCATTTTTAGCAAATTTTAATGAAGAAAAAATGAATAAGTTTTTTTTTAAAAATTTAAATTTAGATGAAGTGCAAAATAATATTTCTAATGAAGAAGCAGAGGAGTTTATGATTTCAAAATTAGGTGAATATCAAGTAAAAAAGAATAAATTAACTGAAAATTTTTTGTTTAGGAGCTTTTATTTTATGAAAAGATTTATTAGGGATAATTTGGTTATCTTTAATTCTACAAGTGATTCACTAAGAAAACTTAAGGATCAAAAAAATCCAAAAATTACAAAAAAACAATTAATAGAAATTTCTGAACAACTTTCTAAAATTATTAAAGTTGATAAACCAATAATCACTGAATTATTTCCGGGAATATTTGAATTTAAAAATAAAAGTAAATAAAGGAAGATTAACATGTGTGGCTTTTTTTTTGAGTATAGAAAGAAAAAAACAAGATTTGATAAAAAGAAATTTTTAGACTCTGCAAACTTAATTAAGCAAAGAGGACCTGATGAGTCTAGGTTTTTGGATTATCAAAATATATCACTTAAATTTTTTCGATTGAGTATTAGAGACCTATCAAGTAAGGGCTCTCAACCGATGTGGGACAGAACTAAAAGATATTTGATTGTTTTTAATGGAGAAATTTATAACACTACTTTTTTAAAAAAAAAATTACGTGGTTTATCTTTAGATGGATCATCAGATACAGAAATTTTAATAAATTTATATAAGATTTATGGTAAAAAAATTTTAAAAATGATTGAAGGTATGTTTTCTTTCGTTATTTACGATAAAATTTATAATAAATGTTTTATTGCTAGAGATCGTTTTGGAATAAAGCCTCTTTATTTTTATAACAATAATGATAAAATTATATTATCCTCTGAGATAAAGCCCATAATAAACTATGTTGACAATGTTAGTTTAAATAAAGATGCATTTAAGGATTTTTTTTTAAAAGGATTTTTAGATAATAGTAATAAAACTTTTTTTAAAGGAATATGCTCTTTAGAACCAAGTAATTTTGTTGAATTTGATAAAAAAAGTTTTGTAAAAAGACATTATTGGAGCTTATTTTCTAAAAACTTAAAACAAAAAAATACAAATTTAATTGAAGATAATGTTTGGAAAAAATTAAATTCTTCAATCAAAAAACATTTAATTTCTGATAGGGAGGTAGGTTTGTTTCTTAGTGGTGGAACAGATAGTACATCTATTGCTCAAATAATGGTTAAAAATCAAAAATATAGATTAAAAACTTTTACCTATGATTTTTTAGACAACCAAAATAGTGAGTCTGATAAGGCAAAAAAAATTTCTAATTTATTTGGAGCAAAAAATTATAATGTAATAGTAAAACCAGAGCATGTTATAAATTTAACAGAAAAACTATGTAACATTTTAGAAAGCCCATATACATCTATAAGACTTTTTGGAACTTATTTACTTTATAAGGAAGCCAAAAAAAAGAACATCAAAGTTATAATTGAGGGTCATGGTGGTGATGAAATGACAGCAGGATATAAATATAATTATTTGCCTTATTTACTTGATAAAAATAAAATTAAACAAAGTTCAGATTATCTTAAAATTAAAGATAAGCTGAAGAAGAATGAGAGTTTTAATTTGACTAGAGATATGTTTAGCACTCTTAATTATCAGGGACTATCAACCACTGATGGTATACCTAATTTTTATAGCTCAATTTTTTCTAAAGATTTTCTTAATTCTTATAAAATAGATTATAAGAGAGATACTATCCTACAAGATGATTTAAATAAAAAGTATGGTTTCTTAAAAAAATCACAATACAGTGATATTAAGAATATTAAGATTCCCAGAATTTTAAAATATACAGACAGACTTTCAATGAATTTTAGTGTTGAGTCACGAGTACCATTATTAGATAAAAATTTATTTAGTTATTTGTACAATCTAGATGGAAATTCAAAATTTTATAAAAATCAAACTAGATATATATTTAAAAGAAGTTTAAAAAATGAAAAAATTTCAGATTTTTTTACAGATAAAAAAAAAACAATTGTTGACCCTCAATCTCTTTGGTTAAAAAAAGATCTTAGGGATTTTGTTTATGATAATTTAAATTCTTCTGAAATGAATAATTCCTCATTATTTAATCCTAAAAAAATAAAAGAACATTATGATAATTTTTTAAAAGGTAAAATCAACACCAGCTTTCAAATATTCAACATTCTAACAACAATAAATTTTTTTAGAACCTTCAAAAAAAATATATAAAAATTTATTAAATTTAATTAAAAGTTTTATAAAAATGTAACAAGTTTGACAATCCTGGTTTTGCTAATTTTTTAGCAAGATTGCTATTTCCATTCCAAATCTCTTGTTCATACTCTTTTTCAAAATTAAATATATCTTTACTATTTTGATTTTTGGTTGGGTATGCAATTAATGTAAGTGTTAATATATCTCTCGTTTCATATTTTTCAGGCACAGAAGCCCGATGGAGGCATTCGCATGTATTACAAACTATTAAAGCACCTTTTTTTAAATTATTAGTAAAGAATTTTTTTTCTTGTTCATTTTTTACTACAAACCCTCTTTTTTTAAATCTATTTTTATAATTTAATATTTTTTTTGTTTCATCTGAAGGGATTATAACTGTAGGTCCATTTTTAATATTCATATCATGTAAATTAAAAAAAACCTTTAAGTGGTTTCCTAGATAGATATCGTTATGAAAATAATTATTATATTTTTCTTCATCTGAATTGAAATGGTTGGTTTTCCTCAATGTTACATTAGCAATGTAAATTGGCATTTTGTAAATTGAACTTAGATCTGAAATTACCTCTTTTAAATTAATATTAATAAAATTTTTAATTATTTTTTTAAGTTCAGTATTTATTGAATAATAATGAAGAGACTTTATATTAATTTTTTTATTGGTTATTTTTTCTTTACTAATTTGTTCATTTATATCGTCTGCAATTCCAGAAAAATTTTTATTTATTACAAAATAACCTTTTTTTGAAAATTGTATAAAAGATTTTGAGTTTATGTTTTTTTTGATTTTTTTATTTAATCTTTTGTTTATTATATTATACGATAAAGGTAGCATTGATCTAAAAAAGACTTTACCTAAAAATTGATCAAATTTACTTATAGCTTTTCCTAGTTTCATTCTTTTATTTTCTTTATTTCAAAATTATTAATATATATATATACAAATTACATGAATGTATTTGAAAAATGTTTAAGGTATATATTTAAGGTTAATGCCATTTTGGGTATTATTGCATATCTTAGATTTTTATATTTTTTTTATATAAAAAAAAACTTTAAAACTTTATACCCTATAGATAGTAGTGATTTTGGTATGGCCAAGAATTCTTATGAAACAGCACTAGAAAGCAATGTTTATCACCTCAATAAACCTATAAGTAATTTTTTCAAATATTTTGGAAAATTCAGGGGCTCTAGAACAGATCTTTTGTGTTATCCTCTAAAATCACTTGGAATTATAGATTATCAAAATTCAAAAGTATTGGCAGTAGGACCAAGACTAGAGTCTGAAATTTTTACTTTATTTACAAATGGATTTAGATTTAAAAATATTAAGTCTATTGATTTACAGAGCTATTCAAAATTAGTTGATCTAGGAGACATGCTGAAAATGCCCTACGAAGACAATTCTTTTGATGTAGTTTTTGCAGGATGGGTAATAGCGTATACAGACAAAGTTGAAGATGCAATTAAAGAATTTATTAGAGTGGCAAAAAATGGTTCTTTAATTTGTATTGGTATTAGTCATAAACCAGACATTCAACTTTCAAAAGTTCCACTAAAAAGTTCTAAAGAAATTCTCTCATATTTTGGTAATAATTTAAATGACGTATATTTTAGTTTTCATCCAAATGATCCAAATTTCATTAAAAAAGAAAATCAATTAAATTCTTATAGATCTATAATTGTGGTTAGTATAAAAAAATAATTGATTTTTTAATTAAAAGAACTATTAAAATTGTAATGAAAAAATTCATATTAATTAGACATGGAAAAGCAAAAATGGATGGGGAAGATCATCTAAGAAAACTAGATAATGATGGTATTTTACAATCGAAATCAATCTGTGAGAAGCTTGAAAAAATTATCAAAAATGATTTTAGTATTTACAGCAGTCGATTTGTAAGGGCAGTAGACACTATTAAACCTTTGGCAGAAAAATTTAAAAAAGAAATAATAATGGCAGATGAATTAAAAGAAATAAACATAGGTAAGTCTGAAGAATTAAACAAACATGAAATTATAAAAAAAATGTGGGAAGATGAAAATTTTAAAGTTGCAAATGGAGAATCACAGATAAACAAGTTTAATAATATGAAGATTTTTTTAGAAAAAATGTTTAATAGTAATGGAAATGAGGATATTATTATAGTTACCCATGGAAACCTTTTAGGTATTATATTAAAGTTTTATTTTAAAAGAAATTTTGGTTTTAATGATTGGAAAATGATGTCAATGCCTGATTTATATGAATTAAGTATTGAAAACAATGAAATAATTTCGTTTTATAGAAATATTGAAAATATAAATAAACTTTTTTACATTAAATAATATGGCTGAAGAAATAAATAAAAAATACCTTAAGGAAAAGCAGTATAAATCTACCAAGTATTTAGAAGCAAGAATTAAAATTCATCAATTTACGGAAAACAAAATTTCATTCCATGAATGGATATTTGAGCAATATAAATTAGATAATTTAAAAAATAAAAAAATTAATATTTTAGATGTAGGATGTGGCACAGGAATATTTTGGAAAAAAAATATAAATAAAATTGAAAATATTGATTTAACAATCACAGATTTTTCAGATGCAATGATAGAAAAATCAATTCAAAATTTAAATGATTATAAAAATGATATTAAATTTGAGGTTGCTGAAATTGAAAAATTAGAAAAATATTATGGTAAATTTGATATGGTTTTATGTCATAATGTTATTTATCACTCTGAAGATAAAAATTTAGCTATTGAAAACTTAGCAAGGTGTTTAAATGATAATGAAGAATCTTTTTTAAGTATCACAACAAATAGTGAAAAACACATGCTTAATGTTTATGAAATAGGCAGACAACTTGATGAGAACTTTCCAACAGATAGAATTATAGATTCTTTCACAGAGGAGGTTGCAGACAAACTTCTACCAAACCATGTACTTTTTGAAAAAATAGTTGAAAATGAAAAACTTAAGGTTACAGATTTAGATATTTTAATGGATTATGTTGCGTCAGGTGTAGAACCAAGAAATATTAAGTTAGTTGAGGATTTTTATGACAAATATAAGGATATAGCAAAAAAGGAAATTGAGGAAAAGGGTCACTTTGAGATAATCAAGAGATCGCCACTTTATATTTGTAAACAGAAAAAATAATGGTCATATGGATAACCGGAATTTCTGGAGCTGGAAAAACAACTTTAGCAAAGCATTTTAAAAAAAAATTTAAAAAAAAATTAATATATTTCGATGGTGATGAATTTAGAAAAATCTTTAATAATGACATTAAATATACTTTAAAATCCAGAAATACAAACGCTGAAAGACTTACTAAATTAGTAAAATATTTATCAGACCAAAAAAATAATCTAATAATAGCTGCAAATTTAACATCCTATAAATATCGTGTGTGGTGTAGAAAAAATATAAAAGATTTTATAGAAGTCTTTATTGTTGCTGACATGAATAGTTTAATAAAAAGGGACTATAAAAAATTATATTCAGATGCAATTAAAAAAAAAATAAATAATGTAGTAGGAATTGATATTCCATTTAAAATACCAAAGGGGTCAAACATTTATATTACTAATAATGGCACAAAATTAAATTTTCTATCTGAGGTAAAGACAATTAATAAATATATTAAAAAAAATAAAATAAAATATAATTTATGAAATTTATTTGTGTAACTCAACGTTTAGTATACGATAAGAAATCAAAATCATTTAAAGATGCATTAGACAAAGATCTTACAAATTTTTTGAATAAAATTGGTTATCTACCAATAGCTATACCAAATTTAAATTTGAAAAGTAAAAAAATTATAGAATTATTAAAATTTTATACAAATAAAATTGGTGTAAAAGGATTTATTTTTTCTGGAGGGGAGGATTTAAATCAAAATAAAGAAAGATATAAAATTGAAAATACAATTTATAATTTATGTGTAAAAAAAAAAATTCCTTTATTTGGAATATGTAGAGGTCTACAGATGATAGCTAATCTAAATAAAGTAAAATTAGATAAAGTTTCAAATCATGTAGCAAAGCGGCATTTAATAATTTCAAATTATCCTAAAAATAATCATAAAAGAGAAGTTAATAGTTTTCATAATTGGCAAATAAATCATTGCCCTAAAAATTATGAAATAACACATTTTTCTAACGATAAAGTGATTGAGGGAATTAAGCATAAAACACTACCAATTAATGCATTTATGTGGCATCCAGAAAGAGAAAAAAAATATCATCAAAATGACGTGAATATTTTTAAAAAAATATTTAAATAAAAAACAGTTTTAGATGTTAGGAGTTCTGTTGGAATGATATTTAGACCATTTTTTAAAAATAGTTAGAAATGTATAGGTAACGACCCTGATTATAACTATGTGGTGTATTGAAGAAAAAAATTTAATTTACTAGTAGAATTTTTACAGGTAAAAAAATACTAAGGAATTTAAAGTTTTAATTAAAAATGAAACTTATGAGAGTATTGTTAATAAATTTAAGTATTATGACTATATTAATAAAGATCTCAATATAATCAGAGGTGATTACAGGAATAAATAAATTTTATCATAAATTTAATTAAATAACAGGAGGGTCTTAAAATTAACCTAAAAGTTATATATAAAAATTACTAATAAAAATGGAAAGTTACAAAGAATTATATATCCAAATAATAAATAATATCTAAAATAAAATCATCAATAAAAATGAATAGTAAAATTAGTGTCTTTTAAAAATCAAATAGTTATAGTTGTTAGCGCTGGAAACAGCGGTGGTGGGGCTGTACATGACTATCTTTTATGTAGAAATGATTTTATTTCTCCATTTCAGGGAGAAGAATTTAGATTAATAACTGATCCTTATGGGCTAGAAAATTTGTATCATAAGTTGATTAAAAATTTTTCATTAAATAATTCCTCAGAAGCATTTCATCAATTTAGTAAATATTGTTTTTTTCTAAAAAACTTAAAGTCACCTAAAACTAATAAATTAATTTATGGAAAAGAGTTCTATAATTTAAGTAAACAATATTTAAGCAAAATTGAATTATTATCTTATAAGGGGATACCACAATTTAAAAGCATATCTTTAAAAACCAAAGATAAGATGCTTTTTTACTTAAAAAAAAAATTCCTAAGATATAAAAATCATGAACATGGGCTATATAAAATGAATATACCAGTCGATAATGACAGGTTTATTTTGGAAACAAAAAAATATTTATTTAAAGTGTTTAAATCTAATGTAAGTAATATTTCAAAAAAAAATATAATTATGGATCAAGCTACAAATTATTGGAGACCAGAGACAACTTTTAAATACTTTAATAATCAAAAAATTATTATTGTTACTAGAGATCCAAGAAGTATTTATTTTAGCATGAAATCTAGAATGTCTTATGCTTACCCTGGATATGATGTAAAAAAATTTGTCAAATGGTATCAGGAAATAATGAAAAAAAGAGAAATTATAAGTAAAAAAAATAAAGATAATATAATAGAAATTAAATTTGAAAATTTTGTATTAAATTTTGAAAATGAAAAAATAAAATTAGAAAAATTTTTAAAACTTAGTTCTCAAAATGTTACTAAATTTGATTATAAATTTACAAAAAACAATATGCTTAAAGCTAAGGAAAAATTAGATAAAAATGATTTAAATTATATCAAAAAAAATCTTCATAATTACTTACAATGGTAGAATTTTTATCCTATAAAAATTGTAAAATTTGTAACAACAAGGGTAAAAAAGTTTATTCAAAAGATTATTCAGATAAAGAGTTTGCTAATTTTTTTAGTAAGTTTTATGGCCACTCAAATCTTGATTTATTATTAGATTATGTAAAAAATGAGAAGTTTACGCTTCTTAAGTGTGCAGACTGTAGTTTTGTTTGGCAACAAACCGAACCTGATGGTAAATTTGCATTTAAACTTTATGAAGAAATAATTGATAAAAAAGCAAGTCTTGAAAAAAGTATTAAATTAAAACAAAAAAGAAAAGAAAGGTTTAAAACAGAGTTTGAGTTTATTTACAATTATTTTAATGTTAAAAAGTTAAATATTTTAGATTTTGGTGCAGGTTGGGGGTCATGGTTGGATGTTGTTGATAAAAATAAAGCTAATTTATATGCTTTTGAAATTTCCCCATCTAGAAAAAAACATTTAATTAAAAATGGTTTTACTGTTTTAGATGAAAATTCAATTAAAGATTATAATAATTTTTTTCATTTTATAAGGTTAGAGCAAGTACTTGAGCACTTAACTGACTTAGAACAAAATATTCAATTAATAAAAAAGCTTAGTTTAGAGGGTGGTCTTATCAATGTAGGTGTACCAGATGGTGTCTCAGAGATTAAAAATAACAATTCTTACACCATTGAGAAGGGACCAGTTCAGCCGTTGGAACACGTGAACTGTTTTAATAATAAAAGCCTAATTAAATTTTTTAAAACAAATGGTTTTCAAAACTTGTCTGTTTCTAATTTAATAATTAATCATTTTAAAAATAAGCCAAATAATATTGATAGAATAAAATATTTATTTTCCGATATTATAAAAAATTTATCCTCTACAAGTATAAGATTTATAAACAGAAAAAATAATTTTTAGTATGTCTGGTATAAATGATTTTAATTTTCAAGATAAAGAACTTTTAAATAAAATGAACAGTATTATAGGGTCTAGAGGTCCTGACTACATAGGATATACATCACTTCCAGATTATTCTGCATCATATAATCGACTAGTAATAGTGAATATTCACGTTAGAGTTAATCAGCCTTATCTTTTTGAAAACCTAATCATTTCACTCATTAGAGAAATTTATAATCATCTAGAGCTTAAAAAATTATTAGAACAAAAGGGATATAATTTTAAAACCACATCTGATATAGAAGTAATTATAAAACTTTTTAAAGAATGTGGTTTTGATTTATTTTAAATTATGAAAAATTATTTTTATATAATGATTAATACTTTTAAAAAAAAAAGTCTAAATAGAATTTTACAAGAAATTTATGCAAAAAAACAAATCGCTAGTGGTTTTGTAGTAGAATTTGGAGCAGAATCTGGGTCAACTAAAAACTTTACAAACTTTATTCAATTTAAGGATGTTCTAAAAACAACATACTGTGATAAGTTTCCAAAACATAATGAAACTAAGGAGGAAGATTTAGAAGAAAAATTAACTTTACTTGATAACTCACAAGATAATATAATTATATTTAATGTTTTAGAGCATGTTTTTGATACAAAAAATGCTTTTTTAGAGATCAACAGATGTTTAAAAAGTAATACAGGTACTATTATTGGTTCAACACCATTTATGCATAGAGTCCATGGGGCCCCATATGATTATAGCAGATATACAAAACAATATCTTGAAAAAATTCTTGAGAAATCCAATTTTAAAAATATCAAAGTAGAAAATTTAGGTTTCGGAGCATTTACCTCAGCCTATGTAATTATTTTTGATTATCTAAAATTAATACCATCTTTGAATAATATTATTTTAACATTTTGTTTAATCCTTGATAAATCCATCAGCTTAATTGTAAAAACTGAAACTAAAAATATTTACCCAATTACAGTTTGTTTTACTGCTGAAAAAAAATAATGTGTGCAATTAATGGTTTTAACTATAAAGACTTAAGTCTCATAAAAAAAATGTCTGCTCTTACCTCTAGTAGAGGGCCAGATAATGAGGGCTTTTATTCAAATAAGGATTATACAGTTGGACACAATAGACTATCCATAATTGACCCAGAAACAAGATCAAATCAGCCCTTTCATTTTAAAGATTATATTTTATCATTTAATGGTGAAATATTTAATTATATTGATCTCAAAAATTCCCTAATTAAAGCTGGTTATAAATTTGAAACTAAATCAGATACAGAGGTATTGATTAAGTTGTTTGATTTTGAGGGCATTAGTTGTTTTAAAAAGTTGTCAGGAATATTTGCACTTTCTATTTATGATACTAAATTAAAAAAGCTTTATTTAATAAGAGATGCTGTTGGAGTAAAGCCACTATACTATTATCACGAGCCTAATACAAAAAAGTTTATTTATTCATCTTTAATAAATAGCATACTTCTTTCTCTAAATGAAAAAAGATTGAATTATAAGGCATTAACTTCTTATTCAAATTTTAATAGAAATGATTATAGAGAAACTTTTTTTCAAAGTATTTATAAAGTTTTGCCTGGGGAGCTAATTGAAGTATCAAATGGAGATTACAAAAGAGTAAAATTTATAGACATTGAATTTAAAAATATCAATAAAAATTATAATTCTTTAAAAGAAATAAATTATCATTTTTCAAAACAATTTATATCAGATGTTCCTGTAGCACTTTCTTTATCTGGAGGAGTAGATTCAAATATAATTTTTCATGAATTATTAAAAAATAAAGGAACCCAGTTCACAAGCTACTCTGTTTTATTTAAAGATTCCCCTAAATACAGTCAAGATCACGAAGTGGCAAAAAATATCTCAAAAGCATATGGAGTAAAATTTAATTCGGTAGAGGTAAGTGCAAAAGATTTTATGGAAAATGCAGAAAAAATTGTTGATATAGTTGAAGAACCCACTGGAAACACTAATTCAGTATCTAATTATATATTAAGTCAGAATATTTCTGAAAAAGTTTTGTTCTCTGGTGATGGTGGGGACGAAGTATTTACAGGTTACAATAAATATAAGTCAATTTATATTGCATCACTATTAAACAAAGTCAATATTTTTAGAAACTTTAATTTAAAATTTGAAAATAAAAATCTAAACAGAATATTTATGAATAGATCTGAAGATTTATTTCTTTCCTTCAGCGAACAAAATTTAATTAAAAATCAAAAAAAAATTTATAATACTTTTGAATATATAGATCAAAATGAATTAAATGAAATACTTTATCAATCTAAAGGTTATAGTAATGGTTCTAATCTTTCTAATGTTATGTATCATGATTTAGACACATGGGTTCCAAATGACATATTATTGAGAAATGATAAGATATATGCGAATCAAGGTATAGAGGTAAGGGTTCCGTTCTTGGATAAAAATATTATTGAGAAGTTTTTAATGATGAGTGATTATAAAAAATTTGGTCTTTTCTTTAATAGCAAAAATTTGTTGAAGAAAGCCTATCAAAAAGAACTAAATATGACCTTAAAGAAAAAACTGGGTTTTAATTCTCCTTTTGCGGGTTGGCTTAGAAAAGACATTTATCATTTTGCACAACAAGTTTTAAGTAAAAACTATTACGATTCTTCACACCACATTAATTTTGATGAGTGTACAAAATTGATTACAAGACATAAGGAGGAATACTGTGATCCTTTCCTAATATGGAACTTAATAAGTCTTCAAATTTTTTTAAGAAAGTACAAATTTTAAAATGAGAATTTGCTACCTATCAAATTCAGCTATACCCTCATCTGTAGCAAGTGCCATTCAAATAGTAAAAATGTGTGAAGCATTTTCAGAACTAAATAATGAAGTTGTTTTGATAACAACAAATTTATCCAAAAATAAACAAAATATATTTAAGTACTACAATGTGAAATATAGATTCATCTTTAAGAGAATTAAGATGTTTAAAACATTTCCATTAGGTTTTAAGTATTATTTATTCTCAATTTTTTCTATATATGAAAGTTTAAAACATAAACCAGAAATATATATAACTAGAAATTTTTTTACATGTTTTTTACTTGTATTATTAAGAAAAAAAATAATTATGGAATTACATCACGATTTAGCTATAGAATCTAGAATTGTTAGATTTTTAGTTAAGAATTTTAAGTTTTTAAATTCCAAACACTTAAAGAAAATTGTAGCAATTACAAGAGGTGTAAAAGATGAATATGTAGATAAAAAAATTATTAATGAAAATAAAATTATAATTTTACCAAGTGGCTCATCAATAAAGAAAAGATTTGAATTTTTAAATAAGAAATCTTTTTTTAAGATTGGTTATTTTGGCTCTTTATATAAATCTAGGGGATTAGATCTAATAAGAAAATTAGCAAAAATTGACAATAAAAATCAATATTACTTATATGGTGATTTTGATAAAATTAAAAATTTTAAGTTAAAAAATTCAATAAAAAATTTGCATCTAAAAAACTATGTACCCTATAAAGATGTGCCCCAAAATTTATCAAAAATGGACATACTATTAATGCCTTACGTTTCATCTATTACGGCGGCAGGGGATGTTGGTGATAATACTAAATTTACATCGCCATTGAAACTATTTGACTATTTAAGTGTAGGAAAAATTATACTATGTTCAGATTTTCAGGTATTAAAAGAAGTAATTGATGATAAAAAGAATGCAATATTTATTACAAATTATAAAAATATATTTTCGTGGAAAAACGAGATTGATAAATTAAGTAATCAACCTCAAAAACAGCTTATTATGTCCAGAAATAATTATAAATTAAGCAAAAGTTATTCATTAAAAGAAAGAGCCAAGCTAATACTAAAATCATAAAAATAGAAAATATATGTATTTAATTACCGGATGTGCTGGGTTTATAGGGTTTCATATGTGTCAGTACCTATTAAAAAAAAATTTAAATGTGATTGGTATAGATAGTATAAATCAATATTACTCAAAAAAATTGAAGCTAGACAGACTTAGTTTGCTAAAGAAAAATAAAACATTTAAATTTAATAATATTAACCTATGTGACAAAAAAAAATTAGAACTTGTTTTAAGAAAAACTGAAGATCTTAAGATTATTCATTTTGCAGCACAACCTGGGGTTATGTACTCGTATAAGAACCCAAAAACTTATTATGAAAACAATATATTGGCAACAAGAAATTTGGTAGAGGTCACAAAAAAATTAAAGATTTTACAATTTTTATTTATTTCATCTAGCTCAGTTTATGGAGACAAAAAAAAATATCCAATTAAAGAAAATGTACAATTGATTCCAATAAACTATTATGCAAAAACTAAAATTGAATGTGAAAATATTGTTCACAAAAAGTTTAAAAATTCAAATCATTCGACAAAGATATTAAGACCATTTACTGTCTATGGACCTTTTGGAAGACCAGACATGTTAATTTTAAAAATGTTAACCTTCATTAAAAAAAATAAAGAAATAGGTATCTATAATTTTGGAAATTATCTAAGAGATTTCACGTATGTTGAGGATGTCGTAGAAATACTTTTTAAGCTATCTTTAAAAAAAAATCTAAGAATAAAGACATTTAACATTTGCGCTTCTAAACCAATAAAAATTAATGATATTTTAAAACTTGTTAGGAAGTATTTAAAAAAATCATTTAAAATAAAATATTTCCCAAAGAGAAAAGGAGAGATGTTAATTACGTATGGTTCAAACAAAAATTTGTTAAAATTTATTAAATTTAGAAAATTTACAACATTTAATATTGGTTTAAAAAAAACAATTAATTGGTATAAAAAATATTCACACAAGAATTATCTTGAGTTACATAAATGAATTTAAAAAAAATAATTATTTTTTACCCATCTTTTGAAAGAGGAGGTGTAGAATTAATACTTATAAATTTAATTAAATATTTTTTAAAAAAAAAAATCAAAATAATATTATTTAGTGCTAACTTTAAAGAACATAAAATTATTAGTAATAATCTATTTGAACTAAAAAAATTTGAAAATAAAAAAAAAAATTTTATTCCCAAAAGAGTATCCACAGCAATAAATGCATCCAAAGCTTTAATTGATGAATTAAAAAAATCTGATGTGAAAAATACTGTTGTGTTTTCACTACAAAGCAGTTCATTATCAATATTTCTTAGTAAAATATTTAAATTTAAAGTTGTTGTCAGAAATGCAGAAGACCCTATTTATTCCACAATTTATGCAGAAAAAAAACTTTTTGCAATACTTGTGCTTATATTTAAATTTTTAACATATAATTTTGCCGATGGAATAATAACAAACTCTATCGGATCAAAAAAATCTATCAAAAAATTAATTTTTTTTAAAAAAAAAGTACGTCATATATATAATCCATATTTATCAAGAATTATTAAAAAAACAAATTTTAAAAAAAATGATTATATTTTATCTATTGGAAGACTCACAAAGCAAAAAGATTTTGAGAACTTAATTAGATCTTTCAAAATTTTACAAAAAGAAATTAAAAATTATAAATTAATTATTATAGGTGATGGTGAATTAAAAAAAAAATTATATAAAGTTACTCAAGAATTAGGGTTAAATAAAAAAATTTTATTTTTAGGTTGGACTAAAAATTTAGATAAATATTACAAAAAATCAAAAATTTTTGTATTAAACTCACTTTATGAGGGTCTTGGAAATGTTGTCATCGATGCTGCTAATTATGAATTACCTATTATTACAACTAATTGCAAAAGTGGTCCTCCTGAAATTATTGATAATGGCAGGGGTGGTTTCTTAGTACCATTAAAATCTCCGTTAGCATTATCTGAAAAAATAAAATTTGTAATAAATAATAACCAAGTTGCAAAATCAAAATCATTATATGCTAAGAAAAGAATTAATAGATTCTTATGTGAAAAAAATTCACATATTTATCTAAATTTTTTAGAAAATAAACTTAATGACAGATAAAAATAAAATTTATTATTGGTGTCCATTTATAAATAATGTCGCAACTATTAAGGCAGTTTATAATTCTGCCATGTCTCTGAAAATAAATTCTAAAAACAAATTTGAAGGTATTATATTGGATGTTTTTGGTGAGTGGGAAAAAAGTAAATTTTTTAACCAAAAAAATGTAAAATTTTTTAAATTAAATAATTCTAAAATTATTAAAAGTATGTTTTCACATGGTTTCATATTTAGCAGGATAAAATATTTGCTTATATTTTTTATTTCTTATTTTCCATTAAAAAACTTTTTTGAAAAAAATAAACCAAGATTTTTGATTATTCATTTAATGACATCTTTGCCCCTTTTATTAAATTTAATTTATAAATATGATACAAAAATAATACTAAGAATTTCAGGAAGACCTAAATTAAATATTATTAGGTATTATTTTTGGAAGATTGCTTTGAAAAAAGTGTTTATGGTTACCTTTCCGACAATCGAAACCATGAATTACTTTAAAACTCTGCAGATCGTCGATGAAAGAAAAATTTCTCTATTATATGATCCTATAATTTCCACTAAAGAAATTACAAAAAATTTGCAAAAAGAAATAATTGAAGAGAGTGAACTTAGAAAAAAAATTTTTTTTTTAGCCATAGGTCGATTAACAATTCAAAAAAATTTTATTTTCTTAATTGAGTGCTTTAGTGAGCTTATAAAAAAAAATAATTTAATTAATCTTGTAATAATTGGAGATGGCGAACAGTTTAAATTATTAAAAAATAAGATTAATGAATATAAGATTGATAAAAATATCACGCTTGTAGGTTATAAAGATAATGTTTTCAAATACCTACATAAGTGTGAGGCATTTATATTGAGCTCTCTTTGGGAGGATCCAGGTTTTGTTATTGTTGAAGCAATGTATAGTAATGCTTTTGTTTTAGCTAGTGACTGTAAAAGTGGACCTAGTGAAATAATTAGTCATGATAGAGGTTTATTATTTAGAAATAATTCAAAAGATGATTTTATTAATAAATTCCAAACTTTCTTAATGCTTAATGATGATGAAAAATTTAAGATTAAATGTAAAGCCAAAAAATTCACTAAAAAGTTTTCATTGTTAAATCATTATGTTAAATTAGAAAAAATACTTTCAAAAAAAAATGATTAATCCAAATAAAGAATTAGCAATAGTAGTATTATTTTGGAATAATTCTGACAAAACAATAAAATGTCTAGAATCTCTGTATAAACAAAAAAAACAGAAGTTTAGTATAATACTAGTGGATAATAATTCAGAAAAACACTATGCCCAAAAAATATTTAAGTGGTTAAAAAAAAATAGAATTATAAAACTTGAAATAAAAAATAAAAATATTGAAGAAAATCAATTTAATATAAAAAAAATTTGTTTTTATAAAAAAAATAAAATTAATTATGGATGTGGTCTTGGTCACAATTTTGGCTACAAATTTTGTTTAAGAAATGGCTTTAAATATATAGGTAGAATTGATAATGATATGATAGTTCCTAATTTAACTATCTTCAATTTAATTAATAGAATGAAAAAAAATCAGTTTATTAATGCACTAAGTCCAAAAATTATGTTTGTTAATAAGCCTAATATGATTTGGTATAGCGGTACAAAAATTGGTAATAATTTAAAAATGCAAAAAGCATGCAGTATTGATTCTCCAAAAGGTCACAAAGATAACAAATCTTATAAAGGTTTAGTCAACACAGATGCTATTGCGGGTTGCGCATCAATTATGAAAGCAAGTAAGCTGAGTTCTTCTGGCCTATCTGATCCAGAGTTTTTTTATGGAGAGGAAGATACAGAGCTTTCTTTTAGACTCACGGATTCTCCTGAATCATTAAAAATTGATCTAAATCAAAAAATATACCACCATGTATCAGCCACAGTTGGAGAGAATTGGGGAAAAAATATTTATTATAATTACAAATACAGACTCTTATTAATTAAAAAAATTGGTACATTTTCTGATAAGTTTTTTGGATATTCAATTTGTATAATTAAATTATTAATCTCAAGTATGTTGATATTTAATTTAGGACATTCATCACGAATTACCCAAAGATATTATGGTATAAAACATTTTTATCAAAAAAAATATGGAAAATATGATCGAAAAAATTACACTAAAATTAATAATTTTTTTAAAAAGATAAATAAAAAAACCAACATAATGGATGTGATTAATGTCATTTTTACTGAAAGAAAAATTTGAGAAAAACGGTTACATAATTTTAAAAACAGACTTTTCACATAATGAAAATTTTAAAAAGATTATAAAAAATATTTATTCAGATCTTACAATCGAACTTAAAAATGAATCTATTAAAAAATTTTCTGGCTACATAATGGGAAACCTCAATGTTTATCCAGGAAAATATGGTCAGGAAATTCTTGATTTTATACGCAATCAAAAGCAGATAAACGAGATTGAAGCGATTTTAGGAACTAAACTAGAAGAATTCTCTATTAAATATGGTGGAAATTTATCTTTACCAAATAAAGGTGACCAACTGTATCATACTGATGGAAAATATACTCAGAAAATGATCCTCTTATCTCTTGCTACAGAAATCATAGATGAGAATAATGGACCCACTGAGGTATGTTCAGGTTCACATAAAAAAAACTTTAAATTCTGGGAGTTTTATTTTAAAAAAAAAATAAAAAAAAAATTATTTCTAAATCTAGGTGATATTGCAATAAGAAATCACAATTGTTGGCACAGAGGTACTAAAAATTTTTCTAAAAAACCTAGATTATTACTTTCTTTACTATTATTTCCAAAAATTGATAAGGATAACAGGGAAGATAGCTTGTCTGAAAAATTAAAAATTGCTCCTAATTTTTTCAAGAGTAATAAATATGGAAGATTTTATGAGTACATTTATGTAAAATTTGGTTTTATTATAGTTTTTTTTAAGCTTTTATTTTCAATTATTAAAAATAAATAGTTTATAGATACTTCAATAAAAGCTTATTATACTTTAATAAATTTTTAGAGTAATCAAACCTATCCAATCTTTTTTTTGCATGATTAATCTTGTTTCTACACTTTTTATTTTTATCCATAAAATAAAGTATTTTTTTAACAAGACTATTATGATCTCCTACTTTAAAAAGAAGGCCACCTTTCCCTTTATCTAAAATTTCAGAGGGGCCAGTTGGGCAATTACTAGAAATTATAAATTTATCCAAAACAATTGCCTCTAATAGTACATTTGGAAGACCTTCATATTTAGATGTTAATATAAATAAATCTGATTTTTTTATATAAGGGAAGGGATTTTTTTGAAAATTAATGATATTTATATTTTTGGATAAAAAATTATTTTTAATAAATGTTTTAATTTTTTTTTTTTCGATTCCGGAACCCATAAGGACTAATTTAAATGGTATTTTGTCTTTAATTTTATTCATTGCTTTCAATAAACAAAAATGGTCTTTTTGCTCATTTAATCTTGCTACACAAATTATGTTAAGTGTATTTCTCTTAAAAAAATTAAAATTTATTTTTTCTTTTGAAAGTTTTTTGATTTGTTCAGCATTTAAAGGATTATAAATACAGGTTGATTTAACATTAAATTCATTAAGTAATTCATTTTTAAATTCTTCACTATTAACAATTACATGATTTGCAAAGTTGAATATTTTTTTATAGAAGAATCTTTTAAATCTGTTTTGTGACCACCCTGTTGAAGAGGTATTTGATCTAATTATTATTTTAATTGAAAGTAATTTACATAGAATTGTACAATATATATTTGCCTGAAAACATAGAACAGTGACTTTCTTATTATTGATAGTTTCTAGAAATAATAAAAATAATGCTATAAAAAATTTTTTTCTTCTACCTATTTTATCATGCCATTTTGATTTTGTCGTTATAAGTTCAATATTATTATCTAGATTTTTTTGATATTTTTTTGAAATAGTAATAACAGCAACTTTTGATAACTTTTTTGATAAATAATTTGAAATTAAAAAGAAATTTTTTTCTACACCACCATCATCAATTGATGGCATAAATATTATGAGTTTATTTTGAACCATATTTTGTTAATTACTCAAAAAAAATGATATAGTTAATTATGAGTTTTATTAGCATTATTATACCTTTTTATAAGAAAAAAAAATATATAGAGGAAACCATTAACTCAGTTTTGTCACAATCTTTTAAAAATTATGAAATAATAATTGTTTATGATGAAGAAAATAAAGATAACCTTGGTTTTATTGAGCTATTAAAAGCGAAGTGTAATAAAATAAAAATTTTAACTAACCAACAAAATCAAGGTGCAGGTAATTCAAGAAATATAGCCATAAGAGAGTCTCGTGGAGATTATCTAGCTTTCATAGACGCAGATGATATTTGGCATGAAGATAAATTAAAATTACAGTTAGAGTTTATGGATATTAATCAAATATCAGCCTCACATACGTCATATAATATTATTGATGATGAGGGAAAAGTCCTTTCAATACGAAGAGCTAAAGATATGACATATTATAATTTATTAAAATCATGTGATATTGGATTATCCACTGTAATATTAAAAAAAGATTTAATAAAAAGTGATATATTATTTCCAAATTTAAAGACAAAAGAAGACTATGTTTTGTGGCTTAAGATATCTAAAAATGGTACAGTTTTTAAAGGACTTGATATTAATCTTTCAAGTTGGAGAAATTCAAAAAACTCTTTATCATCATCAATAATCAGAAAATTAATAGATGGATTTAGTGTTTATCATAATTTTATGAAATTTAGTGTTATAAAATCTATATATTACCTTTTTAGACTGAGTATTAATTTCTTAAAAAAATAAATGACTAATTTTTTATTTATAATATTTCCAATAATCATAATAATTATAAATTACATTATTAAAAATAGAAGTTTAATCCCTAATTATTCTGGAGAAATTCACCAGAAATTTATTGGTAAAAAAAAAATTCCACTTTCAGGTGGTTTATATTTTTTTTCTATTATAATTTATTTATTTTTTAATCAATTTAGTTTTTTTTTAATATTTTTTTTTATAATTTTTTTTTTAGGTTTTATTTCAGACATAAGGCTATTAACCTCACCTAAATTAAGGTTTTTCCTACAGACCTTTTCAATTTTAATTTTTGTTTATTATTCAGAATTAAATATTGAATTAACTAGAATCTATTTATTAGACACTATCTTAAAAAATATTTTTTGGAGCTGTGTTTTTACAAGCTTTTGTTTAATGGTACTTATTAATGGAACAAATTTTATAGACGGCTTAAATGGCTTGGTATTAGGCTATTATGGAATTTTATTAATAATTATATTTAAATTAGGACTTTTTGAAATAATTTTTATTGATGATTTTCAGATTATATTTTTAATTATGATGTTATTTTTTTTAATAATTCTTAATTTTTTAGATCAACTATACCTTGGTGACTCAGGATCCTATTCCGTTGCATTCTTAGTTGGTTTTTTCTTAATAACAATTTATCAAAATTATTCAATTATTTCACCATTTTTTATTGTTTTGTTACTTTGGTATCCTGCATTCGAAACTTTATTTTCCATAATAAGAAAACTTAAATTAAAAAGATCACCTATATATCCTGACAATAATCATTTTCATCATCTTTTATTTTTATTTATAAGAAAAAAATTTAAGCTGAGCAATAATAAGTCCAATAATTTATCAAGCATATTAATTGTTTTTTATAATTTAATTATTTTTATTATTGCAACAATTGATATTTATCATAGTAATTTTCAAGTATTTTTAATTTTCCTAAATATTGCAGTTTATTCATTCTTATACTTAAGGTTGTTTAATTATAAAATTGAGTAATCCATTTATTTTACCATGTTTGATATTAATAGATTTTTACAAAAGATGTTATTTAGATTATAAACCGTACTTATAAGAATAAATTTATAATTCAATTAATAATAATGAAAAATATTATAGTAATAACAGGAGGTGCTGGATTTGTTGGTTCAAATTTAATTAAATTATTTTTAAAAAAAACAAAATATAAGTTAATCAGTATAGATAATTATTCTACTGGATTAAAAAAAAACCACACAAAAAATAAAAGAGTTAGTTATATAATGGGTGATACAAAAAATATATTTGTTATCCTAAAAAAGTATAGAAAACGAATTAAGACTATTTTCCATTTTGGAGAATTTGCAAGAATATATCAAAGCTTTTTAAATATGAGTGAGTGTATCGACTCTAATACCATTGGTACTAATGCAGTTTTTAACTTTTGTTTGCAAAATAAAATTAAACTAGTTTATTCTGCAACTTCAGCAACTCTTGGTAACAATGGCAAAGATAAAAATTTGTCTCCTTATGCATTTACTAAATCTAAAAATCTTGAAATGTTAGAAAATTTAAGAAATTGGTTTAAAATGAAATTTGAAATAATCTATTTTTATAATGTCTATGGTCCAGGACAGATATCTCAAGGTAAGATGGCAACTGTAATTGGTATATTTGAAGATTATTACAAAAAAAACAAAATGTTGCCTATTGTAAAGCCGGGCAATCAATCTAGAAGATTTACACATATTAATGACACCGTGAGTATATGTTATTTAGCATGGAAAAACAATTTTTGCAGACACTATAGTATTTCAAATAAGCAAGCGTTTACAATAGAACAAGTTGCTCTAATGTTTAAGACTAAAATTAAGTTTTTGCCCAAAAGAAAAGGAGAACGATTTGCTTCAGCACTTACAAATATAAGTTTATCAAACAAGATATATAAACATTTCGGTGAGATTAGATTAAAGGATTATGTTGCTCATTTCCTAGAAAAACATACAAAATAACTTAAATCGTCATATAAAATTCTATTTACAATCTTCTTAATTTAGGTATAACACTATCGCCGGTGATTATTGCGAAGGGGTTATACCCGATCCCATTCCGAACTCGGAAGTCAAGCCCTTCAGCGCCAATGGTACTTTGTCTTAAGACACGGAAGAGTAGGACATTGCCGGCATTAAATAAAAAATTATGAAAATTAAAAGCTCATTAAAATCACTCAAAAAAAGAGACCTTAATTCTAAATTAGTTAGAAGAAGAGGAAGGGTTTACATAATTAACAAGACAAATCCTAAATTTAAAGCAAGACAGAAGTAATTTTTATGGAAAATCAAAACCATAAAGACACCTGGAACAAATTTACAAAATTTGTATTGTGGGGAACAATATCCATTATAAGTACTTTAGTTTTGATGGCAATATTCTTATTATAGAGCTATCTCTATAGAATAACCCCATCAAAGAAAAAAATAATTTATAATATGGAAAATTATATTCAAGTAGACAAATAATTCTTTGCCAAAAAACTCATTTTTGTTATCTTATGTGAGATAGATATCTCTTAAGTAAAGGAAAAAAAACAAATTGCATTATGAAATAAACAGAAAAAAGATATAATTAAATTTTAATCATTATGCATATTTTTATTACAGGTGTTGCTGGCTTTCTTGGTTCTAATTTAGCAAACCATTTTCTTAAATCTGGAAACACTGTTTCAGGCTGTGATAATCTTGTAGGAGGAAATATAGAGAATGTTAATAAAAAGGTTAATTTTCACAAATTAGAATGTGAAGATTTAGAAAAATTGACTTTAATAATGAGAGGAGTTGATGTTGTTTGTCATGCAGCAGCATATGCACACGAAGGACTTTCAACATTTTCACCAACACTAATATGCAGCAATAATGTTACGGGTAGTACATCAGTTTTTACTGCAGCTATAAGAAATAAAGTTAAAAGAATTGTTTATTGCTCTTCAATGGCAAGATATGGAGATATGAAAACTCCATTTAGGGAAGATGACGCAGTTAACCCAGTTGACCCTTATGGTGTGTCTAAAGTAGCTGCTGAAAATATTTTAAAAATTTTATCAAAAACTCATAACATAGAATATAATATAGCAGTTCCCCATAATATTATTGGTCAAAATCAAAAGTATGATGACCCATACAGAAACGTCGTTTCTATTATGGCTAACTTAATTTTGCAAAATAGAAGACCCATAATATATGGAGACGGTGAGCAAATTAGAAGCTTTTCTGATATTGATGATTGTATATTTTGTCTAGAAAAACTATTATTAGATCCAAATATAAAAAATGAGACAGTTAATATTGGCCCAGATGAAGAAAAAACTACAATTAATGAATTATTTGGAATTATATCTAATAAATTACAATTTAATGAAAAACCAATTTACTATGAGGATAGACCAAATGAGGTAAAAAATGCAGTTTGCTCTGCTGATAAAGCTAGAAAACTATTAAACTATAAAACATCTGTATCACTTTCAGATTCTATAGACAAAGTTATTAAATATATTAAAGATAATGGAATAAAAAAATTTGTATACAATCACCCTGTTGAAATTATTAATGAAAAAACACCTGAAACTTGGAAAAAAAAAATATTTTAGATCATGAGAATAGGTTCAGTCATAGAAAATTTAGAAATTGAAAAAAGAATAGCTATCACCCCTGAAATAGCAACGAAATATATAGCCCTCGGCTTTGATGTTTCAATATCCAGTGGCTATGGTGAGCATTTAGGGTTTAAGAATATTGATTTTAAAAATTTAGGTGTTGAAGTTTGTAATAATGATAACGAAATTTTAAATAATTCAGATGTCATTATTCAATTAGGTTTATTGAATAATGAAAATCTTTTAAACTTAAAAGAAAGTCAAACACTCATTGGGGTATTTAATCCTTATTTTAATAAAGAAAAAATAGAAAGTTTGTCAAAAAGAAAGGTTAATATTTTTTCTTTAGAAATGCTACCTCGAATAACTAGAGCTCAGTCAATGGATATACTTTCTTCTCAAGCAAATCTTGCTGGATATAAAGCGGTTATAGAATCATTTGCAAATTTTGAGAAAGCTATACCAATGATGATGACAGCAGCAGGGACAATTCCTGCGGCAAAAGTATTGGTAGTAGGTGCTGGTGTTGCTGGTCTCCAAGCAATTGCAACTGCAAAAAGGATGGGAGCAGTAGTATTTGCAACAGATGTTAGAATGGCCTCAAAAGAACAAGTTGAAAGTTTAGGTGGAAAATTTTTAACTGTAGAAGTGTCTGAAAATCTTGAAACAGATGGTGGATATGCAAAAGAAGCTTCTGATGAATTTAAAAAAAAACAAGAAGAGTTGTTAGCAGAGACATTAAAAAAAATTGATATAGTAATATGTACAGCTTTAATTCCAGGAAAAAAAGCACCACTAATTATTAAAGATAATATGATAGCCAATATGAAGTCTGGATCTATTATTTATGATTTAGCTGCTGTTCAAGGGGGAAATGCAGCCTTTACTAAAGTTGATAAGGTCGTGGTTAAAGAGGGTGTTAAAATTATGGGTGAAACAAATATTCTTAATAAGCTACCTGTTTCAGCATCAAATTTGTACTCAAAAAATGTATTTAATTTTGTGTCAAATTTATATGATAAAGAAGCTAAAAAAATTAATATTAATTTAGAAGATGAAATAATTCAAAAAACATTAATTAAATAAAACTATGGAAATAGACCCTTTTATATTTAGATTAAGTATATTTATTTTATCAATTTTTATTGGATATTATGTTGTTTGGAGCGTTACTCCATCTTTACATACACCATTGATGTCAGTTACAAATGCAATTTCATCAGTAATAATTGTTGGAGCTATCATTGCGGGATTAGCCGGAAACTCTGATAGTGTCTTCACGATTTCAAATATTCTTGGTTTCATAGCAATATCTCTTGCTGCTGTAAACATATTTGGTGGGTTTTTAGTAACACAAAGAATGCTTCAAATGTATAAAAAGAAAAAGAAAGATAAATAATTATGTCAGCAAATTTATCAGCAATATTCTATTTAATTTCGGGAGTGTTATTTATATTGGCATTAAGAGGTCTTTCATCACCTGAAACTTCAAGACAAGGGAATTTTTTTGGAATTTTAGGTATGACAATTGCTATTACAGTTACCTTCTTATCTGTGGGAAGCTTTTCTAGTGGATTGATTTATGTGCTAATATTTTTATTAATAGGTGGAATTATTGGAGCATTTATAGCTTATAAAATACCAATGACTGCTATGCCAGAGTTAGTAGCAGGCTTTCATAGCTTGGTTGGTCTGTCAGCAGTTTTTGTTGCAATCTCAGCCTTCTTAAACCCTGAAGCATTTAATCTTGGATTGCCAGGAAGCATAAAACTTGCGAGCTTAGTCGAAATGTCAATAGGAGCTGCTGTTGGAGCCATAACTTTTTCAGGTTCAATAATTGCATTTTTAAAACTTCAAGGAATAATGTCAGGATCTCCGATAACTTTTAGAGGTCAACATTTGCTTAATGCTTTACTATTGATTTCAATTATAGTTTTAACTTATTTACTGTGTTCTACACAGTCCTCTAATTTCTTTTGGATATTATTAGCAGTTTCATTTTTGATAGGTTTTTTATTAATTATTCCAATTGGTGGAGCAGATATGCCAGTAGTAATTTCCATGTTAAACTCTTATTCAGGTTGGGCGGCAGCTGGAATTGGATTTACTCTTGAAAATAGTGCATTAATTATAACAGGAGCTCTAGTGGGTTCATCAGGTGCAATTTTATCATATATAATGTGCAAAGGTATGAACCGTTCTTTCTTTAATGTAATTTTAGGAGGGTTTGGTGCAACAGAGCAATCAGCATCTCTTGGGGATAAAGAATATAGACCAGTTAAAAGTGGTAATGCAGAAGATGCTGCTTTTTTAATGAAAAATGCATCATCAGTTATAATTGTTCCAGGGTATGGAATGGCAGTAGCCCAAGCACAGCACGCATTACGAGAAATGGTTGATACGCTTAAAAAAAATGATATTAAAGTAACTTATGCGATACACCCTGTGGCTGGAAGAATGCCTGGACATATGAATGTGTTGTTAGCTGAAGCTAATGTACCCTATGATGAAGTTTTTGAATTAGAAGAAATTAATAATGACTTTGCTAATGCTGATGTTGCATTTGTAATAGGTGCAAACGATGTAACCAATCCTGCTGCAAAAAGTGATCCCCAAAGTCCAATTTATGGAATGCCAGTTTTAGATGTTGAAAAATGTAAATCTGTCTTATTTGTAAAAAGAAGTTTGTCATCAGGTTATGCGGGCATTGATAATGATTTATTTTATAAAGAAAATACTTTAATGCTATTTGCTGATGCTAAAAAAATGACAGAAAATATAACAAAAAACTTATAACTTGTAAATTTTATAGTACATAATTTTTAAGCAGTGCTAGTACTAGGTAGCCACCAGAAAAAAAAAATAATTGTGAATACTTATATTTTTTATTAAAAAAGTGTTCTTTTATATCAAACTCAAACAAGGTTAAAAAAAGTATAAATATTAAAGGGTCATAATATTTATGATAAATTGTAAATTGAGGGTTGAATAAAATAAGCAAAATTAATAATAAATAATTATTCCAATTTTTAGATAAAATAGAATAAAAAATGATTAAAGATAAAGCAAAAACATTATAAAATATAAAATTGTTATCAAATAACATATTTGATAATTTATGGAAGAAACCACCACCCCATCGACCACCATCTACAAATGGAAAGTTAAAAAAATAAATATTTAAAATAGTAAATAAAAATATTAATAAAAATATTATAAAATTTACTTTAAAAATATCAAAAAAAATTTTCTTAAAGTTCAGAATTGGAAGAATGAAAAATAAAACCATAGTAAATATTATCATTATCTTATTAGACAAATTATATGCTTGTGAACTGCTTACCCTTACTCCTTGTGCAGCAGTAAAACTAGAAAGCATATCAGTATCCAAAACATAATAAATAGCTGGCATAGACAAAATTAAAGAATAAAAAAAAAGAAAAAATAAATATTTTGAAAATTTAATTCTTTGATAAATATGATAAAAAAAATAAATAAAAAAAATACCATAACTTGGATAGATGTATGAGCTTAAGATTAAAAAAAACATTAATTTTATAGATATTATAAAATTTATTTTAGTACTTGAGTTATTCTTAAGTTTTAAAAAATAATAAATAGATATTATAAAAAATAATAGACCCCAGGTTAAACTGTAGGGCCAAATTGATAAAGAACGTATAGTCGGAGATAAAAAAATTGTAGAAGATAAAAGTATTAATGATATTTTTTTTTGATCATGAAATTTTAGAGTAAGACATTTGAAAAAAAAAATAGCTATAAGTAATGAACTTAAAGAGTTTAAAAGTCTGATAGTTTCTATTAAAAATATTTTATCTAGAAAGCCAATTATCATCCAAAAAATAGGTGAATTTCTTGTGTTGAACGTAGAATTTAAAGTAGTGTCACCAAAAACTTTAAAAGTTTGAAAAAAATCATTATTGAAACTTTCAGAAATTTTATAATGATAAAGAAAGTCATGCCTTGCTCCACCTAATGTATCTTCATTGAAAAAATAACCAAACAGAATTGTGAGATAAAAAAATAAAAAAATTATCTCCTCATAATTATATAATTTTTTATAATTAAAACTCATCTTTAATTTTTATATTTTTATCAGCACGTGACAAAAGAGTTTCTAAAGAAACATTAGCCTTAATTTCATAGTATATTTGATAAGAAAAAAGTCTCTTAGAAAGCATTATTAGAAATGAATTTATGTTGATAAGTATTTTTCCTAACACGTTATCTCCAACAGCTAAAGGAAACGGCACGGGGATACCGTATGATTTTTTAATAAAAAAACCATGCTGTTCCAATAAATGTTTAAAGCTTGAAAATGTAAACAATCTTGTATGGGTTTTGTCTAAAATACCCTTCTTACCATAGTTAAAAAAACCAATTAAAAGCATAAATCTCATCACTATAAATGCAATATTAGGTGTGGAAATTAAAACCTTAACATTTGAATTTGATGATATTTTTTTTTTTAGATCAGATAAAAATTTTTCTGGTTCATATAAGTGTTCAATCACATCTAAAATTAAAATATAGTCAAAATTCTTATAATCAATTTCAGGCAACCCTTTATTTAAATCAAAACACACATAGTTATCAAGTTGACTATTTTCTAATATTTTTTTTTTATCTACACCTGTAATATTGCAATTTTTATTTTTTAAATATGATGCAAGCTCACCATTATTACAGCCCAAATCTAAAATTTTAGAATTATCAGTTATAATTTTTAATGTTTTTGTGTGAGTGCTTGAAAAATTATTTTTGATTATATAATTCTCTTTTTGTAATATTGAACAATCAAATTTTTTATCGTAGAAAATACCTATTTCTTGTAATTTAGCCTTTACATTTGTTTTAAAAACTTGGTATGCATAGGGTAGTCCATTAAGATATGATATTTCTTCACCATAGTATGTTGGAATTGGTAATTCTTTAATTGTTAATTTTGCAATTAAAAACTGTACTATTATTTCATTATCAAATGAATAGTTTTTTGCATTTAATTCGAAGGGAACTTTTTTTAAGGAGCTTACTTTATATATTCTATAGCCAGAGTGAAATTCTGTAAAATTTGTAGAGAACATAGAATTTTGAAAAAAAGTTAAAATTTTATTTCCAACAAATTTATATAATGGCATACCACCTTTTAAAGCACCACCTTTTGTTATCATTCTAGAACCAAATACCGCATCAATATTATCTGAATTTAGAGGGTCAATTAATGCTTGAAGATACTCAGGTGCGTATTGACCATCTCCATGAAGTAAAGCCACAAAATCAAAATTATTTTTTATTGCATATTCATAGCCGATTTTTTGATTTCCACCATATCCTTGATTTTCAGGGTTGGACAAAATTTTATATTTAAAATTTTTATTAGTACTAAAATTTATATATTCTTTTGCAGCTCGCAATGTTTCATCAGTTGAAGAGTCATCATTTATAAGAATTTCAACATCATATTTTTTTGCAAGATTTTCATCAATCCTGCTTAGTACATTTTTGATAAATTTTTCACTATTATAAGCAACGACTAAAATTAATAATTTTTTTTTTGATTCAGTCATAAAAGGTAATTTTAATTATTTCGTACTGAGTATATCTATATGATATTTTTTAATAAACAAATTTATTAACAAAAAAATGAATATAAATGTCAGATTTTAATATTATAATTAGATATTTTTATGCTACTGTTATTCTATGATGATAAAAATTTTTTGCGATGATGCAGCGTTAAATGTAATTAAAAAATTTAATAAAAAAAAAATAGTTAAAGGATTTACAACAAACCCAAGCTTAATGAGAAAAGCTGGAACAAAAGATTATAAATCTTATTCTAAAAAAATATTAAAAATATGTAAAAATAAACCAGTTTCTCTAGAGGTGTTTGCTGATGAATATAAGGAGATGAAAAAGCAAGCCCTGCAAATTAATACTTGGGCAAAAAATGTTTATGTGAAAGTTCCAGTGATTAATTCTAAAGGTAAATTTATGAGTAGAATTATTAAAGAGTTAAATGAACAAAATATAAAGCTTAACATTACTGCTATCTACAGTTCAAAACAGGTAGCAAAAATTCTTAAATTGATTAATAAAAAAACAAAAGTTATTATTTCTATCTTTGCAGGAAGAGCAGGTGATGCAGGAAAAGATCCAATTCCTGAATTTAAAAGAAGTATTTCTTTGGCTAAAAATTTTAAAAACGTGGAAATATTGTGGGCAAGCGTTAGAGAACCATACAACTATTTGCAAGCAAAACAACTTGGCTGCCATATAATTACTATTCCACCAGTGATAATTGAAAAAATAGAAAAATTTGGAAAAACATTTGATCAACTAACAAAAGAAACTGTTAAAGCTTTTTTGTCTGATAGTAAGAAATCTAATTTCAAAATTTGAAAATATTTTTAAAAAATATTTCTAGACAAAATTATGAGAAATTAAGTAACCTGTTTTTATTATTTATATACCCCATCATTATAGCATAATTTATCCAAAAAATAGATGAGGTATATGTTGAAAGAAAACTTCCAGAAGGTATCAATGGTAGAATCGATATTAAAATAAAAAGTATACTTGATAATTGAAAATTATTTTTATTATGTAAATAAGATTTGATAGACAAGTATAAAGAAACAGAAATAAATATCAAAAAACATAGATATCCAAAAATTCCAGTCTCCGCCAAGAATTCGTAATGTAATTGATGTGGATGAGTGGCTGAACGTAGATTATTAAAAGGATGTTTTAGATTGTCATATTTTTTATTAGCACTTTCAACTCTAAAATTTTTAATACCTACACCAAAAATTGGGTTATCTTTAAAAATTTCATAAGCAACATTGTAATGTGCCCCATATTGTGAATTTTCTAGATAAGAATTAATACCATTTTTTTGAAATAATTTTGTTAATTGCCAAAAATATCTAGTTTTATAATCACCGTTTAAATTTATAAAAAAAATAGAAAACAATAACAATATAGATATAAAAAATATTTTTATTTTGAGCTTTATTTTATAAACAATAATAATAAAAAAAAAATAATAACAAATGTTTTTATGAAATTTGCCCGTTCCCCAATTATCAATGAAATGCCTATTACAAAAATTGCTAATAAAAAATTAAAGAATCTATTATTAGGATATCTATAATTAAAATAACTTAAAAATATCAATATAAAACCAGAAAAAAAATTCCCAATAACGCTTTCCACACCGGTAAAACTTGCCAATCTTGCACCTGGCATAATTGAATTTAGTCCAATTATATTTTTTCCAACAAAAAATTCAAAGATCAAGTCTATTATTACAATTAATAAAATAATTGACCAAATCTTATATATTTTTGTTATTTGATTGTTGTCAAAATTTAAAACAAGATACCTAAATGATGTTATAAAATATATTAATAAAAAAAATTTAAGAACCCTAGGATAAGAAAGATAAATATCATTTGAAAATATTAAATTTACAACTAATGAGGAGAAAAAAAAAAATAACAATAGAAATGTTTTTTTATCAGTGTGAATATGATCTGTTTTATTAATTAATATGGCAATGAAAATTGTTGAAATTAATAATATTGAAACATTGATAGCAAAATTACCTAATAAAATTGATATGGGAAAAAGTGAAAATAAAAATAATAAAAAATTATTCTTATTTATTATTTTCTTTGTTGCTTCTATTTTTATCATTCTAAAATTATACAAAGTTAATGTTTATTTAGCTTGTGTTGAGTTCTTAATTCATGCTTTATAAGCTTGGCATACTTGCATTTTTCTTTTCAAAATTAGTCCATAGGCTTAAATAAGCAAGTTAAATTTAAATATTCACCAAGTGGAAATTTGTTAGACCCTTGTATTTTAAAAGTTTATAAAACAATTCATACTGTTAAAATTTATACTAATTTTTTTATCATTTCAATTTTAACTAAATTTAAAGAAACTCTATATATAAAATTAAAAATAATTAATTTTTTTGAATCACTAGTATTAGAAAAAATAATATTTAACTGAATATGAGGTTATTTTTAATTGATGTTTAGTTTTACAAATTATTATTGAAATTGGTTGCGGGGGACGGATTTGAACCGCCGACCTTCAGGTTATGAGCCTGACGAGCTACCAGACTGCTCCACCCCGCGGTATATCTAAATTCTATTTTTAAGCTTATTAAGCTTTTTAACTCTTTTAATATTTTCTTGTAGAATTCTTTTCTTTTTTTCAGACGGTTTTTCATAAACACTTTTTTGTTTTACAACTTTAAAAAAACCATCTCTTTGTAGTTTTCTTTTAAGAACTCTTAATGCTTGTTCAATATTATTATCTTTGACTTCTATTTTCATAAATTTTTTTTAAGAATGTTAATTACCATTATATAATTTTGGTGTCTATTAAAATTATTCAATGTTCGAAACTTCTCTTGTTGATTTTGCTTTCTCTTTTTCTTTTTTTTCTCTTTTTATTCTTCTTTCAGCTTTTTCAATAGCTCCAATTAAATCTTTTTGAGAAAAAAGACCTAATGCAACAGGGTCTTTAGGATTTAAGTTGTTATAATTCCAATAGCTTTTATTTTTAATTGCAGTTACAGAGGCTTTAGTTATTCCAACTAATTTTGCTGTTTGTGAGTCTTTTAATATTGAATGATGCTTGATCAACCATAGAGCCGAGTCTGGCTTATCTTGTCTTTTAGATAAAGGAATATATTTCTTAATTTTCTTATCTTTTGATGATATTTCAATATCAGTATTTTTAATTTTTAGTTCTTTGTTTTCATCTTTTGAAGCTAGCTCAATCTCTTCTCTAGTAAGTTGACCAGAAATAATTGGATTATAAGCCATTATTCCTTTTGCAACTTCACCATCTGCAATACCTTGCACTTCAACCTCATGCAAATTACAGAACTTTGAAATTTGTTTGAATGTAAGTGTTGTATTTTCTACTAACCAAACAGCAGTTGCCATTGGCATCAATGGTACGTTTGACATTTAATCCTTTTTTTCTGATCTGAAGTTTTGGAATTTTTTATTGAATTTGCTTACACGACCCTTATCCATTAATTTTTGCTTTCCACCTGTCCAAGCAGCATGAGATTTTGGATCAATTTCTAATTTTAAAACTTCTCCTTCTTTTCCCCAAGTTGATCTTGTTTCAAATTGAGTTCCATCAGTCATTTCTACCTTAATTGTATGGTAGTTTGGGTGTATGTCTTTTTTCATATCGAGACTTATAGCAAAAGAATTTTATAAAACAATTAAAAGTTCTTTAATTTTTCAAGCATTTTATCATTAATTGCCATGCTAGAAGCTCTTATTTTGATGTTTTTATTTTGCAAGAGGTCAATTTCATTAATTAAGCCGCCTGCTTCTTTTACTAATATTATGCCAGCAGCTATATCCCATAAATTTAAATTATTTTGAAAATAACCATCATATCTGCCAGCTGCAACGTAGGCAATATCAAGTGCCGCACTTCCAGATTTTCTTAAAGGTAAATTAACTTCATTTTTAGTTACACCGCCAGTAGCGAACAAGCAGCTATTAAGCTCTCTTTTTTTTGATACTCTTATTCTTTGATTGTTAAAAAAAGCACCATTTTCTTTTTCAGCATAAAACATTTCATCTTTTATTGGATCATAAATTAACCCTGATACTATTTCATCACCAGATTTTAAAGCAATTGATATTGCAAAGTGAGGAACACCATGTAAAAAATTTGTAGTACCATCTATAGGGTCTATGATCCAGGTATTATTCTTATCTTTATTTATTTCTGAACCTTCTTCTTCACTGATAATAGAATAGTAAGGTCTTGCTTTTTTTAATTCTTCTATAATTATTTTCTCAGCTTTTAAATCTGCATTTGATACAAAGTCATTAGGTCCTTTGATTGAAACTTGTAGCTTTTCTATTTCTCCAAAATCTCTAATTAAAGCTCTAGATGCTTTTTCTGCAGCCTTTATCATTACATTTAGATTAGCTGATATGGATTGCATAGGATTTATATTTTTTTAATATATTCTATAGTTCTGGTATCAACTATGATCTTATCTCCACTTTCAATAAAAGGAGGTACTTGAATATTTATTCCATTATCTAATGTTGCAGGTTTATAAGAAGAGGAAACTGTTTGTCCTTTTAAAGCAACATCAGTTGTATCAATTGTGCATGTTACTTGATTGGGCAGCTCAACTGTTAAAGGTTGTTCATTATAAAAACTTATACTGACTTCTAAGTTTTCCGTTAACATTTTACCTTTTTCTCCAATTGTTTCTTTTTTAATATTAATTTGTTCGTAAGATTTTGGGTCCATAAAATAATAATCAGTTTCATCACCATAAAGATAATTAAACTTTGTTTCATCTAATGAAGCTTTTTCAACAGACTCACTTGATCTAAATCTTTCATTTAATTTTGTATTTTTATTCACACTTTTCATCTCAACTTGAGCAAAAGCACCACCTTTGCCAGGTTTCACATGTTGTGTTTTTAAGACTTGCCAAAGATCATTTTTATATTCAATTAACATCCCAACTCTAATTTCGCTTGCGTATAATTTCATTTTAATTTTCTAATAGCTTCTAATGGTTTGTATCTTTTATTATTCCAAATGTAGCTTGAAATAGCTAAAAAGTTAGCTTTATTCAATAAAAGTTTTTTATAATTACTATGTTTTATACCGCCAATAGCTACAATTGGTACGGACGTTATTTTTTTCATAGATTTTAATACAGTTAAAGTAGCTCTATATTTAACTATCTTAGTTTTAGTTGCATAAAATGCACCAAAAGCTAAATAATCAGCACCAGCCTTAATAGCCCTCTTAGCTAGATTTATAGAATTATGACAGGTGACACCAATAATTTTGTTCTTCAATATTTTTCTAGCTTTTATCAAGTCCATATCTTTTTGACCTAGATGACAACCGTCTGCATTCAGTTTTTTAGCAAGCAGGGGGTCGTCGTTGATTAAAAATTTAACTTTATATTTATTACAAATTTTCTTAATTTTTTTTCCAATAATTAATTTATTTGAATTTGTTTCTTTTTTAAGCCTTAGTTGAAAAAAACTTATTTTTTTTGAACTTAATACAAGAGCTAAATCATTGTAAAAATTTATATCAAGTATTTTATTTGGAGAAATTAGATAAACAAATTTCTTATTTATTTTATTTTGCTTCAAGTTCTTTTGACCATTTGCCTTGAGCAGCAAGTGTGCACATTTTTGCTCTGTGGTTAAAGACTTCTTGAGTGCCACTAGTATTATTAATATCCATTGACCAAAATTTAAGCGCACTTTGTTGTAAGGCTCTACCATATGAATAAGTCATAATAAAATTTGTGTCATTATACTTATTAATTAGGTTTAAATTTTCGGTTGCTTCCACTTCTGTTTGCCCACCAGATAAAAAAGCAATTCCAGGTACTTCAGTTGGTACATTTTCTTTTAGACATTTTAAAGTAAGCTTTGCGACTTCTTCACTGGATATCTTTTTGGTAGAAGTGGCCCCTTCTAAAATCATATTAGGTTTTAAAATTATTCCACTTAAATCAACTTTGTGAATCATCAATTCTTCAAAGCATTTTTTAATAACTTCAGAGGTTTTGTTAAAACAAGTTTCAGCAGAATGATCTCCATCCATTAAAACTTCAGGCTCTACAATTGGAACCATTCCACATTCTTGCACTAAAGTAGAATACCTTGCTAGTGCATGCGTATTAGAGCGAATTGATAGTTTGCTTGGATATTTATCTGAAATGTTAAAAACGCCTCTCCATTTTGTAAATCTTGCTCCAAGTTTATAATAGTCTTTTAGCCTTTCTCTTAAGCCATCTAGACCTTCTGTAATTTTTTCTTCATGAGATCCTGCTAGAATTTTTGCACCTGTATCAACTTTAATTCCTGGAACTGCTCCAGACTTAGAAATTAATTCTGGAATAGTGTGTTTTGAGTTAGATATTTGGTTAATGGTTTCATCATATAAAATAACACCACCAATAAAATCTTTCATCCCAGTTGCAGAAAAAAGTGTTTCTCTAAATAGAAGTCTATTTTCTGGGTTTGATAGCACATTAACTGATTCTAATCTTTTGGTCATAGTTCCATTGCTTTCGTCAGCAGCAAGGATTCCTTTACTATTAGATAGTATTTTTAATGCAATTTTGTTAAGTTCTGACATGTTAATTAAGAGCCTTTATACCAGGAAGTTCTTTTCCTTCAAGGAATTCTAAAAAAGCACCACCCGCAGTTGAAACAAAATTAAAATTTTTAGTTGCTCCAATATTATTCAATAGAGAAACTGTATCACCACCACCAGCAACTGAATAAATTGTATTATTCTTATTTTTTTCAATAATTTTTTTTGTTATCTCAATACTTCCTTTGGCAAAATTTGGATTTTCAAAATAACCCGCAGGCCCATTCCATAAGATAGTACTACTTTCTTCAATCAATAAATTAATAGCCTTAATTGTTTTAGGGCCAATATCTAAAATTAATTCATCTTTAGAAATATTATTTAGTTCTTTTATTTCAGCTGGTCCATCTAAGCTTTTTCCTACTGTAACGTCTTCAGGGTAAATTATCTTACAGTTTTCTTTTTTTGATAAAGAAAATATTTCTTCAATAATTTGGTTACAATTACTCTCTTGAATAGATTTTCCAATTTCATGCTTTTTATATTTGAGTATATTATTAGCCATCCCGCCAACTATTATAATATTATTAAATTTAGTGATTAAATTCTTAATGATATTAATCTTAGATGATATTTTAGACCCTCCTATGATGCACGTTATCGGTCTTTTAATTTCAGATGTAATTTTAGTGAGAGCATCAATTTCCAGATTTAATTGTAGGCCAGCATACGAAGGAATAAATTTAGTGATTTCAAAAATTGAAGCATGGGCCCTATGTGAACATGAGAAAGCATCATTAACATAAATATCAGCTAGACTTGCTAAATGTTTTGCAAAACCATTGTCATTTTTTTCTTCTTCTTCATAAAATCTAATATTTTCAAGTATTACAATTTTTTCATCCTGCTCATTAAATAAATCAGTAGATTTAAGTTCTTTTATATTTCTTGAAACTAGTCTTATATTTTCATTGATTTTATTTTTTAGATCTTCACATATTGGTTTAAGAGAGAGTTCATTCACAACTTTGCCTTTGGGTCTGCCCACATGAGATAATATTATAATTTTTGCTTCACGTTTTAATAAAAATTTAATGGTAGGTAAAATTTTATCTATTCGAGTAGCGTCAGCAATTTTTCCATTATCTAATGGAACATTTAAATCCAATCTAAGTAATACCTTTTTTTGATTAAGATTAGTCTCATTTTTAATACTTCTCATTAAGAGATTTGATGAATGTATTCTGCTATGTCACACATCCTATTTGAAAAACCCCATTCATTATCATACCACGCTGAAATTTTTCCCATATTTTTACCAACTACATTAGTTAAAGATAAATCAACAATTGCTGAGGCTGAGTTGTGATTGAAATCAATTGAAACTAATTTTTCTAGCGTAACCTCTAAAACTTTTTTTGATTGTTCTTTAGAGGCGATAGTAAACACCTCATTAATTGTCTCTTTGCTCACCTCTTTTTTCGTACAAAAAACCAGCTCTACAAGTGAAACATTAGGAGTTGGTACTCTCATTGCAATGCCTTCAAGTTTTCCTTTTAATGAAGGTATAATTTCACCAATTGCTTTTGAGGCACCTGTAGAAGTTGGCACAATAGATTGACTGGCAGATCTTGCTCTTCTAGGATCTTTATGGGAATTATCTAGAATTCTTTGATCACTAGTGAAAGCATGAATAGTTGTCATAAACCCTTTTTCAATTTCAAAATTTTCATTTAAAATATTAGCAACAGGTGCAAGGCAGTTAGTTGTACAAGAAGCTGCAGAAATAATTTGATCATCTTTTGTCAAAATATTTTCATTTACTCCATAGACAATTGTCTTATCTGCATTTTTGCATGGAGCAGAAACTATAACTTTTTTAGCTCCATTTTTTATATGAGCTAATAATTTTTCTTTTGAGTTGAATTTTCCAGTACATTCAAAAACATAATCAACATCGAATTTTTTCCAATTGATATCTTCAATATTAGATTCTTGTGAAAATGTTATTTTATTATTATTAATAATTAAATGTTTTTCATCATAATCTAAATCTGCATTAAATTTGCCATGAATAGAGTCGTATTTAATTAGAGAACAACTGGCTTCAGAATTTGATCGGTTATTGATGTGTTTGATTTCTATGTTTTTGTTTTGACTTTCAATGATAGCTCTAATTACCATTCTACCAATTCTTCCCATTCCATTGATACCAACTTTTATTGTCATATTTAACTCTTTATTAGTTTCTTAGTTTTTTGTGAAATATTTTGAACTGTTAATCCAAAATATTTGTAAATTTCTTTGTATGGTGCACTTTTACCAAATGTATCTATTCCAAAAGCTAAACCCTCAGTTCCAATATATTTTTTCCAACAATCTGTTGAAGCAGCTTCAATAGATATTTTAAATTTGGCCTCATCAAGAATTTTTTTCTTATATGATTTTGACTGCAAATCAAAAATATCTTGGCATGGTACTGACACAACTTTAGAATATATCTTATCTTTGGCTAATTTATGGCTAGTCTCAATTGCTAAATTTACCTCAGAACCACTAGCAAATATCGTTAAATTAATTTTTTTATTAGTTCTTAATACCTCGTAAGCACCCAAAGAACATTTATTTATATATGAATATTTTTTTCTAATAGGTTCAAGATTTTGCCTAGTTAAAGATAACACACTTGGCGTCTTCGAGTTTTTTAATGCTAACTCCCAACACTCGATAGTTTCCATTCTGTCTGCTGGTCTAAAAACATTTAAATTAGGAATAGACCTTAATCCAGAAAGTTGTTCTATAGGTTGGTGTGTTGGTCCATCCTCACCTAAGCCGATTGAGTCATGGGTCATTACGTAAATAACTCGCTGTTGCATCAAAGCAGATAAACGGATGGAAGGTTTACAGTAATCAGAAAATATTAAAAAAGTTCCCCCATATGGAATAAATTTACTATGAAGTGCTAGTCCATTCATTATTCCAGACATTGCATGTTCTCTAACCCCATAGTGAATATAATCACCATTAAAATTGCCAGAATTAATAGCATTATGGTGTTTTGTTTTGGTGTTATTAGATCCCGCTAAGTCAGCCGATCCACCAATTAATGTATTATTTTCTTTAGTAAGTGCATTAAGAGTTTGTTCAGAAGCTTTACGTGATGCAAGACTTTTTTTGTCTTTAACAGAATCTTTTTTTTCAGATCTTAAAGCCTTAGAGAAATTATTTTTAAAAACTTTATCTACTAATTGCTTTTTTCTTTTATAAATTTTGTTCCATGTAAACTCAAGTCTTGAACCTCTGTTTCCAATTTTTTTCCATTCATTTAAAATATTTTTAGGAATTTCAAAAGGTTTATGTTTCCAATCAAGAACCTTTCGAACCAATTTGATCTCGTCATCACCGATAGGGCTTCCGTGTGAAGAGGCTCTACCAGACTTATTGGGTGAGCCATAACCAATTTTTGTTTTACATGAAATAACAGTTGGTCTTTTTGCATTTTGAACTTTTTTTAATGCTGAAAAAATTTCTTTTTCATTGTGACCGTTAATTAGAATATAATCCCATCCGTAGCTTTCAAAACGCTTTTTGAAATTATCTGAAACTGCCAAACTAGTTGGTCCATCTATCGAAATTGAGTTATTATCAAATAGCATGACTAGGTTTTTTAATTTTAAATGTCCAGCCAAACTCATTGCTTCATGACTAATACCCTCCATTAGACATCCGTCTCCAGCTAAAACATAAGTTTTATGGTTTATTATTTCTTTACCTAATTTTTTCTTTAAAATTTCTTCTGCAATAGCAAATCCAACTGAATTAGCAATTCCTTGCCCAAGAGGACCTGTGGTAGTTTCAATTCCAGTACCAGGGTGGTACTCGGGGTGGCCTGCACAAATAGATTTTAATTGTCTAAAATTTTTAATATTATTTAAAGAAATACTTTTGTAACCAGTTAAATACAACAAAGAGTAAAGAAGCATAGATCCATGACCTGCGGATAAGACAAACCTATCTCTATTTAACCAATTAGGATTTCTTGGGTTAAATTTAAGAAAATTTTTAAACAAAACTGTTGCTACATCTGCCATTCCCATAGGCATTCCTGGATGTCCTGAATTTGCCTTTTGAACAGCATCAATTGATAAAAACCTTATTGCGTTTGATAAATCTTTATGTAGTTTGTTCAAAATATCCTATCTAGACTTAGAAGACTCAATTTAATAATATAAATATATATATATGAAAACAGACAGTGAAAAAGAAAAAAAACTAAGTTTTGCCCTTAATAAATTAAAGAGTTTAGATTTACAAAACCCAACATTAAAGACAAATTTAGAAAATTTAAGTGCTCAAAAAAATCAATTAGAAATTGAAAAAAAACAAATAGAAGAAAAGTATCAAAATTTAGAAAGCGAATATAAAGTGCTTAATCAAAAATTAGAGGATATTAATCAAAAAAAAATAGATGAGCAAAAAAAAGAGACAGAATTTTCAGAAAAAATAGATGAATTAAATCAAGAAACAGATACTTTATTAGAAGAAATTGACAAATGGCAAATGTAAATATTAAATTTAATGGTAAAGATTTTCTCCTATCCTGTGATGATGGACAAGAAGAGCATTTAGAGGAATTGTTAACTCATATTAATGAAAAATTTACCAATTTAAAAAATGACTTAGGAAATATTGGGGAAAATAAACTATTGTTAATTACTTCAGTACAAATAATGGATGAGTACTTTGAAACTAAAAAAAAAGTAGAACAAAAAAAAACTGAGTTACAAAATTTATCAAATAAATTTAGGGAATTGAAATCTTTAGTCTATGATTATAGGGATAAAAAAGAAGAAGAGATGAAAGAATTACAACAAGATCATGGGAATTTTAAAAAAGAAATAGAAAAAAATAAGGAAGATTATGAAAAAATAATCGAAGCAGCTGCAAATGAAATTGAAAATTTTGTTGAAAAAGCAAATTTAGAAAATCCAATTCAATAGATTTGTGTTAAAGTCTAAATTAAGAAAAAAAATTCTTAAAGTTAGACAAAAATTTAATACAAAAAATATTCAGATTGATTTTAACCAAATCATAAAAATTCTTAAAAAAGAAAAGATAAGCAATAAAATCATAGGTGGATATTATCCTGTAAACTTTGAGATAGACGACTTGGCACTGTTAAGAAAATTTAAAAAGAATAAATTTAACATTTCATTGCCTGCAATTAAGAAAAATTTTCAAATGGATTTTTATCCATGGTCATTCTCTGAGCCATTAAAAATAAATAGATATGGGATACCTGAACCAGAAACCAAAAATATAGTTTACCCTGATGTTTTATTAATTCCTTTACTAGCATTTGATAAAAATTTAAACAGACTTGGATATGGTGGTGGATATTACGATAGGCTAATTGAAAAATTATCAAAAAAAAAAAAAATTATAAAAATAGGCTTAGCACTTTCGATTCAAAAAATAGATAAAGTTCCAATTGGTGTATATGATCAAAAATTAGATTATATTGTAACAAATAAATATATTATAAAATGAAAATACTTTTTTTAGGTGATGTAGTTGGTATTTCAGGTCGTTCAATGATTTTAAATAATTTACTTTCAAAAATAAAAGACAAAAAAATTGATTTTGTTGTTGTTAATGGAGAAAATGCAGCAGACACTGGAATGGGACTTACAGAGAGTATATGTAAAGATTTTTTTAATTGTGGTGTTGATGTGATTACAACTGGAAACCATGTTTGGGCTCAAAAAGAAACAGTTTCTCATATAGAAAAAGAAAACAGACTTCTCAGACCTAGAAATTTATTTGCAGCCTCTCCAGGAAAGGGATTTGGAATATTTACTGCTAAAAATGAAATGAAAGTAGGAGTTCTTAATTTAATGGGAAATGTTTTTATGAAAAAATGTGAAGATGTATTTGAATCAGCTGATAAATTTCTTCAAAAATACAAACTAAAAGAGCATTATGATTTTCTGATAGTTGACTTTCATGCCGAAGTTACAAGTGAAAAAATGGCTATAGGACATTTTTTTGATGGCAAGGCCACATTAGTAGTTGGAACTCACACACATATTCCAACTAATGATGAAAGGGTATTAAAAAATGGTACTGCCTACCAAACTGATGCTGGAATGTGTGGAGATTATGACTCAGTAATTGGAATGAATAAAGAGAATTCAATTAATAGATTTTTAAAAAAAAAATCTATTAAACATTTTCCAGCGATTGGTGATGCTACTTTATGTGGTGTGATTGTTGATTGTGATATAGAAACAGGATTAGCAAAAAAGATAGAAAAATTTATTTATGGAGGAGAATTAAAAAATTCTCACTAATTATTATGTCAGGTCACTCAAAGTGGGCAAGTATAAAGCATTCAAAAGGAAAGGCTGACAAGCAAAGATCCAAAGTATTTTCTAAATTATCAAAAGAAATTAGTGTAGCAGCAAAATTAGGTGACAAAGATCCTGATATGAATCCAAGACTTAGATCTGCAATTCAAGCTGCAAAGTCAGCTAACATGCCAAAAGATAATATTGAAAGAGCTATTGCAAAATCATCTATTAATTCTGAAACTAATTATGAGAATTTGAGATATGAAGGATTTGGTCCAGATAAGATAGCAGTCATTGTCGAAGCATTAACGGATAATAAAAACAGAACAGCTTCTAATGTTAGATCTATATTTGTAAAAAGTGGTGGAAATTTAGGGACTCAGGGTTCTGCGTCACATAACTTTAATCAGTTAGGAATTATTAAAATTGATAAAAAAGAAATATCAGATGAGCAAATTTTTGAACTAGCAATCGAATCTGGTGCTGATGAGTGTATTTCGAATGATGAATTTCATGAAATACAATGTCCTATGAGCGAAATTTACAATGTAAAAAAAAACTTAGAAAAAACAATTGCAAATTTTATTTCAACAGAGATTGAATGGGTTCCCTTAAATAATGTGGATGTTGAAAAGGATAAAGTGGAAGCTGCAATAGAGTTTTTAGAAACATTAGAAGATGATGATGATGTTCAAAGTGTTTATTCAAATATAAACTTTAAGAATAGTTAATGATTATTATTGGGATAGATCCAGGAATAACAGGTTCTATTTGTTTTTTTCAAGATGGTAAAATAGTTGATGTTATTGAAATGCCAAATATGCCAGAAGGGAAAAAAAATAAAAAACAAGTTAATGGCGCTCAAATTTATTATGAAATTTGTTCAAGGATCAAAGATATAAAAAAAGAGGATATTAAAGTTATAATTGAACAGGTATCAGCTATGCCTGGTCAAGGTGTTACTAGTATGTTTAATTTTGGACAATCATTTGGTATTTTAAAAGGAATCTGTTCTGCAATGCAATTACCAATGTATTTTGTAAGACCGACAAAATGGAAAAAATATTTTAATCTTATTAATTCTGAAAAAGATGCCAGTAGAACAAAAGCAATAGAAGTATTTCCTTACTTTTCATCAGAGTTATCAAGAAAAAAAGACTCAAATAAAGCTGATGCAATATTAATTGCTAGCTTTTATTACGAAACCTACAAACTAGAAGAATAAATTAAGACTTTAAAAGTCAAATTCATGACACATTTTAGTGTGAAACCTTAAATATGGAAGCAGATATCACATCTCAAGTAGTAGGCCTTGCCTCAAATACAGATTTTTCATTGTGGAGTTTGTTTTTAAGAGCAGATTTTATTGTAAAATCAGTAATACTTATGCTGATTGGTTGTTCTGTATACTCATGGGCTGTTATCATTGAAAAATTTAGACTATTTAAAAAAATCAATACAGAATCTGAAGAATTCGAAGAAAAATTTTGGAAATCAAAATCGGCAGAAACTTTTTACAACAGTTTGCCAGCTGATGTAGAAAACCCAACAGCTTTATTGTTTAAGGATACCATGCAAAGTTTATTAAAAGCTAAAAATAAAACTAATCTAAATGAAAGAATGGCAAGTATACTTGAGGTTAATATTGAAAAACAAATTTCAAAAATAGACAGTGGTTTTACATTTTTAGCAACAGTTGGTTCAACAGCGCCCTTTATAGGTTTGTTTGGAACTGTATGGGGAATAATGAACTCATTTCAATCTATAGCAATCTCAAGAAATACAAGTTTGGCAATTGTGGCGCCAGGAATAGCAGAAGCATTATTTGCAACTGCTCTTGGATTGTTGGCTGCAATACCTGCAGTTGTTGCTTACAATAAATTTAATAACGACTCAAAAAAATATTCACAAAGATTAGAAAATTTTTCTAAAAGATTTTTATCAATAATATAAAATGGCTTTTAAAATTAATCGTTCATCCAAAGAGCCCATGAGTGAAATAAATGTTACTCCTTTTGTAGATGTAATGTTGGTATTATTAATTATATTTATGGTAACAGCGCCATTATTAACAGTTGGAATACAAGTCGATTTACCTGAAAGCTCAGCAGACTCATTGCCTGAAGAATTAGAACCATTAACATTGTCTATAAATTCCAAAGGTGAAATATTTATTCAAGAATCTAAAGTTGAATATAATAAAATAATAGCAAAAATTTTAGCTGTATCTAAAAATAGAACAGATACTAGAATTTATGTCCGAGGAGACAAGTCTATAAATTATGGTAGAGTTTTAGAAATAATGGGGATGTTATCTGGTTCTGGCTTTACAAAAGTAGCATTAATTTCTGAACCATATAAAGTGAGGTAGTTAAAGTGAATAGAAATATTGTTATTTCTTTTGGTCTTCATATATTTCTTGTGATAATTACAGCTATGAGTTTACCATTCCTTGCTAAAAAACCGATTGATCTTCCCCCAATTATATCAGTTGAGCTAATTCAAATCACAGATAAAACTAACATTCCCTTTGCACCTAAGGCAAAAAAAATAATACAGAAGGTTAAAGAAAAAGAAAAAAAACTAGTTTCTGAACAGGCACCACCAAAAAAAATAAAACAAAAAAAACCAGACGCCGTTCCATTACCTGATGAAAAAATAGAAAAAATAAAAAAAATTAAAGATAAAAAACAAAATCCTGATAAAGTAGAGACGGAAATTAAACAAATTTCAGAATTTGAAAAAAAAGAACTATTCGATACCAATAGTATTGCGGCATTAATTGATAAATCTAAAACTGAGAGTGCAGAAACAAAAAAGAAACTAGATAAGGTTACTCAAGATCAAAATAAAGAAATGGATTTTAGTGGATTAACTTTAAGTGAAGAAGATGCTCTAAAAGCTCAAATTTTTGGTTGTTGGAGTATTCCTCTAGGGTTACCGTTTAACGAAGATTTATTAGTTAGAATTAAGTTACAATTAAAGCCAGATGGTTCTATTATAAAAACTGAAATTCTTGATCATGCTAGAATGAATAGGCCTGGACAGGGATTTTATAAAGTATTAGCTGAAAGCGCATTAAGAGCTATAAAGCTTTGCCAACCTCTTAGAGTGCCTAGTGCAGGCTATGAAAGATGGAAAGATATGCAGCTAAACTTTGATGCTAGAGAAATGTTAGAAGGATAAAAATGTTATTAAGATATTTATTTATATTGCTTATTATTATTCCCGTTAAAGCTTTTGCTTTAATAGAAGTTGATATTACTAGAGGAAATTTAAACCCACTACCTGTTGCTGTATCTCCCCTGTCAATTGATAACAAATCAAAAGAAAAACTTAAAAAAATTTTAAAAAAAAAAGATCTTGGATCAGAAATTTCAATAATTGTTGAAAATAATTTAAGACAATCTGGTCTATTTAATCCGCTAAACAAAAATGCATTTCTTCAAGAGCCAGATGTGGCTAATTTAAAACCAAGGTTTGAAGATTGGAATTTAATAAAAGCTCAAGCTTTAATAACAGGAAAGGTTACGTTTGTAGATGAAAAGCTAAGAGTCGAATTTAGACTATGGGATATTCTTGCTGGAAAAGAAATGATGGCTTTAGCATTTACTACCGTACCTAGTAACTGGAGAAGAGTAGGTCACATCATCACAGATAAAGTTTATGAACGTCTAACTGGAGAAAAAGGTTATTTTGATACTAGAATAATATATGTTTCTGAAGATGGTCCAAAAACTAAAAGAATAAAAAAATTAGCAATAATGGATCAAGATGGTTTTAATAATAAATATTTAACACTTGGAAATGAATTGGTTTTAACACCAAGATTTAGCCCAACAAACCAGATGGTTACATATCTTTCTTATTTTAGAAATTTACCTAGAGTGTATTTATTAGATATAGAAACTGGAATGCAAGAAGTGGTAGGAGACTTCCCTGGTATGACATTTGCTCCAAGGTTTTCACCTGATGGAAAAAAAATTATAATGAGTTTTGCTAAAGATGGCAATTCTGATATTTATACAATGGATCTTGAAAACAGAATTGTTGAAAGAATTACCAATCATCCATCAATTGATACCTCACCTTCTTATTCACCGGATGGAAAAAAAATTACCTTTAATTCAGATAGAAGCGGTTACCAACAAATTTATGTAATGGATAGTAATGGGAAAAATGTTAAGAGAATTTCATTTGGAAATGGTTTGTATGGAACCCCCGTGTGGTCTCCAAGAAGTGATTTAATTGCATTCACAAAGCTTCATAAAGGAAAATTTTATATTGGAGTTATGAGAACTGATGGAACGGGCGAAAGACTGTTAACAGAAAATTTTTACCAAGAAGCACCATCCTGGTCTCCGAATGGAAGAGTGTTAATTTTTTATAGAGAGACTAAAACTAACTCAAAAGGAGAGGGGTTTTCAGCAAAATTGTGGTCTATCGATTTAACAGGATATAATGAAAAGATGGTTGAAACTGAAACAGACGCATCCGACCCATCTTGGTCGTCTTTATTAAGCAATTAATAGTTAAATCACTTGATTTTTTAACTTGAAACATCTAATTAGTTGTGAAAAAGTAAGTTATTAAATCAAGAATTAAGGAGCAAAAATGAACTTAAGCAAGATTTTAAAAAATACATTTCTAATTATATTAGCAAGTTTAGTATTAAGTGCTTGTGCAACAAAAAAAACAACAACAACAGGACAGCTTCAAGGTGATGTTTACACAGGAACAGATTCTGTTGAATATTTAGCATCTGGTGTTCCAGATAGAGTTTTCTTTGCAACAAATGAAACTGTACTTACAACAGCTTCAAGAGAAACTTTAAGAAAACAAGCCACATGGTTAAGAAAAAATTCAGATATTAATGTTGTCTTAGAAGGTCATGCTGATGAAAGAGGTACAAGAGAGTACAACTTAGCATTAGGTGAAAGAAGAGCTAATTCAGCAAAAGACTATTTAATGACTTATGGAATTTCTTCAGATAGAATTTCTGTATTAAGTTATGGTAAAGAAAGACCGGTAGATTCAGGATCTAATCCTTTAGCATGGTCTAAAAATAGAAGATCAGTTACCGTTAAAGCTAACTAATTAATCTAAACAATTTATAAAAGACCCTATCGCATTTGTGAATAGGGTCTTTTTTTTGCCATCATTATAATTACTACTAAGTTTATTATGTTTAATTATAAAAAAAAAATTCGATTAAAATTAATATTACTATTTATATTTTTCCCAAATATTACTTTTGCAGACAACCATAATATAAATGAAATCTTAGAGTTAATTCAAAAAGATCTAAAAACTTTAGAAAAAGCTGTTTATTCAGGGTCAGCTAATTCAAATAGTCAAAAGGACAGAAATGAAAACTCTGAAGATGTCTTAACAAGACATCTTTTAAAATTATCTGATGTTGAAAAACAATTTCAAGAACTTACTAATAAGTTTGAAGAAATCAACTTCAAGTTAGATAAATTATCAAATAGGCTTTCTAAGGTTCAAGCAGATAATCAAATTAGGTTTCAAGATGTTGAAAACACTTTGTCATCTGGAGAAGTAGGAAAAAAATTAACCTCAGTACCAAGGAAACAAGTAAACAAAACTTTACCAGGCTCTTCACAGCCTCAAGACTTAGGATCTATTTCATATAAAGATACAGAAAATGGAGAAACCACTCAACAAATACAATCTGTAGAAACTACCTCATCTATAGTGACAGAAAACTTTGAGTCAGAAAAAAATATACTCCCAAATACTTCTCCAGAAAAACAATATGAATTTGCAACTAGTTTTTTAAAGGTAGGTGATTATAGCACTGCCGAAAGAGCCTTTAGAGAATTTGTAATAAAAAATTCGGAACATAAATTAGCAGGTAATGCTCAATATTGGTATGCTGAAACGTTTAGAATAAGACAACTCTATACAGATGCCGCCACTGCTTATCTTGAGGGATATCAAAAATATCCAAAAGGTGAGAAGGCTCCTATAAATTTATTAAAACTTGGTGTATCAATGGTTCAAATAGGAGAAAAAGAGCAAGGTTGTAAAATGATTGTAGGAGTTGAAGAGCAATATCCTAAAGCAAATCAATCTGTGCTTCAAAAAGCAAAATATGAATCAAAAAAGTTTGAGTGTTCAAAACAAAACTCATAAACAAATTCTTAGTTTTCTAAAAAATCAAAAAATCTCTAAAGTTTATAGTGAATTCGCTTCCTCTTTAAATGCTAGAGAAAATTTAGCTGTAGCAGTTTCAGGTGGACCCGATAGTTTGGCGCTAGCTTACTTGGCTAAATGCTATTCAATAAAAAATAAAATAACAGTTAAATTCTTTTTAGTTGATCATAAGCTTAGACCTGAGTCGACAAAAGAAGCTACTTCTGTAAAAAAACTTTTACAAAAAGTTGGTATCACATGCAAAGTATTAAGTTGGAAAGGTAAAAAACCTTCTAGAAATATTCAATCTTTAGCAAGAGAGGCAAGATATTCTTTATTAGCAAAAGAATGTAGTAAAAATAATATTAAGCACTTATTATTAGGACACCATTCAAATGATTTATTTGAAAACTTTTTAATTAGAGTGGTTAGAGGAAGTGGGCTAAATGGACTGGTATCTTTTAATAAGAGTGTAAAATATAAAGATGAAGATCTAAATATTTTAAGACCATTACTCAACTTAGAAAAAAATGATTTAATTAATATTTCTAAAATAGTATTTAAGTTTTTTATTAAAGATCCATCCAATACTAATGAGATATATAAAAGAACAAGAATTAGAACTCTATTAGAATTTCTTGAAAAAGAGGGATTGGATTTAAAAAAACTAAAATTAACCATTGATAATTTAAGAGACTCAGACAAATCAATAAAGTTTTATGTTAAAAAAAATTTAAAGGATAACTCTGTACATATTAAAATAAAAGACACTTGTATTTTAAATCATAATTTCTTTGATCAATCTCATGAAGTTGTTTTTAGATCCTTGACTCTTGTTATTCAAAAAATAGGAAAAAAATATTATCCTGTTAGAGGAAAAAGTATTAATGAGTTGATCAACCGAATAACCCTCAAGACATTTTCAAAAATAACTTTAGGAGGTTGCTTTGTTGAAAGTATTAATGAGACCATATTAATATCAAGAGAAAACACCAATAAAGTTAAAGTTTTGTAACAATTTGACACTTGTTTAATTAATAATAATTATTATCTTATGAGTATGAATATGAAGAATTTAGCCATGTGGGCAGTAATTGTTTTTTTAACAATAGGCCTTTATAATATGTTTAAAAACCCTCAAGCTAATGTGGGCAAAGGCAATTCTATTATATTTTCAGAGTTTTTATCAGAAGTTGATAATGGTGGAGTTGTAAAAGTAGATATTCAAGGAAACAATATTAAAGGAGTGCTAGCTAATGGAAATACTTTTTCTACTTATTCACCAAATTATCCAAATTTAATTGAGAAGTTATCTGAAAAAGGCGTAAGTATATCAGCTGCTCCTTTAGAAGCTAAGATGCCTTCTTTGTTTGGAGTTTTATTATCGTGGTTTCCAATGTTGTTATTAATTGCTGTTTGGATTTTCTTTATGAGGCAGATGCAAGGCGGCAAAGGTGGAGCTATGGGCTTTGGTAAATCTAAAGCTAAATTGATGAACGAATTAAAAGGTAAGGTTACCTTTGATGATGTTGCTGGAGTAGAAGAGGCTAAAGAAGAAGTTGAAGAAGTTGTTCAATTTTTAAAAGACCCTAAAAAATTTAGTAGACTTGGTGGAAAAATACCTAGAGGATGTTTGTTAGTTGGCCAACCAGGAACGGGTAAGACTTTACTAGCTAGAGCTATAGCTGGAGAAGCTGGAGTTCCATTTTTTACTATATCAGGATCAGATTTTGTTGAAATGTTTGTAGGTGTTGGAGCCTCAAGAGTTAGAGATATGTTTGAACAAGGTAAAAAAAATTCACCCTGCATTATTTTCATAGATGAGATAGATGCTGTTGGAAGAAGTAGAGGTGCTGGTCTTGGTGGAGGTAACGATGAAAGAGAACAAACTTTAAACCAGTTATTAGTTGAAATGGACGGCTTTGAAACGAATGAAGGTGTAATAATTATTGCGGCCACAAATAGACCCGATGTATTAGACCCAGCATTATTACGGCCAGGTAGATTTGATAGACAGGTAGTTGTCGGACTTCCAGATATAATAGGAAGAGAAAAAGTATTAAAAGTTCATGTTAAAAAAATTAAAATGGCCCCGGATGTCAATTTAAGAACAGTAGCCAGAGGAACTCCTGGTTTTTCAGGTGCAGATTTAGCAAATATAGTTAATGAAGCAGCATTACTTGCTGCAAGAAAAAATAAAAGACTAGTTACTCTAGCTGAGTTTGAAGAAGCTAGAGATAAAGTGATGATGGGATCAGAAAGAAGATCCATGGTCATGACTGAAGAAGAAAAAACATTAACAGCTTATCACGAAGCTGGACATGCAATAGTAACTATTAACGAGAATGCAGCTCATCCGATTCATAAAGCAACAATCATTCCAAGAGGTCGAGCCTTAGGAATGGTTATGCAGTTACCTGAGAGAGATCAGATATCCCAAACAAGAGAACAACTTCATGCTCAATTAGCAATAGCTATGGGTGGAAGAGTAGCGGAAGAAATCATATTTGGTGAAGATAAAGTTACAACTGGTGCATCTAGTGATATCGAACAAGCGACTCAAAGAGCAAGAGCCATGGTAATGCAAGCAGGCCTTAGTAAAGAGTTGGGACCTGTTGCTTATGGTTCGAATGAAGAAGAGGTATTTTTAGGTAGATCTGTTGCTAGAACTCAAAATATGTCTGAAGAAACTTCAAAAAAAGTAGACTCAGAAATTAGAAAAATTGTAGATAAGGGTTATGAAAGAGCAAGAACAGTTTTAACTGAAAAAATTGATGATCTACATAAATTAGCTAAAGCTCTCTTAACATATGAAACACTATCAGGTGAAGAAATAGAAAACCTGATAAATAAAAATATATATCCAAGCAATAAAGAGGATTTAAAAGTTGAAGATGAAGATAAAGGCTCAGCTTTAAGCTCAATGGGTCTTAAGCCAAAAATAGTTCATTAAAACTAAATGAAAAAATGTTACACAAGAGCGTGTAATTTTGCTTACGGTAAATTTTCGATTGAATTAGTTAGAAAAAAAAAAAAATCTCCCATTAAATGGTAATAAGAAAATTTCCTTTGGACAAATTGAAATTCTTACACGAACTTCTATCAAAAAAATTGATCTTAAGGATATAAAAAAATTACCTAAATTACTGAAAGAAAAAATTAATAAAGATCTTAAGACTATTGTTAAAAAAAATAAAAATTTTTCAAGTTTAAATTTTAATAAAATTCCTAATATAATGGGTATATTAAATTTAACACCAGATAGTTTTTCTGATGGGGGCAAATTTAATAAAAAGAAAAAAGGAATATCTCATGCAAAGAATTTATTTAAATCTGGAGCGGACATTATTGATGTTGGTGGAGAGTCAACAAGACCTGGATCTAAACCTGTAAGTAAAAAAGAAGAATGGGATAGAATAAAAGAAATATTAAAAGATGTTAATAAAAAAATTCCACTATCATTAGATACAAGAAAATCAGAAATCATGAACAAGGGGATTCAGTTAGGAGTTAAGCTTATAAATGATGTGTCGGGGCTAAGTTATGACTCTAAAACAGTTGAGGTATTGAAAAAAAGTAGAACTCCATTTGTAATTCAACATTCACAAGGTACACCAGAAAAAATGCAAAAAAATCCTAAATATGAAAATGAATTATTAGATATTTATGATTTCTTTGAACAAAAGATTAAATTTTTAATATCCATAGGTATAAAACATAATAATATCATGATCGATCCAGGTATTGGCTTTGGAAAAAATTTGAAACATAATATGAATTTAATTAGGGGTGTTTCTATTTTTCATACTCTCGGTTTTCCTATATTACTTGGACTTTCTAGAAAAAAATTTATTAAGGATTTATCTGGAAAAAATGATAGCAAGAAGAGGTTAGGTGGAACAGTAGCCTCTTCCCTGTATGCAATAATGCAAGGAGTTCAAGTTCTAAGAATTCATGATGTGAATGAATTAACACAAAGTATAAAGGTATTTAAGGAATTAATAAAAAACTGATGGTAAAAAAATATTTTGGAACAGATGGAGTAAGAGGTGCTGTTAATAGTAAATATATTAATGGAGAAATGTTTTTTAAATTTGGTCTTGCAACAGGGACTTACTTTAAAACTCAAAAAAAAAAGAAACAAATAGCAATAATTGCCAAAGATACGAGACTATCAGGGTATAGCTTAGAACCTGCGCTAGTATCAGGACTTACATCTGCTGGCATGCACGTTTATACATTAGGCCCACTCCCAACCAATGGTTTAGCGATGTTAACAAAACTAATGAAAGCAAACATGGGAATTATGATTACAGCATCACATAATCCATATCATGACAATGGGTTAAAGTTATTTGGACCTGATGGGTTAAAACTGTCAAATAAAATTGAAAATAAAATTGAAACTTTAATTGATCAAAAGATTGAAAAATCTTTATCACAACCAAAGAAATTAGGTCGGGTTAAAAGGTTAGAAACTGGAAATAAAGATTATATAAAAATTTTAAAAAAAAATTTTCCAAAAGATTTTAATCTTAGGGGTTTAAGAGTAGTTATTGATTGCGCAAATGGTGCTGGATACAAAGCTGGACCTGAATTACTAAAATCTTTAGGTGCCAAAGTATTTTCAATTGGGATAAATCCTAATGGGCTTAATATTAATAAAAATTGTGGCTCTACGTTTCCAAATAAAATTAAATTTGCAGTAAAAAAATATAAAGCGCACATAGGAATCTCTCTTGATGGAGATGCTGATAGAATTATTATGTGTGATGAAAAAGGCATTATAATTGATGGAGATCAAATAATTGCTGCAATAGCAATTAGATGGAAAAGAAAAAAAATGTTACGAGGAGGAGTAGTTGGCACCTTAATGTCTAACCATGGATTAGAAAAATTTTTTAAACTAAATAATATAAAATTTTTAAGATCAGATGTGGGAGATCGTTTTGTAAAAGAAAAAATGCAAAAAAATAATTTTAATTTAGGTGGTGAGCAATCTGGACATATTATTCTAGGTAAATTTGCAACTACGGGAGATGGCTTGCTAGTTGCTTTAGAAGTTTTATTTTCATTAAGAAAAGGAAAAAAAGCTAGTAGTTTTTTTAATATCTTTAAGAAAACTCCACAAATATTGAAAAATATTAACGTTCAAGACAGAAATATAATTAAAAATATCAATATTAAGAATTCTATAAAATTAGCAAAAAAATTAATTAAAGGACAGGGTAGAATATTAGTTAGAAGCTCAGGGACTGAATCTAAAATCAGAGTAATGGGAGAGAGTGATAATAGTAGATTGATTCAAAAATGTTTGAAAATTGTATTAAAAAAAATTAAATAAATTGAAACCAAAATCTAAAATATTAGTTATTGCTGGATCAGATTCATCTGGTGGTGCTGGTATTCAAGCTGATATTAAAACTATCACTGCTTTAGGTTCGTATGCAATGACAGCAATAACAGCTGTCACAATCCAAAATACAACAGGTGTGAAATCAATAGTACCAATTGATCCAAAAGAAATTTCAAATCAAATAGAATTTACCTCAAAAGACATTAAACCTGATGCTGTAAAAATTGGAATGTTACATTCTACAAAAGTAATAAAATCAGTAATTTATTCATTAAATCTTATTAAAGTTAAAAAGATAATTTTAGATCCTGTTATGGTTGCTAAAGGTGGTGCAAAACTTATTGATGATAAAGCAGTTCAATTATTAAAAAATGAACTAATTAAAAAAGTTAGTTTAATAACACCTAATATTCCAGAGGCTGAAATATTAACTAAAACTAAAATAAGAACAAAAGAAGATATGATTTATGCTGCCAGTATATTAATTAAATTAGGAGCAAAAAATGTTTTTATAAAAGGTGGTCATTTAGAATCTAAAATTGTCCAAGATATTTTTGTTAATAAAAATGAAATTTTCATTATAAAAAATAAAAGAATTACAACCAGGAATACACATGGCACAGGTTGCACCCTTTCTTCTGCTATTTCTACATTCTTTTCATGTGGAAAAACCTTAAAGAGATCTTGTGAGCTCGCAACTATGTATGTACACAATTCAATAAATTCAAACCTTAAATTTGGTAAAGGTCATGGACCTATCAACCATTTAAGTTCAGTAACAGTAGAAAAAAAATTTAGATAATGAAAAATGTTGTAGTTGTTGGATCTCAATGGGGCGATGAAGGAAAAGGTAAAATAGTTGACTGGCTATCAGACCAAGCAGATGTTGTTATCCGTTTTCAAGGAGGACACAATGCTGGACACACATTAGTAATAGATGGAATAACTTATAAACTAAGACTACTTCCTTCTGGAATTGTAAGAAAAAATAAAATTTCTATTATAGGAAATGGAGTCGTTGTTGATCCTTGGGCACTATTAGAAGAAATAGAGGAAATTAAATCTAAGGGTGTTGAGGTTAATGTAGATAATTTTATAATTTCAGAATCTGCAAATCTTATTTTGCCATTTCATAGAGAGATGGATGAAATAAGAGAAGATGCTGCTGGAAAAGGAAAAATTGGAACAACAAGAAGAGGAATTGGACCAGCCTATGAAGATAAAGTGGGAAGAAGATCAATCCGTGTTATGGATTTAAGATCTGAGACCAATCTAGACCACAGGTTAGAAACAGTACTTCTTCATCATAATGCAATTAGAAAAGGGTTGGGTAAAAAAATTTTTGAAAAAGATAAACTTAAAGAAGAACTTTTAAAGATTGCTCCAGAAATATTAAAGTTTTCTCAACCTGTTTGGCTTAGAATTGATGAATTCAAAAAACAAAAAAAAAGAATATTATTTGAAGGTGCGCAAGGAATACTACTTGATGTAGATCATGGAACGTACCCTTTTGTAACCTCATCCAATACTGTTGCATCTGCTGCTGCTACAGGAACGGGTTGTGGTCCTAACTCCATTCATTATGTTCTTGGAATAACAAAAGCCTATACTACCAGAGTTGGTGAAGGACCTTTTCCAACTGAGTTAACAGATGATATTGGAGAATTGCTTGGTTCTAGAGGAAAAGAATTTGGTACTGTCACTAGTAGAAAAAGAAGATGTGGTTGGTTTGATGGTGTTTTGGTTAGACAAACAATTAAAATTTCAGGCATAGATGGAATAGCGTTAACTAAATTAGATGTGTTAGATGAATTTGATGAAATTAAAATGTGTGTTGAATATGAACTTGATGGAAAGAAAATGGATTACCTACCAGCTGCTGTTGAGGATCAGATAAAGATTAAACCCATTTATAAAACTTTCCCTGGCTGGAAAAGTTCTACCCAAGGAATAAAAAATATTGAAGCCTTACCAGAAAATGCCAAAAATTATATCTACGCATTAGAAGATTTTATTGGGACAAAAGTTTCAAGTATTTCAACAAGCCCTGAACGAGAAGATACAATTCTTTTAGAGAATCCTTTTGAAGTTTAGTTTACTGGAAGTAAGTTTTTAGATTTAGCAGATAGCAACATGTGTTTTTGAAGCTTTTCAAATGCTTTGTTTTCAATTTGTCTAACTCTCTCTCTGCTAATTTCGTATTTTTTGCTTAGATCTTCAAGTGTTGTAGGCTCATCATTTAATCTTCTAGAGTATAAAATCTCTCTTTCTCTCTCATTGAGAATTTTTAAAGAATCTTTAAGTAAGCTTTGTCTTTGACCCATTTCTTCTTGATGTGCAAATTTAAGATCATGGTCTAGTTCTTTATCTACCAACCAGTCTTGCCATTCATCACCATCCTCTCCAACTTGAGCATTTAAAGAAAACTCTTTACCTGAAAGTCTTCTGTTCATTGAAATGACTTCATCTTTTCTAACATCTAATTTGTTGGCAATTTTATCTACATGTTCAGGTCTTAAGTCACCTTCAGACTGAGGAGCGATTTGATTTTTAATTTTCTTTAAATTAAAAAATAATTTTTTTTGTGCAGTTGTTGTTCCTATTTTTACCAAACTCCAAGATCTTAGAATGTATTCTTGGATAGAAGCTCTAATCCACCACATTGCATAGGTTGCCAATCTAAATCCTTTCTCAGGTTCAAATTTTTTAACAGCTTGCATTAACCCTACATTTCCTTCTGAAATCATTTCGTTTACTGGAAGACCATATCCTCTATAACCCATCGCAATTTTTGCAACGAGTCTAAGGTGGCTAGTAACAAGTTTTTCTGCAGCTTTAACATTACCTGTTGCCTTCCAATTTTTTGCTAGCATATATTCCTCTTCTGCTGCCAACATAGGAAATTTTTTGATCTGCTCAAGATACGCAGTCAGACCACCTTCATTAGAAAGTGCTGGAAGATTACTATTCATTGTAGTGCTCATAAGTTATATTTATTTAATTAACTATAGTATTATTTCAAGGTTTTATTTGCCAGTATTTCTAAGTAATATTAAAATATTTTCAAGTTCTTGTGGCAAAATTGAGTTAAAAATCATCTCTTTATTAGTTCTGGGGTGAATAAACCCCAATGTTTGTGCATGCAGAAATTGTCTATTTAATTTATAAATTAGATTTTCTAAACTAGTATCAATATTTTTAAGTTTTTTATATTTTTTTTTATATTTGCCATCACCCATAATACTATTACCCATATGTGTCATGTGAACTCTAATTTGATGTGTTCTTCCAGTTTCCAATCTACATTCGACTAAGCTTAATGTGGGTGTTTTATCATTTTCAAAAACCTCAATTGTTTGGTAATTAGTAATTGCTCTTTTGCCTTTAGAACTACTAACTTCCATCATCTGTCTATTTTTTGAGCTTCTAGTTATAAACGTATCGATTTGTCCAGATGAAGGTCTAAGTTTCCCCCAAATTAAAAGTTGATAAACCCTTGTAATAGTATGCTCACTAAATTGATGTGATAAATTTTCGTGTGTCTCATTATTTTTAGCAATAACTATTAATCCTGATGTATCTTTGTCAATCCTATGAACTATACCTGGTCTTAACTCATCACCTATTGTTGATAACGAGTCTTTGTTATAATGCATTAAGGCGTTAACAATTGTTTCATCATAATTTCCTGCACCTGGGTGCATAATTATGCCAGCAGGTTTATCAATTATTAATAAATCATCATCTTCATAAGCAATGTTTAATTTAAAATCATAAGGTTTTAAAGATGCTTCTTTTGGTTCTGGAATCTGAAGGTTTATTTTATCACCAGTAGAAACTTTTTTTGAAGGACTATGAATGATTAGGTCATTTAATTTTAATTTTTCTCTCAGAATTAAATTTTTAACTCTAGTTCTACTAAGTAATTTTTCTCTTTTATTGACGAACACATCGAGTCTAAGATTATTTTCATCTACGTTGACTTTAAAGTTAATGTTTTTTTCCATAAAATGTAATATTAATACTATATGCGCTTGTAGCTCAACTGGATAGAGTGCCTGACTTCGAATCAGGAGGTTCTAGGTTCGACTCCTAGCAGGCGCACCAAAAAAGACAAATTTAATTGTGTTTTAAAGTATAATAATTTTATTATTAGTTTTTTTAGGAACAATTTGTAATAATTTTTTGTTATCAAATAAACATCCATCATAACCATCTTTTTTATTAAATTTTAGTTAGATCAAAATTATATGGCAAACTAAATAGATTAAGTTTAGTTATACTTATAATAAATAATATTAATAAAATATGTTAATAAGTTATATATTAAGCAATATTAAAATACATAGTTACAATGAAAAATAATGTTTTTAAAGTATTTATATTATTAGGTCTTTCTTTAATTTTAATAAAAAATTTTGATTTATTTAGGAAAGGTTATGTTGTTTTAACAAGAGATTACGATCGAAGGTTCATCGAATCTTACGAAAAAAATCAGTTTTCAGGATTCTGTTACAAAGAATCCCACGGATATGTTCATTATATTAAAGAAAAATATAAAGATAAAATCTCACCAGAAATTATTAATTTAGGAAGCAAAAGCAAAAAATTGCCATATTGGATATTTTATAATTTACATGGAAAAATTAATAAAAATAAATTAATTTTACTTAATTATGATCAATCAAAAATCAGTTTAATAAAAAATTTTATTGTAATTGATAATTATAATAATCAATGCCTATATTTAGAGAGAAAAAATGGAAATAGTTAATATTTTTTATCTATTTTTAGTTTTTATAATTTTTTTTTCAATTAATTTACCAATCTCAATTTCAAAATTAGATAACAACTTTACTTATATAGATCAGCTTTCTTTCAACATAATTATTCAAAGCAACATAATACTATTTATGTCTTTTTTGAATGTACCTCTTAAAATTATATTAATAGTATATTTTGCTTATTTGTTAGTTTGTTTTTTTTTTCAATTTAAAGATTTTACTAAGATTAAGTTGTCTGCAATTAAAGAAAATTATTATTATTCTTTTATTTTAGTAATTTGTTTGTTTATTTTTTTAGATATCTCCTATTCACTAACTTTAGATTGGGACGCACAAAAATTTTGGTTTCCTAAAGTTTTAAACTTTTATAATAACGAAACTATAGATAGTCTATCAAGCGCTCCAGAACCGCAGTATCCATTCTTTGGAAGTTTACTATGGGCACTCTTTTGGAAAATTAGTTTTTTCTCCCAGGAATATACAGGCAGATTAATTTATGCTTTCTTATATTGTGTTTCTTTAGCAAGTTTAACGGAGACGCTAAAATTATCTAATAATTTTAAAATAATTTTTTTTACTATTCTGATTTTGCTTTCATACAAATATATTTACTTTTCTGGAAGCCAAGATTTGTTAATTTTCTGCTTAATATCGATTACAGCAAAAATTTTTTATGAGGTGATTGGTAATAATAAAAAAATATCTATTTATCAATTTATTTTTTTACTTATGATTTGTAATTCTTTGATATGGACAAAACAAGAGGGTGTAGTTTATGCTTTTATAATAAGCTTTACTTTACTTTTCTCTCTTAAAACTGACCTACTTAAAAGAATAACTTTTATAGGATTTATTATTCTCTTATTTGGTATACGGATATTAATTTATAAAATTTATAATTTTGATATTAGTATAAATAATTGTTGTTGGAATGATTTATCTTTTACTTCTTTAATTCAAAGATTTAGCTTTGAAAGAATAATAACAATTATAACTTTTTTTATATTTGGCTTTTTAAAAAATTCCTTTTTTCTTTTGGGTTTGTTTTTTTTAATTACTTCTTTGCTTACTAAAAAAATTTTTAAACATGATATCTATATTTATTTTTTTTATATAATGAGTTATGGGTTTATATTTTTTGCATATATTGGTAGCAATATAGAACTTGTCTGGATGCTTAAAACTGGATTGGATAGGCTTATTTTTTCAGCCTCACCATTATATATTTTATTTGTTGTGAAGTATATTAACGCACATGATTTAAACATTTAACATCAATTTACAGTATCCATTGTTAGTGTATAATTATAGAGTTAAATAAGTTAATTTCACAATAAACAAGATATTTAAAATTTTGATGCTCTATTTAATCTGTCATTTATAGCTTTACCCAATCCTTTGTCTGGAATTTTTTCTACAGCTATTGATTTATAGCCTTTATTTTTAATAGTTCTTAAGCAAGAATATAAATTTTTTGCAGTCTCTCTCAAATTATTATTTTTACTTAAGTAATAATAGTTACTTAATTGCAATTTTCTTTTTTTGATTAGAACGTAGGCTTGGTTTTTTTTTGGATTTGTTACGTTCATTTCCAATGGAATTCCCGGAGAATAATGTAGGCGTGATTGACCTGGTGTAATTTTTTTTTTGCTATTTATTTTAATACTTACTTTAAACCCTAAACTTTTTTGAATTTTAGAAACATCTAAACCACCTAATCTCAGTATAGATGGTCTGCCTATAAGGTTAACTATTGTAGATTCTATTCCAATAGCGCATGCACCTCCGTCTAAAATATATTTAATTTTATTACCAAATTCTTCTTTAACATCTTTTGCTTTAACAGCGCTTACTTTTGTTGTGATATTAGCACTGGGCGCAGCTAATGGATAATCTAACTGTTTTAGTAAATTTTTAAATATTGTGTGTTTTGGAAATCTTACTGCTAAACTGTTCTTATTATTGGTAACATATTTAGAAATCTTAGAATCTTTCCTTAATTGTAATATGTATGTTATTGGGCCAGGAGAGAATTTTTTATAAAGTTTAGTAAAATTATCATTTATTAGGCAATCTTTTTTAAGAGAATCGATATCATGATAATGTACGATTAAAGGGTTATTTTTTGGTCTTTTTTTTAAATTAAAAATCTTTTTTACTGCTGAATTCTTGTATGCATTAGCTGCTAGACCATAAACCGTTTCAGTAGGTATGCCAATACAGTAATTTTTATTAAGGTATTTTTTTGCTTTTTTGATATTTGATTGATTGGATTTCATGTATTAATAATTATTATTATATGAAAGATAAAAATTTACCACCTGATAATAACACACAGTCTCTTGAGGAGCTAACAAAAGAAGCAAATAATATTATTGAAGCTTTAGAGTCAGAAAAAGACTTACAGAATTCAATTGATTCATACCAGCAGTTATTAAAATTAAATAATACTATTGAAAAAAAATTCCATAAAACTTCAAAAATGATCAATGAAGAAACAAAAAAAAAAATTAACAATATAAGTTCAAAAAAAAATGCAAAATAAACTTGCTAGAATAGCAAAAGATACAAACTTATTTTTAAAGCGATTTATTAAAGGACAAAAAAGAACAGAATTAGTTGCAGCCATGGAGTATGGCTTATTTCCAGGTGGAAAAAAAATTAGATCAAAAATTTTAATTGATATAGGAGCTATATTTAAAATTAATTATAAAACATTAATTTCTATTGGTGCTGCAGTTGAGTGCATTCACGCTTATTCATTAATACATGATGATTTACCTTGTATGGATGATGATAAAATACGAAGAGGAAAAATTTCTACACACATTAAATTTGGAGAATCAACAGCGGTACTTGCGGGAAACTCACTTTTAACAATGGCTTTTGAAATCTTGGTTAGTTCGAACTTAAAGATAAATGAAAAAATAAAAGTAGATCTAGTAAAAAAACTATCTAAGTCTTCTGGACATTTAGGAATAGCTGGTGGACAGTATTTAGATCTTAGTTTTGAAAAAAAAAAAGTTTCTAAAAGTAAAATTATAGAGATGGAAATAAAAAAAACTGGTAAGCTTTTTAGCTTTTGTTGTGCTGTTCCAGTTATTATTAAGAGAAAAAATAATAAACAAATAAAGTTTTTTGAAAATATAGGGTCCAATATTGGACTTTTATTTCAAATTGCTGACGATTTAATAGATTTTAAAGGTTCTACAGCCATTGCTGGTAAAATAACAGGCAAAGACAATAAAAAAGGTAAAGCTACTTTAATCAGTTTACTAGGATATCAAAATGCTATTAAATATGCTGACAAAATTAAGTCTAAAATAATTAAAGATTTAAATAAATATTGTTCAAACACTAATAGTTTAAATGAAACCTTAGACTACATTCTAAAAAGAAATAAATGATGCAAGACTACAAATTTTTAAAAGATATTAATTTTCCTTCTGATTTAAGAAAATTATCTGAGAATGATCTTCAAGAGGTTTCTAATGAGGTTAGAAAAGAGATGCTTGATGCGGTATCTGAAACGGGAGGACATTTAGGTGCAGGTCTTGGGGTTGTTGAGCTAACTGTTGCCTTGCATTACGTATTTGACACTCCAAATGATAGGCTGATTTGGGATGTGGGTCATCAAACTTATCCACATAAAATTTTGACTGGAAGAAAGTCAAAAATTAAAACTTTGAGACAAGGTAATGGATTGTCTGGTTTTACAAAAAGATCTGAGAGTGAGTATGATCCATTTGGTGCAGCACATAGCTCAACATCAATATCATCTGCTCTAGGTATGGCCGAAGCAAGCAAATTATCTAACAAATTAAACAATATAATTGCAGTCATAGGAGATGGTGCAATTAGTGCAGGTATGGCATATGAGGCAATGAATAACGCAGGTGCTTCAAAAACTAAAATGATTGTTATCTTAAATGACAACGATATGTCGATTGCAAAACCAGTAGGTGCTATGAGAACCTATTTAGCTAAACTTCTAACAGGAAAAATTTATTTTAGTTTAAGAGAAACTTTTAAATTAATAGCTTCTGCTTTTTCCAAAAGATTTAGTGCAAAAGCTGGAAAAGCTGAGGATTTTTTAAGATCAGCTGTAACTGGTGGTACTCTTTTTAATTCTTTAGGTTTTTATTATGTTGGTCCAATAGATGGACATGATTTGTCCACACTCATACCAATTCTAAAAAATGCAAGAGACTCAAAACATCAAGGCCCAATAATGATTCATGTAAAAACTAAAAAAGGTAAAGGCTATTCTTATGCTGAAAAAGCTTTTGATCATTATCATGGTGTTTCAAAATTTAATGTTGTAACTGGTGAACAGGTGAAAAGTGGAACAAACCTTCCAGCTTATACAAAAGTTTTTGCAAATACCTTAGTTAAACATGCAGAAAGAGACAGTAAAGTCGTAGGAGTTACTGCTGCTATGCCAGGAGGAACAGGTATGGATATTTTTGCTAAAGATTTTCCAAAAAGAATGTTTGATGTTGGAATTGCTGAACAGCATGGAGTGACTTTTGCCGCAGGACTAGCAACAGAAGGTTATAAACCATATGTTGCAATTTATTCGACTTTTTTACAAAGAGCTTATGATCAAGTAGTTCATGATGTCGCTATCCAAAGTTTACCTGTGAGATTTATAATAGATAGAGCAGGCTTGGTAGGTGCTGATGGATCAACTCACGCTGGTTCATTTGATATTACTTATCTTTCTACACTCCCTAATTTTATAGTAATGGCACCAAGCGATGAGTCAGAATTAGTTAAAATGATAAATACATCTATGATTATTAACAACAAACCTTGCGCTATTAGATACCCAAGAGGCAATGGCATTGGAACGGAATTACCATCTATAGATGAAAAAATAAAAATAGGAAAAGGAAGGATTATTCAAGAAGGAAAACAGGTTTGTATTTTAAGTATAGGAACTAGATTGGAAGAATGCAAAATCGCAGCTGCAGAATTAAAAAATAAAGGAATTGAATCAACGATAGTTGACGCACGGTTTGCTAAACCTTTAGATCAAGAGCTTATTTTAAAGTGTGCGAGAGAACATGAGGTAATGATTACTGTAGAAGAGGGTTCTATTGGAGGTTTTGGCTCTCATGTAGAAAATCTATTATCAGAAAAAGGTATATTTGATAAAGGTTTAAAATTTAGAACCATGATACTGCCTGATATTTTTATTGAACAAGATAGTCCAAAAAAAATGTATGATGTTGCTGGTCTTAATGCATCTCAAATATCAAAAAAAATACTAGATATTTTATCTACAAAAGAGTCAATAAAAGTAGTTAAAAATTAAATTTAAAGAAATTAGCTACACTGAGCTTTGTTCATTAGATAATGGTCTAATAAAACACAATTCATCATTGCTTCTCCCACTGGTACTGCACGAATGCCAACACAAGGGTCATGCCGACCTTTAACAGAAATTGTAGTATTTTTTCCAAACTTATCTATAGTTTTTCTAGTTGTTAAAATCGATGAAGTTGGTTTAACAGCAAATGAAACAACAATTTCTTGTCCCGTTGAAATACCACCAAGAATTCCACCAGCATTATTGGAATCAAATTTTAATTTTTTACCTTTTTGTGAAATTTCATCTGAGTTTTGTTCTCCACTTAATTGCGCAGAGTTCATTCCAGAACCAATGTTAACACCTTTAACAGCGTTAATACTCATCATTGCAGAAGCAATATCCATATCTAATTTAGAATAAATTGGAGCACCTAAGCCAACAGGAATTCCTCTAGCTCTTACCTCAATAATTGCACCACAAGATGATCCAGATTTTCTTATATCTAGCAAATATTTTTCCCAAATTTTTAGCATATTTTTATCAGGACAAAAAAAGGGATTTTTATTAATTGTTAGATCGTTCCATTTGCTAGTATCACATCCCAATATTCCCAGTTGAGTAACAGCACCTACAACTTTAAATTTTTTACCTAATTTATTCTCTAAAACTTTTTTAGCAATTGCACCTGCAGCAACTCTTGCAGCTGTTTCTCTTGCAGAGGATCTTCCACCACCACGGTAATCTCTTATTCCATATTTCTTAAAGTACGTAAAATCAGCATGCCCAGGTCTAAATTTATCTTTGATATTTCCATAATCTTTTGATCTCATATCTTGATTGTAAATAATTAAAGAAATAGGCGTTCCAGTCGTTTTGCCTTCAAATACACCTGATAAAATTTGTACTTTATCATCTTCTTTTCTCTGTGTTGTAAATTTTGATTGTCCTGGTTTTCTTTTATCTAGCTCAACTTGAATATCTTGCTCTTTTAAGTTTATATTAGGTGGGCAACCATCAACGACACAACCTAATGCTGGGCCATGAGATTCTCCCCATGTTGTGAAACGAAATTGCTTTCCAAAAGTGTTAAATGACATTATCTATAGTATATAGATTATTTTGTTAAAATTATGAATCAAAAAAACTCATTAGGCCTTAATAAATGCTTTTTAGATAAAATAGATCCAATAGATTTATTTGAAGTTTGGATGAATGAGGCAAAAAAAACAGAATTAAATGATCCAAATGCACTAGCTTTAGCCACGTCAGATCAAAATAATTCTCCATCAATTAGAATGGTCTTATTAAAAGACTTTAACAAAGATGGATTTGTTTTTTATACCAATCTAAATAGTCAAAAAGGAAATGAATTAAAAAATAACCCGAAAGCATCAATGTGCTTTCATTGGAAAAGCCTTCTAAGACAAGTAAGAATTAATGGAATGGTACAAAAAGTTTCTAATGAAGTGGCAGATAAATATTATAACAGTAGAGGTTATGAGAGCAGAATTGGAGCATGGGCCTCAAAACAAAGCACTATATTAAATAATAGAGATGAGCTTTTAAATTCAATAGAAGAATATAAAAAAAAATATAGCAATAAAAATGATGTTCCAAGACCAGAGTATTGGTCAGGTTGGAATTTCATACCTACGAGTATAGAATTTTGGTTAGATGGAGATAGTAGAATTCACGAAAGACTAAAATATACTAAAGATAAAGAGGGTAACTGGGCTAAATCTTTATTAAGTCCTTAAAAGGTTCTTTGTAGACTAAATGAAGTAAGACTTTCTAAAATCTTTTTTTCTTCACTATCTTTAAATACAGTTAAAGAATTTGATGCAAGATTAATAAAATGTTCAGCTTTTTTGTAGCATTCATTAATTATATTGTATTTTTTAATAAGCTCTAAAGTAAAATTTAAATCTTCATTTGACCTTGTTTCTTGTTTAAAAATATTTTTTAATTTATCTTTTTCTATTGATGATACATTTTGAAATAATAAAATGACAGGTAACGTAATTTTACCTTCAAGAAAATCTTTACCAATTTTTTTACCAAAAAATTTTAGATCAGAATTGTAATCCAAAGTGTCATCAGCAATTTGAAATGTTAAGCCTAAGTTTTTTCCATAAAACTCTAGTGCTTCTTTTTCTTTTGTTTCTTTATTGGATAAAATTGCACCAACTTTAGTTGCAGCAGAGAAAAGTTCAGCTGTTTTTGCTGTAATAATTTTAAAATAGGTTTCCTCTAACATATCAACTTCACCCTTATGCTGTAGTTGTAATACTTCTCCTTGAGCAATTTTTGATGAAGTTGAAGATAAAAGTTTTAAAACTTCAATGTTTCCATCTTCGACCATCATCTCAAAACATCTACTTAAAAGATAGTCTCCAATTAATACAGAGGAGTGATTTCCCCAAATTGAATTTAATGTTTCTTTACCTCTTCTAATAACTCCAAGATCAATGACATCATCATGCATTAAAGTAGCCCCGTGTATCATTTCTACACATGCTGCTAAATTAATATCTCGACCTCCTTTAGTGTAGCCACACAACTTAGCAGATCCAAGAGTTAATAAAGCTCTTAATCTTTTCCCGCCCGTGTCAATATGATATTCAGTCATTTTTTGAACCAGATCAACTTCACTCAGGAGTTTTGATTTAATCTTTTCTTCAACTAAAACTAATTTTTCATCAACTGAATCTTTTAGTTGATAATATGAATTATTTATTTGGTTTCTTAGCTGAACTACAGTTCCCATAAAAAATAAGTTAGTATAATTAAGTTATATTTATTACTTATCAATTGACGCACCTTAATCTTCAACTATAAGTAGGCTTTATATTAAATCAAAAATTCTGTAAGGATTAACAATGTTCTCTTTTTTTAAAAAGAAAAAAATAATAGCTCATATTAAGCTAAATGGTGTGATTGGAAATGCTGGAAAGTTTAAACAAGGCATAGATTTTGCAGGGCAAGAAGAGATTATAGAAAAGGCTTTTTCACTAAAAAAAGCTAAAGCAGTGGCAATTACAATCAATTCACCAGGTGGATCGCCCGTACAATCACATTTAATCTATAAATTTATTCGAGCTCAAGCTAAGAAAAACAAAATAAAAGTAATAGTATTTGCAGAAGATGTTGCAGCTTCTGGTGGATACTTAATAGCTTGTGCAGGTGATGAGATATATGCAAATTCAAGCTCAATTATTGGATCTATAGGAGTTATTTATTCATCATTTGGATTTACAGAATTGATTAAAAAAATCGGTGTTGAAAGAAGAGTTCATACTGCAGGGAAAAATAAAAGTTCACTAGATCCATTTCAAGAAGAAAAGTCAGAAGATATTGAGAGACTTAAGAACATTCAATTAGACCTACATAAAGACTTTATTAAAGTTGTAGAAGAAAGCAGAGGATCTAAACTTAAAAAAGATGGTATTGAATTATTCTCAGGAGAGTTTTGGGCAGGCAGCAAATCAAAAGAGCTAGGTTTGATTGATGGATTGGGTAATGCTAATGAAATTTTAAAAGAAAAATTTGGTGAAGACGTTGTTATTAAAAAATTTGAAAAATCTAAAGGTTGGTTAAGTAAAAAACTTTCATCTTCTAGTAATCAAATGGATCAACTAGCAAATATTTTAGAGGAAAGATCTATCTGGCAAAGATATGGCTTCTAAAGAAAAAATTATAAAACCTAAATTTCAATCATTTCAAGATACTATTTTGAATCTTCAAAAATATTGGGGTAAACATGGCTGTATTATACTTCAACCTTATGATATTGAGGTAGGGGCTGGAACTTTTCATCCTGCTACAACCTTAAGATCTCTAGGGCCTAAGCCATGGAAGGCAGCCTATGTTCAGCCATCAAGAAGACCTACTGATGGAAGGTATGGAGAGAATCCAAATAGATTGCAACATTATTATCAATTTCAAGTTTTAATAAAACCGTCACCAGACAATATCAAAAAACTTTATTTAAATAGTTTGGCTGTAATTGGTATTAATCATAAAGAACATGACATTAGATTTGTTGAAGATGATTGGGAAAGTCCAACTTTAGGTGCGGCAGGTTTAGGATGGGAAGTTTGGTGTGATGGAATGGAAATTACTCAATTTACATATTTCCAACAAATGGCTGGATTTGAATGCAAGCCTGTTTCAGTTGAAATTACATATGGTCTTGAAAGAATTTGTATGTTTACTCAACAAATGAAAAATGTTTATGATCTATTATGGAATGATGAAGGTGTAAAATATGGGGATGTGTTTCTTCAAGCAGAAAAAGAGTTCTCTGCATATAATTTTGTACACGCTAATACAGATAATCTGTTCAAAATGTTTGATATGTTTGAGCTTGAAGCAAAAGCATTAGTAGAAAAAAAAATTTCACTACCTGCATATGATCAGTGTTTAAAAGCAAGCCATGTATTTAATATTTTGGATGCAAGAGGAGTTATAAGTGTTGCTCAAAGAGCAGGTTATATAGGCCGTATTAGAGATATTACAAAAGCAGTTGCCGAAAGTTGGTTGAGCAGTCAAACAGATTAATGTCAGAATTTTTTTTAGAGCTGTTCAGTGAGGAAATACCAGCTGGTTTACAGCGTAACTCACGTAATACTTTATTAGAAAATTTTCAAAATTTATTTGAAGAAAAAAAAATTTCATTTAAAAAAAGCTCTTCATTTTCAACACCAAATCGTCTTATAATTTTATTTGAGGGTCTATCTAAGGAAATAACACAAAAAGCTGAAGAAATAAAAGGACCAAATGTTAATGCACAAGAAAAAGCTATAGAGGGTTTTTTAAGATCAAATCAAATAGATAAAAAAGATCTCCTTAAAAAAAAGATAGAAAAAGGAGAATTCTATTTTTTCAATAAATCATCAAATAAAATTAATACCATAGATTTACTTCAAAAATATACACCTCTAATCCTTGATAAATTACAATGGAAAAAATCCATGGTTTGGGGAAACTATAATCTTAGTTGGGCAAGACCGCTAAAATCTATTTTAGCAGTTTTTGATGATAAAAGTCTAGATTTTAAATTTCATCATTTAATATCTTCTAACACAACATTTACCGATAAAGAGTTTGAAGATAAAAAGAAAATATTTAAAAATTTTAAAAGTTATAAAGATTTCTTCAATCAATCAGGAATAATTATAGATCACGTACTAAGAAAAGAATTTATTATTAAAGAAATTGAAAAAATATCTAATAAAAACAATTTTATTGTTGAGTCAAATAATAAACTTTTAGATGAAGTCACAGATATAGTTGAGCAACCGAATATTATTATATGTAAATTTGATCAGAAATTTTTGAATATTCCAAAAGAAATTTTGATAATTACAATGCAATATCACCAAAAATATTTTCCAACATTTAACAAAAAAAGAAAAATTACCAATGAATTTTTAGTTGTGGCAAATAACAATGATGAAAAAGGTTATATCAAACTGGGTAACGAAAGAGTTGTAGAAGCAAGATTGAGTGATGCACAATTTTTTTGGGAGAAAAATAAATCTCAAAATTTAGTTAAACAAGTTTCAAGATTAAAAAGTATGAATTATTTTAAAGGTCTTGGATCTTATTTTGACAAGATTCAAAGAATGAGAAAACTTGGAGGAATGATCTCTGATGAACTATTGATTAGTAAAGATCAAGTTGAACTATCAGCATCAATTTGTAAAGTTGATTTAGTTTCTGATATAGTTGGTGAATTTCCTGAGCTTCAAGGAATTATGGGTGGACATTTTGCTGAAGTACAAGGTTTTGATAAAGAAATAGCTTTAGCTGTAAGTGAACATTATCTACCAACTGGACTTAATAGTAAGACACCAAAAAAACCATTTAGTATTGCTCTAGCTTTAACTGATAAAATTGACACTTTAGTTGGGTTTTTTGGGATCAATCAAAAACCAACAAGCTCAAAAGATCCTTATGCACTGAGGAGATCAGCATTAGGAGTTATAAAACTATTAATTGATAATAATAAAGAATTTAAAATTAAAGATCTTATTAGTTATTCTACTTCACTTCATAAAAACCAAGGTTTTAATTTTTCAAACGATTCATCTCAAAAAGAATTGTCTGATTTTTTAATGGACAGATTAAAATATTATATGAAAGAGAAAAAAATTAGAGCAGAGGTAATAGATGCCAGTATAAAAGCGCATGGAATAGACCACCTGAATAAAATATATAAAAAAGCTTCAACACTTAATGAACTAATTAACAAAGCAATAGGAGGAGATATTATTACAAGTTACAAGAGAGCCTCTAGTATACTTGATAGTGAGTTGAAAAATACAAATCTTGAACTATCAAATACAACCGACCCTGGTATTTTTAAAAATGACTATGAAAAAAATCTATTTAAAAAGATCAATGAAATAAGAAAATATTTTGCTAATATTGGTAAAGATGAAAACTATAAGGAAACGCTTGAAATTCTAGCTGGTGCTAAAAAAGTAACCTCAGAGTTTTTTGATAATGTTAAGGTCAATGATGATGATAAAAATATTAAAAAAAACAGATTGGAACTTTTACAAATGTTATGTAGAACATTCGACAATTACATAAATTTTTCAAATATAGAAATCAAATAGTGAATAACTTAATTTTAAATTTTAAATCAAAAGATTCTAAAAAAATTAAAAATCCAAAAAATTTTTTAGGTGGAAAAGGTGCAAACCTTTCTGAAATGGGTAGAATGGGACTCCCAGTTCCTCCTGGTTTTACAATTTCAACAAAAGTTTGTGAATTATTTTACAAAGATAAGAAAAAACTAAATTCAAAATTAGTTAGTACTATAAAAAAAGAACTAAAAATTATTGAAAAAGAAGTTGGAAAAAAATTTGGTGATTTAAAAAATCCTTTACTGTTATCTGTAAGATCTGGTGCAAGAGTTTCAATGCCAGGAATGATGGATACAATTTTAAATTTAGGTTTAAACGATAAGACTGTTATTGCACTTTCAAAAAAAACTTCTAATAGCAGATTTGCAAATGATAGTTACAGAAGATTTATTCAGATGTATGGTAATGTTGTAATGGGTGTTGAAGGTTATCACTTTGAAGAATTAATTGAAAATTACAAACTAACTAAAGGTGTTCTTTTAGACACAGACCTTGATGCAGATGATTGGGAGGGATTAATTAATGATTTTAAAAAAGTTATTAAAGATCAAACCAATAAAGAATTTCCTCAGAATGTGTATGATCAATTATTAGGTGCTATTCGTGCTGTATTTTTATCCTGGGAAAGTAACAGAGCAAATGTTTATAGAAAATTAAATCAAATTCCTGCTGAATGGGGAACTGCAGTTAACGTTCAATCAATGGTATTTGGTAATATGGGTAATGATTGTGCTACTGGTGTTGTCTTTACAAGAAATCCATCAGATGGTGTTAATGAAGTATATGGTGAATACCTAATTAATGCTCAAGGAGAAGATGTGGTGGCAGGAACAAGAACTCCTCAGTACATCACAAAAAAAGCAAGAAAAGATGCAAAAGCAAAAGAAGCTTCGATGGAAGAGGCTATGCCAAAAGTATTTAAACAATTGGATAAGATTTTAAAAATTTTAGAAAAACACTACAAAGATATGCAAGATGTAGAATTTACAGTTGAAAATAATAAATTGTGGATGCTACAAACAAGGTCTGGAAAAAGAACCTCAAAGTCAGCTGTTAGAATTGCAGTTGATATGGTTAAGGAAAAACTGATTTCTCAAAAAGAAGCAGTAATGAGAATAGATCCTGCTTCTTTAGATACATTGTTACATCCTACACTGGATGAAAAAAGTACACCAAACGTTATTGCAAAAGGCCTGCCAGCTTCTCCAGGTGCTGCAAGTGGTAAAGTTGTTTTCACATCAGAAGAAGCAGAAAGATTAAATAATGTTATGCAGGATACTATTTTAGTACGTGTTGAAACCTCACCTGAAGATATTCATGGAATGCATGCTGCTAAAGGAATTTTGACAGCAAGAGGTGGGATGACTAGTCATGCTGCGGTGGTTGCAAGAGGCATGGGAAGACCATGTGTTTCTGGCTCTAGTGAGATTGATATAAACTATGACGCAAAAACTTTTAAAACATCTTCTGTCGAAATTAAAGAAGGAGATATTATTACAATTGATGGGTCAACAGGAAGAATTATTCTAGGAGAAGTGCCAACAGTTAAACCTGAAATCTCAGGAGATTTTTCTAAATTGATGAGCTGGGCGGACAATTTTAGAAAATTAAAAGTAAGAACTAACTCGGAAACACCATTAGACACAAAAACTGCAAGAGACTTTGGTGCTGAAGGTATAGGGCTTTGTAGAACAGAGCATATGTTTTTTGATGAAGAAAGAATTTTATCTTTCAGAGAAATGATTTTATCAAAAACAGTAGAAGACAGAAACAAAGCACTAGAAAAGCTTTTACCACACCAAAAAAAAGATTTTATTCAAATATTTAAAATTATGAATGGCCTTCCTGTAACAGTGAGATTGTTAGATCCACCATTACATGAGTTTCTTCCAAAAACAGAAAAAGAAATTAATGATGTGGCAAAAGTTGTGGGTTTACCATTAAAAGAAATTGAGTCTCGAATTAATGAGTTGCATGAGCAAAACCCAATGTTAGGTCATAGAGGTTGTAGATTGGGAATTTCATTTCCAGAAATTTATGAAATGCAATGTAGAGCAATCTTTGAAGCTTTATCTGAACTTAAGATAAAAAAAATTAAGTTGGCATTTCCAGAGATCATGATTCCTCTAGTATCAACCGAAGCTGAGATTAGAATAATGAAAGATTTAGTAGTGAGAGTTGCAAAAGAAGTTCAAAAAGATAAAAAAATTAAAGTAGATTATTTAGTTGGTACAATGATCGAATTGCCAAGAGCAGCAATTAAAGCTGATGATATAGCTAAACATGCGGAGTTCTTTAGTTTTGGAACTAATGACTTAACTCAAACAACATTTGGTTTAAGTAGAGACGATAGTGGTAAATTTTTAAATGATTATCTTGATAATAAGATTTTTTCTATAGACCCATTTATCTCTATAGATGATGGAGTAGGTGATTTAATAGAAATTGCAGTTGAAAAAGGAAGAAAAACAAATAAAAAAATTAAACTTGGAATTTGTGGAGAGCATGGTGGAGACCCTAAAAGTATTCACTTTTGTGCAAATGCAGGTTTAGATTACGTTTCTTGCTCACCATATAGAGTTCCAATAGCAAGATTAGCTGCTGCACAAGCAGAGTTGTCCAAAAAAAATTAAATTTCTAATTTAAAATCTATGGCAGGCACGCTATGAGTGATGCTACCAATGGAAATTCTATCAACACCAGTTGCTGCAATTTTTTTAACTGATTTTAGGGTTACATTTCCAGAAGCTTCAGTTTTGTAATATTTTTTGGCTATTTTAACACCTGCCCTAAGTGTTTTATTGTCCATATTATCAAACAAAACAGTATTAAATTTCAAACCCATTATTTTTTTGAGCTGATTTAAATTATCAACTTCTACTGTAATTTTTCTTCTTTTTTTATTTTTGATTGCAAGAGACACTAAAGTTTTAATATCTGAACTTGCTATGTGATTGTCTTTAATTAGAAATTCATCACTTAGGTTAAATCTATGGTTTGTACCTCCTCCTAACTTAACCGCATACTTTTGTATTACCCTTAAGGTTGGAATTGTTTTTCTTGTACAACAAATTTTACTTTTTTTATTAACTAACTTAACAAATTGACTAGTTTTAGTGGCAATTCCAGAGATATGGCTCATAAAATTTAAAGCAACTCTTTCGCCAATTAAAATATTTTCAGCCTTACCTTTAATTGTAGCTATTACATCATTCTTATTAATTAAAGAGCCTTCTTTTTTTTTAATAATAAATTTAATCTTACTATCTATTAATTTAAATGTTTGTTTTGCAAATTCTAAACCAGCTATCACAGCTTGTTGGTTGGAAATTAATTTAACTTTTATTATCTTACTATTTTTAACTAAGTTTGAAGTAATATCACCAGAAGGGTACAGATCTTCATTTAAAGCAAGCTTTACAACATTCTTGATATAGTAATTACTTAATTTAATTTGAGACACTTTTATTATCTGCCGATCGCAACCATTCTTTCAACAGGAATTCTTGCTTTTTCTATTGTCTCTTTATCCATTATGATTTCACCAGTTTCATTTTCTAGGCAATCTAAAATTTTTGGTAATGTAATTTTTTTCATATGAGGACAAAGGTTACACGGTCTGATAAATTCTACATTTGGGTTTTCTACTTGAATATTATCGCTCATTGAACATTCAGTAACCATCATAACTTTTTTAGGTTGATTGTCCTTAACATATTTAATCATCCCACCAGTTGATCCAGCAAAGTCACTTGCTTTAATTACATCAGGTGGACATTCTGGATGAGCTATTATTTTAATACCAGGATTTTTTGCTCTAATATCATGTATTTCTTTTTCGGTGAACTGGTCATGAACCATACAAATACCTTTCCAAGCGATAATTTCAACTTCAGTTTGAGAGGCAACATATTTTGCTAAGTAATCATCAGGTAGAAAAATAACCTTTTTAACACCAAGGGATTCTACAATTTTAACTGCATTAGCAGATGTGCAGCAAATATCTGTTTCAGCTTTCACATCTGCAGAAGTATTTACATATGAGACAACAGGCACACCTGGATATTTTTCTTTTAATAATCTTACATCTTTACCTGTAATTGACGATGATAAAGAACAACCAGCAGTCATATCAGGAAGTAAAACTTTTTTTTCAGGACTCATTAACTTAGATGTTTCGGCCATGAAGTGAACTCCTGCCATTACAATAATATCAGCCTCAGTTTTTGAAGCCTCAATTGCAAGAGCTAACGAGTCGGCTGCAACATCCGCAATACCGTGATAAATTTCTGGAGTTTGATAATTGTGAGCAAGTATAATTGCATTTTTTTCTTTTTTTAATTGATTAATTCTATGAATATAAGGAGCATGAACTGACCATTCAATCTCAGGCATAACTTTTGAGATTTTTTGATAAATTGGATCAGTTGCTTTTTTTATCTCTTGTGTAAATTCCATTCTGAAACTTATCAATCAGTGAATACTTTGTCATTTTAAAATTGGTCGCAGAACTAAATAGAAATGATTGCTAAGGGGCGTTCTGTTACCCGGTGCCCCAGACCGTGCTTCTATAATTAACCTAAGTTAATTATGCAGCAATAGCGTAACTTTCGTTAGCATTTAAAGTTTAGCCCGTTACGGTGGAACAATCCCGAACGAAAGAATAGCCTTTAGTCACCCGTCGATCCTGTTTCACCCCCATAAGTTGTAATGGTGGAGGTGGTGGGTACTGCCCCCACGTCCGTAATGGTTATTACGAAATTCGTTTATCGTCGTAGTTGGCAAGCCAACACAGACAATATAAAAATAATTTAAGTTAATTCAAGAAATATTTTATTTAACTAATATTTAGTTAACAGACCCATTAAAAGTTTGTGCTGATATCTCCAGTTTCCCAGTATATTAAAAGAAATAGCACACTCATACGTGCATGTACAATTAGTTTTACTTATAAAATTTTTGATATCCTTATTTTTTTCACTATTCCAAACTTTTAAAAAATCAAAATCATTTTCCCTTAGGTCACCAACCAGTTTATCCTCAAGTATTTCGCAAGGGTAAACTTTACCATCTGCAGTAATTACACCAAATAATGATGAAGCATGGCATGGACTAAGGTAAGAATTATTCTTATATATTTTTTTTACCATTTCCCATGAAATCTCATCTTTTTTATTATGAATTTTACCTTGTAAAGAATTATTATAATTTTTAATTTTACCACTCTTCTTTAATTTTTTAATTGCATCTGTTAGCCAAGTATATGCACTAAGCATGGCGTCTTTTTTTTCTTTAGGCATTTTATAAACTCCCTCATCTCTAACAATACAGCATTTTATGGAATCAATATTGCACTCATTTACAAAATAATTAAAAATAGTTTCTATATTAGAACAATTTTCTTCTGAAACAGTAATATTTACAGAAGCTTTAATCTTATCATTATTTAAATCATTAAGATCATTATAAGTCTTCAAACAACTTTCAAATAAATTTTTAATTTTTCTAACTGCGTTATGTTTTTCTGGTAAATCATCAATTGATATTTGAAAATTTAATTCAATATCAGAATTGTAATCATTAATTTCCTTAGCAAAATTTAATATTCGATCAGGTAAACTTGCATTTGTTGTTATATAAATCGATTGAATAGTTGTATTATCTATGTAGGTTTTTGCTATTTCCACAATATCTTTTCTTGCAAAGGGTTCTCCACCAGTGAAATTAACATTTAATAACGTATCACCCATATTTTTTGTAAGCTTTTTAATTTCTTTTAAATTTAGCTCTCCAGCAAAAGTTTTCGGATTATCAAAATCTATGAAGCAAAAAGAACATCTTGCGTTACATCGGTTTGTTAAAAAATGGATAAGGCTTACAGGAGTTTTTTTCTTAATTAGAATGTTGTTTATAACCGTTCCAATTTTTGCTTTTTTAAAAATCATCTTTATGTTTGTGTATAGAGTCCTTTAAATGTTTTATCTTTTAAAAAAATTCTAGCTATGAGTCCAACTCCTGGCATTAAAAAACTTATAATTGAAAGCTTTAAACTTTTAAAAAAATTATTTTTATAATTAATTTTTAAACTATTTATAATTATTAAAAGAAACAAGGATGTTATACCACTTAAATAAATTAATTTGAACATCTCATTAAAAAACATAACTGGAAAACATAAGCAAAACAACAAAGGAAAACTACCTGCTAGTAGCATGATACTCTCTTTACAAGGATAATTTATAGAATACCAAAGCCCTGTGGAACCATAAATGAACCTTTGTCTTGAAAAATTTTTAAAATTTCTATCCATATGAAAAACTGAAATTTTTGGATTAAACAAAATTTTATAACCCAATTTATCTAAATTGACGTTTAGAGAAATTTCTTCACCAGAATAAAACCTTTGGTCCATACCTTTAGCTTTTCTATATAACGAAGTTTTAACTATAAAATTACAGCTAGGTAAAAATTTTAAGTAATGTTTTTTAGTTTTATGAGATTTTAATTTGGGATTTAATGTAACGACAGAGTATTTCCTAGATCTTGCTACTAGAATTTTTTCTATATCATTAGTTTTGGGAGATAGATTAGGGCCTCCTGTGGCTGCAATCTTTTTATTATTTAGTATTTTTAAACTTTCATTTAACCAATAAGAATTAGGATAAGCATCGCTATCAATTAAACATATCAAGTTAGTCTTAACATGTTTTGCACCCAGGTTTCTTTTAAAGCCAATTGTTTTATTACCTGAAGTTAAAATTTTAATATTTTTATCAAATTTTATTTTTGAATACTCATCTAAGACTAAAATTATTTTGATATTTTTGTAAAATTTTCTAATTTTACTTATACAATTTTTTAAATTACCATCAAAAACTTTTGAAGGTATTATAATTGTAATTTTTTTTTCAACTTCATTTTTTATCATAAGAGAAAAGTTAAAATTTTATACTTAAAAATCAATATTTACTTATATTATTTACACTTTAATTAGACCAAATTTAGTATAAGTAAATATATATATATTAATTAAATTTAGTACAAGTTTATGAAACTTTCAGTAATAATACCTGCGTTTAATGAAGAGGAGACTATTTTAAAGGTACTACATAGACTGAATGAAACTAAGGTAGATAGTGTAGAGTATGAATTTATTGTTATCAATGATGGATCAACTGATAACACAAAAAAAATTTTAGATAACAATCAAAATTTATTTTCCACAATGATAAATAATGAAAAAAATTCTGGCAAAGGATATTCGGTCAAAGAGGGATTAAAAATTGCAAAGGGTGATTACATAATATTCCAAGATGCTGATCTTGAATATGATCCACTTGATTTTAAAAAATTCATTAAGGTATGTAAAGATTTTGATGCTGATGTTATTCTTGGTTCTAGATTTAATTACAGTGAATATACAAGATCACATAATGCATTAAATAAAATTGGGAATCATGTTTTAACATTTATTTTCAACATTCTTTATAATACTACATTTACTGATATTTATTCTTGCTATGCTTGTTTCAAGAAGGAGCTATTAAATGTAGATTCATTAAAAACAGATGGTTTTGAGCAGCATGCAGAAATTCTTGGTAAAGTCATTAGAAGAGGAAGGAAATTTTATGAAGTGCCAATTAATTATAACGGGAGAACACATGAAGAAGGAAAAAAAATTAAATTTCATCACATATTTCCGGTTATCTTTCAAATAATTAAAGGAAGAATTAACTAGAATGAAAAAAATAGTTATCACTGGTGGTCTTGGATATATTGGAACTGAATTGTGTAAAATATATTCAGGTTAAAAGTGTCTGATCAGATTGGTTTAACTTTCAAAAAGTGTTATTGGGTCTAGTGAATCACTTGGTAAGTAGGGGCGTTCTGTTACCCGGTGCCCCAGACCGTGCTTCTATAATTAACCTAAGTTAATTATGCAGCAATAGCGTAACTTTCGTTAGCATTTAAAGTTTAGCCCGTTACGGTGGAACAATCCCGAACGAAAGAATAGCCTTTAGTCACCCGTCGATCCTGTTTCACCCCCATAAGTTGTAATGGTGGAGGTGGTGGGTACTGCCCCCACGTCCGTAATGGTTATTACGAAATTCGTTTATCGTCGTAGTTGGCAAGCCAGCACTATTACTATAAAAGCATTTGAAAGAGATTCAATAAAAATCATGAAATTAACTAAAGAACAATCACAAGAGATTAAAGACCAACAGAGTCAGCAAAATCAAACGAAAAGAGTTACAGTTCCAGCGCTTGAAAATATTCTGTATGAGGCAATGCCAGCCTTAGACCATGGTTTTGTAAGAGTTATTGATTACATGGGTGATGATACTTCAATTGTTCAGTCGGCTAGAGTTTCATATGGAAAAGGAACCAAACAAGTTTCAACAGATGCAGGTCTAATTAAATATTTAATGAGACATTGGCATAGCACTCCATTTGAAATGTGTGAAATTAAATACCATGTTAAACTTCCAATTTTTATTGCACGTCAATGGATTAGACATAGAACGGCAAATGTTAATGAATACTCAGCAAGATATTCTATTTTAGATAAAGAATTTTATTTACCATCAGCAGAAAATTTAGCAGCACAGTCTTCAAGTAACAGACAAGGAAGAGGTGATGTTATCGAGGGCGAACAAGCAAAAGAAGTTTTAGAACTTTTAAAAAATGATGCTGATAGAACATATGATAATTATGAGATGATGCTGAATGAGAGATTTGATGGATCAACTATTGATGAAAATAAAAAAGGCTTAGCAAGAGAGCTTGCAAGAATGAATTTAACATTAAACACTTACACCCAGTGGTATTGGAAAACAGATTTATTAAACTTGATGAATTTTTTAAGATTAAGAGCTGATAGTCATGCTCAATATGAAATAAGAGTGTATGCAGATATTATGCTAGATACTGTTAAAAAATGGGTTCCAATAACTTATGATGCATTTATGGATTATAGAGTTGGTGGTACAGAAGTTTCCGCAAAAGGAAAAGTTATAATTCAAAAACTTATCAAAGGTGAAGATGTTAATGTTAATAATTCTAGTTTATCCAAAAGAGAATGGAATGAGTTAATGACTGCTTTTGATCTTAAAGATAAGTTGATTTAATCTTTTTAGCAAAGTCTAAATATATTTTAGAAATTTCATGATCCGGGTTAGCTTCTACTATTGGTTTTCCTTCATCCCCACATTTTCCAACTTCAGGATTTAATGGAATTTCTCCTAGAAATTCTTTACCAAATTCTTCAGCCGTTCTCTTAACACCGCCCTCACCAAATATTTTATATTTTTTACCATCATCACCTGTGAAGTAACTCATATTATCAACTAGACCTAAAATCTTAACCCCAAGTTTATCAAACATTTTAATTCCTCTTTTAACATCTAGAAGAGCAACTTCTTGAGGGGTAGAAACTATAATTGCTCCATCCATTTTAATTTCTTGAGAAAAAGTTAATTGAGTGTCCCCAGTTCCAGGGGGCATATCAACAATTATAAAGTCTAAATCCTTCCAACCTACTTTTTGAGTAAAAGTTTTAATTGCACTGGTAACCATAGGTCCACGCCAAATCATCGGAGTTTGTTGATCAGCAAGAAAACCAATGGACATACATTGAATATCGTATTTAACAATTGGAGTTAAAGTTTGACCATCACTTTTTGGTTTTTCATTAATATCAAACATTTTTGGAATTGAAGGGCCGTAGATATCAGCATCAAGTAAACCAACTTTGCAGCCAATTTGTTTTAATGCTAAAGCAAGATTTGTTGCAAAAGTAGACTTTCCAACACCACCTTTTGCACTTGATACAGCTATTGTAAACTTTGTTCCTAAAATGGGGTTCTTTGTGAACTTTTTAGGTTCTAATTTTTTTTTCATTGCGTCACTTAGTTCTGGCTTTTTATCTGTCATATTTTTATCATTACTTGTTTTTTATTAGAAAGACATTATATACTTTGTCATATGTCAGATGATTTTCAAGGTAGAGGTGGAAGCCCATGGGGAACACCTCCAGGAGGAGGAAATGGTTCAGGAAAAGGACCTACACCACCAGACATTGATGCAATTATTAGAGACATTCAAAGTAAAATAAATAAATTCTTACCTGGTGGAAGTTCATCAGGGAAAAAACCAATTGGTTTAATTTTAATAATCATAGCATTTGTATGGTTAGCTAGCGGACTTTATAGAGTAGGACCAGACGAGCAAGGTGTTGTACTTAGATTTGGTAAATTTGTGAAGACTACTCAACCAGGATTACACTATCACATTCCACTTCCGATAGAGACAGTTCAAACACCAAAAGTTACAAAGGTTAATAGAATAGATATTGGATTTAGATCTGAAAGAGATAGTGGCTTTTCTCAAGGTGGAGGAGTTGCAGATGTGCCACAAGAAAGTTTAATGTTAACTGGTGATGAAAATATTGTTAATATAGATTTTTCAGTATTCTGGGTGATTAAAGATGCAAGCAAATTTTTATTTCAAATTCAAGATCCCGAGGGAACTGTAAAAGCTGCAGCAGAAACAGCAATGAGAGAAGTGATTGCTAAAAGTAACATTCAACCAGTTTTAACAGAGGGTAGAGCTCAAATTGAAATTGAAACACAGGAAATTATTCAAGCAATTTTAGATGAGTACAATAGTGGTATTCAAATTACACAAGTTCAAACTCAAAAAGCAGATCCACCTGATCAAGTAATTGATGCATTTAGAGATGTTCAAGCAGCAAGAGCTGATATGGAAAGATCTAAAAATGAAGCTGAAGCTTATGCGAACGATGTAATCCCGAGAGCAAGAGGGGAAGCGGCAAGAATTATGCAAGCAGCTGAAGCCTATAAACAAAAAGTTGTTGCGTTAGCCGAAGGTGAAGCTAGTAGATTTATCTCGATATATAACGAGTATTTTAAAGCTAAAGAAGTTACTCAAGAGAGAATGTATCTAGAAACTATGGAAAAAGTTTTAGCAGATATAGATAAAGTCATTATTGAAAAAGGCGCAGGTTCTGGCGTCGTTCCTTATTTACCACTTCCTGAACTAGGCAAAAAGAAAGCGAAGAATTAATGAAAAAAATTTTATTACCAATAACTATTATAATAGCAGCATTAGCTTTCTTCTCTATTTTTATAGTTAAAGAAGTTAATCAAGCAATTGTTCTTCAGTTTGGTGACCCTAAAAAAATCATATTAGAACCTGGCTTAAACTTTAAAATGCCTTTTATTCAAAACGTAGTCTTTTTAGATAGTAGAATTTTAAACTTAGATACGCCGCCAATAGAAGTGATTGCGTCAGACCAAAAAAGATTGATTGTTGATGCTTTTGCAAGGTTTCAAATTGTAGATCCTCTAAAATTCTACATTTCAGTTGGAAATGAAAGAGTAGCAAGATCAAGATTAGCAACAATCATTAACTCAAGACTTAGAAACGTTCTGGGACAACAAGAATTACAAACATTACTTTCAAAAGATAGAAGTAAACAAATGTCTTTAATTCAAGAAGGTGTAAATGTTGAAGCTAAAAATTTTGGTATTAAGATAGTAGATGTAAGAATTAAAAGAGCAGATTTACCTGAGGCAAATAGTGAAGCAATCTTTAGAAGAATGCAAACTGAAAGAGAAAAAGAAGCTAAAGAATTTAGAGCAAGAGGTGCTGAAATGGCCGTAACTATTACATCAACAGCTGATAAGGATGTTTCAGTGTTACTAGCTAACGCGAATAAAGATTCAGAGATTATGAAAGGTGAAGGTGATGGTGAAAGAAATGCAATTTTTGCAGATGCATTTGGTAGAGACCCTGAATTTTTTGCTTTCTATAGAGCCATGCAGGCTTACGAGACAGCATTAATAGGTGGAGATACTTCTGTAATCTTGTCACCTGATAGTGAGTTCTTTAAATTTTTTGGAAACATTAAGCCTAAAAAATAAATCAAATACATGAATGAGCTAATTATAGCTTTTGGTCTTTTTCTTTTTATAGAAGGAATTTTGTACGCCTTATTTCCATCTAAAATGAAAAGTATATTATTAAAATTAAACGATGTGACTAATAGTCAATTAAGAACAGGTGGATTGATCTTTGTTATTATAGGATTTATTATTATTTGGTATATAAAAAATTAAAATGAACAGAATTAAAAAATTATTTATTATATTTTTTGCAATAAGTTTTGCATCACAAGTATTAGCAAAAGATGCACCAGCATCATTTGCAGATCTAGCAGAAAAATTAATGCCATCTGTTGTAAATATTTCCACAACAACAACAGTTGTTACTAATTCAAATCCATTTCCTGGTTTTCAATTTCCTCCTGGATCACCTTTTGAAGATATGTTCAAAGAATTTGGTACACCTCAAACAAGGAAGTCTGCTGCACTAGGTTCAGGGTTTATAATTGATGAAAAAGGAATTGTGATAACTAATAACCATGTCATTCAAGATGCTGAAGATATTGTTGTTAGAGTTGGTGGTGATAAAGAATATAAGGCTACAATAATTGGGCAAGACCCATTATCTGATATTGCAGTCCTTCAAATAGATTCTAAAGAAAAGTTTATACCAGTTAGTTTTGGAGATTCTGATAAAGCAAGAATTGGTGATTGGGTTATTGCAATTGGTAATCCTTTTGGCTTGGGAGGAACAGTAACAGCAGGAATTATTTCTGCTAGAAATAGATCAATAGGTTTATCGCGTTATGAGGATTATATTCAAACAGATGCCTCAATCAATTCAGGGAACTCGGGTGGGCCATTATTTGATATGAATGGTGATGTAATTGGAATTAATACAGCAATTTTAGGAAAAGGTGGGTCGATAGGTATAGGCTTTTCAATACCATCCAATAGTGCAAAAAAAGTTGTTAGTCAGTTAATAGAATTTGGTGAAACTAAGAGAGGCTGGTTAGGAGTTAGAATTCAAGTGGTAACGAAAGAAATTGCTGATATTGAAAAGTTAGATGAACCAAGAGGTGCATTGGTTGCCAGTGTTGCAGAAAAAAGTCCATCAGACAAAGCAGGGATTAAAGCAGGAGATATCATTTTAGAATTTAATGGAACAAAGATTAATGAAATGAAAGAACTGCCAATAATTGTCGCACAAACAGAAGTAGGTAAAACAATTGAAGTTAAAGTTTGGAGAAATAAAAAAGAGATCACTAAAAAAATTAAATTAGGAAGATTGGAAACTTCAAGTGACTTTAAAAAAGAAGAACCAAAAGATACAAAAACAGAAACTCCAGAAATTTCAGAAATTAAATCATTAAAAATTATTGTAAGACCATTAAACGATAAAGATATTAAAGAAAGAAAGTTACCCAATCAAACAACAGGTTTAGTTATAACAAATATTGGGAAAAATAGCCCCGTAGACTACTTAAATGTTGGAGATATTATTGTTGAAGCACAAAAGAAAAAAATAAAATCAACTAAAAATCTTGAAGATATTGTGGACACTGTTTTAAAATCTAATCAAAAAACAATTTTGATTGTAATTTATAATAATCAAAACCAAAGAAGATATATTGGTGTTAAGCTAGATTGATAATGGACAAACAGTCCAAAATTATCTTAATTTCAGGTCCCACCGCATCAGGCAAATCAAATTTCGCTGTAAAGATTGCAAAAAAAATTCAAGGAGAAATCATCAATGCTGACAGCATGCAGGTTTACAAGAAGTTAAAAATCTTAACTGCAAGACCAAATAGTATAGAGCAAAAAAATATTAAACATCATCTTTATGGATTTGTTAATTTGAATGAAAAATTTTCAACAGGACAATGGTTGGAACTCTCAATTAAAAAAATTAAAAATATTAAAAAAAAGAAAAAAATTCCAATTTTAGTCGGTGGTACTGGTTTATATTTTCAGTCATTGATTGATGGTCTGGTTAAAATTCCAGAGATACCCCTTAAATTTAGAAATAAAGTTAGGCTAATATCTAAAAGAGTGGGGCAGAAAAAATTTTATAAAAAACTTTTAAAACTTGATCCTAAAATTAAAGATAAATTTGATCCAAATGATACTCAAAGATCCATAAGAGCTTATGAAATTAAATCTTATACTAATATTTCTATGTACGATTGGTTAACTAAGACTAAATCTGAATTTAAAGACAGTGACTTTTTAAAACTTCATATTGAAACAAAAAGAGAAAAACTCATTGAAAGAATTAACTTAAGAACTTCTAGCATGATAAATAGTGGAGCCATTAATGAAGTTAAAAAATTTGTTAAACTAAAAATTAGAAAAGATCAGAGTGCAAACAAGGTAATTGGGATTGCCGAATTGACACAGTATCTAAATAGTGAAATCACTTTAGAAGAAGCAAAAGAATTAATATTAATTAAAACAAGACAATACGCTAAAAGACAAGCTACTTGGGCAAGAAGTAGGATGATGTCATGGATTAAAATTGATCCAAGTAAAATAGATAGCTATATAAAAAAATTAAAAAAATCCTCTCTTAAACTTGACCAATTAACATAAAGTCCGATAGATTGCCTGGATGCCAAAATTATATTCAGGAGCAGAGATAGTATTTAAATGTCTTGAAGACCAAAAAGTTGAACATATTTTTGGGTATCCTGGTGGAGCAGTGCTTCCTATCTATGATGAATTAAAAAATCATCCAACTATAAAGCATATTTTAGTTAGACACGAACAAGGTGCGGGCCATGCTGCGGAAGGTTATGCAAGATCAACTGGAAAACCAGGCGTTGTATTAGTTACGTCAGGACCAGGTGCAACAAATGTTGTCACTGCATTAACTGATGCTTATATGGATTCAGTTCCTTTAGTTTGTATTTCAGGACAAGTACCTACGCACTTAATTGGAACAGATGCTTTTCAGGAATGTGATACCACAGGAATTACAAGACCTTGCACAAAACACAATTGGTTAGTTAAAGATATTAATGATCTTCCAAGAATAATGCATGAGGCATTTGAAGTTGCAACAACTGGAAGACCAGGACCAGTATTAGTTGATATTCCAAAAGATATTCAGTTTGCAAAAGCAAAATACTTCAAACCTAAAAAAGTAAAAAAATTAAATGGAAAAGTTCTTAATAAATTTAACCAAAAAGAGATTGATCAATTAGTAGACTTAATGAAAAAAGCCTCCAAACCAGTTTTTTATACTGGAGGTGGAGTAATTAATTCAGGCCCAAAGGCAAGTGAACTTTTAAGAGAATTAGTAGCCTTAACAGGATTTCCTATTACTTCAACTTTGCAAGGATTAGGCGCTTTCCCTGGAGATGATAATCAATTTTTAGGAATGCTTGGTATGCATGGAACTTATGAAGCTAATAATGCAATGCATGATTGTGATTTATTAATTAATATAGGCGCAAGATTTGATGATCGTATCACAGGAAAGATAGATGAGTTTTCTCCAAAATCTAAAAAAGTTCATATTGATATCGACCCTTCATCGATAAATAAAATTGTAAAGGTTGACCTTTCTATTGTTGGTGATGTTAGTGATGTAATAAAATCAACCACTAAAACTTTAAAAAAGAAAAACTTAAATTTAGAAAAATCAAATAAACAAAAAATATCTAAATGGTGGCAACAAATTCAAAAATGGAGAACTAAACGGTCTTTAAATTTTATAAATAGTGATAAAATTATTAAACCTCAACATGCGGTTCAAAGACTTTATGAATTAACTAAAAACCAGGACACATATATTACCACTGAAGTTGGACAGCATCAGATGTGGGCAGCACAACATTATAAATTTAATAAACCCAATAGATGGATGACATCTGGAGGGCTTGGAACTATGGGTTATGGGTTACCTGCAGCTATAGGGGTGCAAGTCGCACATCCTAAAAAATTAGTTGTAGATATTGCAGGTGAAGCGTCAATTTTAATGACTATGCAGGAAATTTCAACTGCAGTTCAATATAACCTTCCTATAAAGATATTTATTTTGAATAATCAATATATGGGAATGGTTAGACAATGGCAGGAACTACTTCATGAAAAGAATTACTCTGAAAGTTACTCAGAGGCATTACCAGATTTTGTAAAATTAGCCGAAGCTTATGGATGTGTTGGAATTAGAGCAGAAAATCCAGATGAATTAGATGAAAAACTTGAAGAAATGATCAATACAGACAGACCAGTAATTTTTGATTGTCATGTAGATCAAGCAGAGAATTGTTATCCAATGATACCTTCTGGAAAACCACATAATCAAATGTTATTAGGACCTAAGGACCAGAAAGAAAATAAGATTTCAGGTAAAGGAAAATCTTTAGTTTAAATGGCAAAATCTAAATCAGCATACAGTGCACCTAGCAAATTAGGTAAAATTGATACTCATATAATTGTTGTTTGGGTTGATAATGAAGCAAGTGTTTTATCAAGAGTAGTTGGGCTATTTTCTGGAAGGGGCTATAATATAGAATCTTTAGCTGTAGCAGAAGTAGATCAAAAAAATAATCTCTCTAGAATTACAATTGTAACCACTGGAACACCCCAAGTAATTGAGCAAATTGTATTACAATTGAAAAAGCTAGTTCCAGTTCATAAAGTTGGAAATTTTAAAAGAGAAGATAAAAAAGTTATATTCAAGGAGATGGCGTTATTAAAAGTTGTTGCAAATAGTAATAAAATTAAGAAAGCTTTAAATGCTTGTAAAAAATACAATCCGGTTATATTAGATCAAACAAATAAATCTGCTGTAATTCAAATAACAGCATTAAGAAGAGAGATAGATAAAGTGATAAAAAATTTAAAACCATTTGGTCTTGTTAGTGCCTCAAGAACTGGAGCGGTTGCAATGACAAGAGGTGCAGAAATTTTTAATTAAAAATAAAGGAGAACAAAAATGAAAATGTTTTATGAAAAAGATGCAGATGTAGATTTAATCAAAAGTAAAAAAATAGCAATATTCGGGTATGGAAGCCAAGGGCACGCACATGCATTAAATTTAAAAGATAGTGGAGCTAAGGAAGTTGTTGTAGCACTTAGAGATGGGTCTGCAAGTAAAGCAAAAGCAGAATCAAAAGGTTTAAAGGTAATGGGTTTATCTGATGCCGCAGAGTGGGCAGAAGTTGCAATGATTCTTACACCAGATGAATTACAAGCAGCTATTTATAAAAATCATATTGATCAAAGAATTAAACCAGGAACAAGCATAGCATTTGCTCATGGATTAAATATTCATTACAAATTAATTGATGCTAGAAAAGATTTAGATGTATTTATGGTTGCACCAAAAGGACCTGGGCATTTAGTTAGAAGTGAATTTGAAAGAGGGGGTGGAGTACCTTGTTTATTTGCTGTTCATCAAGATGGAACAGGTAAAGCAAGAGATCTTGCATTATCATATGCATCGGCAATCGGTGGTGGAAAATCTGGTATTATTGAAACAACTTTTAAAGATGAATGTGAAACGGACTTATTTGGAGAGCAATCTGTACTTTGTGGTGGATTAGTTGAGCTTATTAAAAATGGTTTTGAAACTTTAACCGAGGCTGGCTACGAACCAGAGATGGCATACTTCGAATGTCTACATGAGGTAAAATTGATAGTGGATTTAATTTATGAAGGTGGAATTGCTAATATGAATTATTCTATATCTAATACTGCAGAGTATGGCGAATATGTATCAGGTAAAAAAGTTGTAGATAGCGAAAGCAAAAAAAGAATGAAAGAAGTTCTAGCTGATATTCAATCTGGTAAATTTACTAAAGACTGGATGAAAGAGTGTGAAGGCGGTCAAAAGAATTTTTTAAAAATGAGAAAAGATCTTGCGGATCACCCGATTGAAAAGGTTGGTGCAGAACTTAGAGCAATGATGCCTTGGATTGGCAAGAAAAAATTAATAGATAGTGATAAGAGTTAATTTTTACTAAAAACCTAATTCGGTCAGAAATTCAGCCAAAATATAACAATTATTTTGCAATCTCTATTATAGATTGTATTATAGTTTTTCTAAAATTATTGGTTATGAGCGACAAAGATAAAGTTATTATATTCGATACTACAATGCGAGATGGTGAACAATCACCAGGTGCATCGATGAGTCTTGAAGAAAAAATTCAAATAGCAAGAATTTTTGATGAATTAGGCATAGATATAATTGAAGCTGGTTTTCCAATAGCTTCTCCAGGTGATTTTGAGGCCGTAACAGCAATTAGTAAAATTTTAAAAAATTCAATTCCATGTGGATTATCAAGGGCTAGCAAAAAGGATATAGATGCATGTCATGAAGCATTAAAATCTGCTCCAAGATTTAGAATCCACACTTTCATTTCAACAAGCCCACTTCATATGAAATTTAAGTTGAATAAATCTCCAGAGCAAGTTGTGGATGCGATAAAAGAAAGTGTAACTTACGCAAGAAATCTTACAGATGATGTTGAATGGTCATGTGAAGATGGAACACGAACTGACATGGATTTTATGTGTAAAATAGTTGAAACAGCAATTAGTAGTGGTGCTACAACAATAAATATTCCTGATACTGTTGGTTATACTATCCCTTCAGAATTTACTAAAATTATAACAACATTAAAAAATAAAGTTCCAAATATTGAAAAAGCTATTTTATCTGTTCATTGTCATAACGATTTAGGATTAGCTGTAGCAAATTCTTTAGCTGGTGTTTCAGCTGGTGCAAGACAAGTTGAATGTACAATTAATGGAATAGGTGAAAGAGCAGGAAATGCTGCACTTGAAGAAATTGTTATGGCAATAAGAACAAGAAACGACTTGATGCCTTATACAACTGGAATTAAAACAGAATTATTAAGCAAAGCTTCAAAAATTGTCTCTAATGCAACTTTTCCAGTACAATTTAATAAGGCAATTGTTGGAAAAAATGCTTTTGCACATGAGGCAGGTATTCATCAAGACGGAATGCTTAAAAATAGAGAAACATATGAAATTATGACACCAGAAAGTGTTGGGGTTAAGAAAACTTCACTGGTTATGGGAAAACATTCCGGACGTCACGCATTTAAAGAAAAATTAAATGATCTTGGTTATGCGGATGTTACTGATGATGTAATTCAATCTGCCTTTGGAAAATTTAAAATTTTAGCTGACAAGAAAAAACATGTTTATGACGATGATATAGCAGCTTTAGTTGATGATAGTATGATTTTAGATAAATATGTAATTAATTTAAAGTCATTAAAAGTTTTTGCAGGAACAGGTGAGCCTCAAAAAGCAGAAATGACTCTTGATGTTTATGGTGAAGTTAAATCAACCTCAGAAACAGGTGATGGGCCAGTTGATGCTATTTTTAAATGTATCAAAGTTTTATATCCACATGATGTAAAATTACAATTATATCAAGTTCACGCTGTTACGGAAGGAACTGATGCACAAGCTACTGTAAGTGTTAGAATTGAAGAAGAAGGTAAAACTACAGTTGGACAAGCAGCTGATACTGACACATTAGTAGCGTCAGCTAATGCTTATTTAAGTGCTTTAAATAAAATGATTATTAAAAGAAAAAAAACTGCTCCAATGGAGTATGAAACTCAGAAAATGAAGGGAATATAAGATGGCTAATTGGTTAAAAAATTTAAGTAGTATTTGGAGTCAAGATATGGCGATTGACCTTGGAACTGCTAACACTCTCGTTGTATTAAAAGGACAAGGAGTGGTTTTAAATGAACCATCTGTTGTTGCTATAGCTGAGAACATGGGGAAAAAAACTGTTTTAGCAGTTGGAGATGAAGCAAAAACTATGCTTGGAAGAACACCAGGTAACATTAGTGCTATTAGACCTTTAAGAGATGGAGTGATTGCAGATTTTATAGTTACTGAAGAAATGATTAAACATTTTATAAAAAAAGTTCATAAAAATAAAACTTTTGCAAACCCAAGAATTTTAATCTGTGTTCCAACAGGGTCAACACCTGTTGAAAGAAAAGCTATTCAAGATAGTGCGTTAGCAGCGGGTGCTAGAAGAGTTCAATTAATTGAAGAACCTATTGCAGCAGCTATTGGAGCTGGCCTTCCAATTTCAGAAGCAACTGGATCAATGGTTGTTGACATTGGTGGGGGCACCACAGAGATAGCTGTTATGTCACTAGGAGGTCTTGTTTATTCTAGATCTTTAAGAGTTGCTGGAGATGCAATGGATACAGCTTTAGTAAATTATATGAGAAAAGAATATAATTTGATGATTGGGGATAGTACTGCTGAAAAAATAAAAAAAGAAATTGGGACAGCTATACCATCAAACAGTAATACTTATGCTGTTAAAGGTAGAGATTTAAGGTCAGGAACACCTAAAGAGGTAAATATTACTGAAGAAGATACAGCTGAAGCTTTAAATGATATTTTAAAAGAAATGGTGAATGGGATAAAAGATGCGCTTGAAAACACTCCTCCTGAATTATCAGCTGATTTAGTAGATATGGGTCTAACATTAACAGGTGGTGGTGCTTTATTAAAAAATATTGACAAAAGATTCTCTAAAGAAACTGGATTGCCAGTTTTTATAGCAGATGATCCATTAGCATGTGTTGCAATTGGTACTGGAAAAGCTCTAGATCAAGAAGAAACATTCTCTACTATGCTATCTGAGTATTAGAAATAATGGAAACAAGCAGAGATGATTTTGTAATTGCATTAAGATCTGCTTTTCTAAAAAAAGGAACACAGCAAAGATTCTCACTATTAAGTTTAATATTTTTTTCTATTATTCTTTTAATTTTGGGTAGTTTTAATATCAAAGCTATAGATTATACAAAAGTAGCTATTAAAGAAATAGTATACAGATCATCATTTGTAGTTTCTGTACCAGAGAATTTGTTAAAAGAAGGTTATCTTACAATTCAAAATCACAAAAGACTTTATAAAGAAAATGAAAAAAATAAATCAGAGCTAGCAACCTTAAAAGCTAAAGATTTATTAAATGAATTTATAATTTTAGAAAACCAAAGATTAAAAGACATAGTTGATGATTATCTGGTTAAATCAGACACTATAATTGCTAAAGTTTTAAGGGATAAAGGCAGTCCATTTCTAAGATCAATCATCATTAACAAAGGCAGCAAACATAAAATCAATCTTGGAATGGTTGTTATGGATGGTACGTATCTTGTTGGAAAAGTTATCGAGGTTAATTATTTGTCATCAAGAGTATTGTTACTTTCAGATTTGAATAGTAAAATTCCAGTTATAGTAGAACCAAATGCGGTATTTTCTATACTTTCAGGTACAGGTAAAGATTATGGGATTATTCAATATAGTAAAAAATATGAGGACATAAAAAATGAGTCTGTCATTTATACTTCTGGAGCAGGCAGTTTATTCAAAGCTGGAATACCCATAGGAAAAATAAATAATAATTTTTTAGATGATAAAAAAAATGTTGAATTTTTTTCAGATTTCTCTCAATTAAGATTTGTAAAAGTTTTGTCATTTTTAAAAAGTGAGACTAAATGACAGAACTAAGAAACAAAAATTTTACTAGAAAAATATTATCAAATATTCCTATATTTATACTTTTTGTATCTGTTTTAAATAATTATGATTTTAATCATTTAGGTTTAAGATATTTTTCATTTAATTTCTCTTATATTTTAATTTTTTATTACAGTTTAAAAAAAAGTGAAAGTTTAGGATATATTTATATTTTTGTTGCAGGCTTATTTAATGATGTTGTGGTGGGAACACCAATTGGATTAAGTAGTTTAATGTATTTAATACTTTGTGTTGCAGCATCCTACCTTAGAAATATTACTTTAAGACCAAGTTTAATAAAAGATTGTATATTTTTTCTTATAACAATTTTAATTATAAATTCATTATTATTTATTTCTTTAAATTTTATTTTTAATTATGAGTTAAGTTATTTTGATCAAATAATAAATATTACATACACATTTTTATTTTATTTCCTATTTTCAAATTTATTTGATTTATTTGAAAAATATCTTTTAGGTAGAAATAATGTTAGGTGAAGATTTTGGTGTAAAAAAAGTTCAAACCATTAATAGAAGAATGTTTATTATTGGTGCTGCTAAGTTTATTGTATTTACTGGAATAGTAGCTCGATTATTTTCATTACAAATTACAGAGAATAAAAAATATTTAACTCTATCTGATAAAAATAGATTACGTGAATGGAGATTAGCCCCAATTAGAGGTGAGTTTTTAGATTATTTTGAAAATGTTATTGCTGGTAATTTAGAAGTATACCAACTTCATGTGATTCCCGAAGAAGTAGAAGATTTTAAATATCTGATGGTAAGACTAAAAAAGATCCTATCGATTAGTAATAATAATTTTAAAAAAATAATAAAACAAAAAAATAGTCAAAAACCTTGGGAAACTATAATTATTTCAAAAAATTTAACCTGGGAACAGTTCACAAAGGTCAATTATTTCTTGCACGATTTAGTAGGAGCTAAACCAGTTTTATCTGTTTCGCGTAATTACCCGTTCAATGAAAATTATACTCATGTTTTGGGTTATGTTAGTGAAGCCAGTGAAAAAGATATTTTAAATAACAAAATTATAAAAGATACACATGTACCAGGACTTAAAGTTGGAAAGACAGGTTTAGAAAAAACTTTTGAAAATGAACTAATTGGAACTAACAGCGTACAAAGATATGAGGTTAATGCTTACGGTAAAAGAATTAGTCAGCTTGATTACACAGATGGATTAAATGGTAAGACAATAAAACTCACAATAGATACAGAAATTCAAAAGTTTTGTAATGAGCTTTTAAAAGATGTGGCTGGCTCAATAAGTGTAATGGATATTTACACGGGTGAAATAGTTGCCATGCAATCATCACCATCGTTTAACCCTAACCTATTTCTTTTTGGAATTAATCAAGATGATTGGCAGTTAATTAGAAACCATCCTTTAAAGCCATTGGTTAATAAAACTTTATCAGGCTTATATTCACCAGGCTCAACATTTAAACCAATGGTAGCTTTATCTGCGCTAGAAAATGGAATTATTGATGAAAATTTTAAAGTTAATTGCACTGGCAAAATTGAGATGTATGGGCAAACCTATCATTGCTGGAAAAAAAGAGGTCATGGTATTGTAGATTTAAAAAGTGCTATGAAGCAGTCTTGTGATACGTATTTTTATGAGATTGCCAGAAAACTTGGTGTAGACCGGTTAAAAGAAACATCTATAAAATTTGGCCTTGGTGAAAAAGTTTTAGATAAAACATTTAGTAATGAGAAAAAAGGATTAATTCCTGACACTAAATGGAAAAAAAATAATTTAGGAAAAGGTTGGGTTATAGGTGAAACACTAATTACAGGTATTGGACAAGGTTATACACAAACAACACCACTACAATTATGTCAAATGACAGCTCAACTTGCAAATGGAGGATTTAAGATTTATCCAAAAATAATAGTAGAAAAAGATAGTAAAACGGCAGAAGAAATTAGATTTATAATGAATGAAAATAGAAAACAATTAAATAAAAAAGATAGTGGATTGAAAGATGCAACAGAACTTTTAGGTTTTTTAAATAAAAAAGAACATCAAACCCTGTTTAAAAGTTCTAAAAATATAAACCTAGTTCGTGAAGCAATGTTTGCATCCACAAATGAAATTAGAGGAACTTCTTATAAATCAAGAATTGATGATCCAAAATATCAATTTGCCGGTAAAACAGGAACATCACAAGTTAAAAGGATTACAAAATTAGATAGAGAGCTTGATTTAAAAACATTTGAAATTCCCTATAATGAAAGAGATCACGCACTATACATAGCTTTTGGACCTTATAAAAATCCAAGATATGCACTAAGTATTGTTATAGAGCATGGTGGATCTGGAAGCTCAACTGCAGCACCAATAGCAAAAAAACTTTTTAAGTTAATTATAGACAGACATGAACTTAGAGAGAAAGCAAGAATTCAAAAAACTATTAAGATATAAATGCAATATAATTCATTCAATACTCAACCAACATTTTTTCAAAAAACTATTAAGATATAAATGCAATATAATTCATTCAATACTCAACCAACATTTTTTCAAAAATTACGAAATTTTGATTATATTTTATTAATTTGTATTTTGTTACTTGGGTTGATTAGTGCTTTATCTATGTATTCAACAGATGGTGGAGAAATTTTATTTCATAGTAAAAGTCATATTTTAAAATTTTTAATATTTTTTACAATGATGATTTTTATGTCATTTTTTAATATTAAATTTTGGCATTACTTTGCTTATTTGTTTTATGTTGTGGTTTTACTTCTTCTAGTTTGGGCTTCTTTATACGGTATTAAAGCCTCAGGATCGCAAAGATGGATAAATTTATATTTTATTAATTTGCAGCCATCTGAATTAATGAAAATTGCAATAATAATATGTCTTGCTAAATATTATCACCGCATACAACTCAATAAAGTTAATAGTTTTCAAGTTATATTTGTTGCTTTAGTAATTTTAATTTTACCAATTATGCTTGTTATTACCCAACCTGATTTGGGAACTTCAATTTTAATTGCCTTAAGTGGACTAGTTGTCATTTGGCTCGCAGGAATTAATATTAAATATTTTATATATTCATTTGTAGCTTTATTAATTTTAATGCCCTTTGCTATTGCTTTTTTACAACCTTATCAAAAACTTAGAATTTTAACATTTCTTAATCCAGATAGGGATCCTTTAGGTGCAGGTTATCAAATCATTCAATCTAAAATAGCAGTTGGATCAGGAGGTTTAACTGGTAAAGGTTTTTTAAAAGGTACTCAAAGTTATTTAGAATTTTTACCAGAAAAGCATACAGATTTCATTTTTACTTTATTTGCTGAGGAGCACGGTTTTTTAGGGTCGCTATGTTTATTGCTAATTTATATAATCATTATTTACAGAGTATTAAGAATTGGTGCAATCTCGAGGAGTTATTTTGCTAAACTTTTTTGCTATGGCTATGGGTCTGCAATATTTTTTTATGTAACGGTAAATATGTCCATGGTTTTAGGTTTATTACCTATCGTTGGATCTCCACTACCAATTATGTCATATGGAGGATCTTCAATGCTTGCAACAATGATTGGATTTGCAATTGTTATGAGCGCTAAAATTAATCATAAACAGCTAATAGCTTAAGTATTTTAATGCTTTACTTGTCGAATTTGTCGCGAGAATATTTAAATTTAAGAATTATATAAAGTCTCATGGAACAAAAATTAAAAATTGGGATTGTAGGTGCTGGTATACAAGGTATTTCCAATGCGTTATTTTTACAAAAAAAAGGATTTAGGGTAACAATTTTTGATAGAGACGAGCCAGGAAGTCCTGCTGCATCGTACGGTAATGCTGGCCACTTTTCTCCATATGCATCTGTTCCTATAAATAGACCAGATGTTCTAACTGATGTCCCTGCGATGCTTTTAAGTTCTACAGGTCCACTTGCTCTTAAATGGAACTATGTTCCAAAAATGATACCTTGGTTTTTACAGTTTATTAGAAACTGCTCTACAAAACGAATGATGCATACTGCAAAAAATATGCATCAAATTTTAGATTTAGCATTACCTGCTTATGATGAATTATTTGATGAGATTGAGCTTGGAGGATTGGTTGAAAAAAAAGGTATTTTATATATTTGGAATGATCAAAGTTTAAAAAGTAGAGAACTAGAAATTAAAGTTAGAAATGAACTGGGTGTTGATCAGCAAGTAGTTACTCCAAAAGAAATTCATGATTTAGAGCCAAATATAAAACCGATCTATCATGGAGGTGTTTATTATCAGTATGGTAGACATGCTAGAAATCCTAAGAAAATTCTTTTAAAACTTTATGATCTTTTTTTGAAAAAGGGTGGCAAGTTTTTAAAAATGAACGTGAAAGACATAAATTTTAATGATGAGAAACCAGTTATAAAGGCTGAAACACAAAGCTTTCTTTTTGATAAAATTGTAATTGCATGTGGTTCATTTTCAAAAAAGTTAACAGATAATTTAGATGAAAAAATACCTCTTGATACTGAAAGAGGGTACCATGTTCATTTTAAAAATTGTGATCATCTTTTAAGTAGACCAGTAATTTTTCAAAATAGAGGATTTGGCATTACACCCATGGAGCAAGGGCTTAGAGTGGTAGGTACGGTAGAATTTGGTGGATTAGCTAATCCGTTATCAAAATCAAGAGTTAAAAACTTAATTAATAATGCAAAATATATGATGGGTGATTTACCCGAACATGAAGACGAGTGGCTTGGTTTTAGACCCACATTGCCAGATTACTTACCTGTAATAGGACCTTCAAAAAAGTACAAAAATGTTTTTTATTGTTTTGGACATCATCATTTAGGATGGACTTTAGGACCTATTTCAGGGAAAATAATCTCTGGAATGATTGCTGAAGAAAATACAAACTTAGATTTAAAGCCATATAGTTCTCTTAGGTTTAACTAAGTGATAAATAAAAATAATGTTGCTTATATTTTTTTATTTTTAGCAGCTTTCTTTTGGTCAGGAAATTTTTTAGTTGGAAAATTTGCTAGCCAATACCAAATACCTCCATTTTCATTAAATTTTTATAGATGGCTTTTTGCTTGGTTGATCTTAGCTCCATTTACAATTCAAGAGTTATTTAACAAAAGAAATTATATTTTAGAAAATTATAAATATTACACAGTTCTTGGAATAACGAGTGTTACCATATTTAATTCAATCGTCTATTATTCTTTAAACTTTACGCAAGTGATCAGTGGAGTTTTAATGATATCAACGATACCTGTAATGATCATTTTCATTTCATCAATTTTAAAAATTGAAAAAACAAATACTTTTCAAATATTGGGAGTGGCATGTTCTTTCATTGGAGTTGTTTTGATAATAACTAAAGCAAACCTTGGAATATTAATGAATTTAGATTTTAACAAGGGTGACATCACGATGGTTTTTGGAATGCTGTCTTGGGCTACTTATTCTGCTCTTTTAAAGAAAAAAAAACATGAACTATCTCAACTGGGATTACTAGAAGTGGTAATTTCATTTGGCTTTATTTTTTTAATACCAATATATTTTATAGAGTATCAAATGGGTTATAGAATTGCTTTAAATTATAACTTTTACATAATTTTATTTTATGTAGTTTTATTTCCAGGTCTTGCTTCTTTTATTTTTTGGATAAAGGGAGTTACTTTAATTGGTGCTAACAGAGCAGGCATTTTTTTACATATGATGCCTATTTTAAGTGCAATTATGGCAATGATTATTTTTAATGAAAAATTTATGTTTTATCATATGTTAGGTGCAATATTTATTTTAACCGGAATTCTTTTATCAAATAGAAAGATTAAAAATGCTTAAAGTTGCTATCTTAGATGATTACCAAAACGTATCTCACGAATTTGTTGATCTAAAAAAATTATCTGGAAAATATGAATTTAAGATATTCAGTGAACCCTTTGAAGATGAGGCGGACGCTATAGAGCAATTGGCTGACTTTGAAGCTTTATTAATAATGAGAGAACGAACTCTAATTACTAAAAATTTAATCGATAACCTTAATGATCTAAAATACATCATAACAAGTGGTTCGAGAAATAAGGCTATAGACTTAGTGGCAGCTAAAAAAAGAAAAATTATAGTATGCGGAACTGAGATTGGTTTTTCAGGTACATCTGAATTAACTTGGGGTTTAATCTTAGGTTTAGCTAGAAACTTTAAAGAAGAAATTGACAATATGTATCAAGGTTATTGGCAGTCAACTATTGGTTTTGAGCTTAAGGGAAAAATTTTAGGCTTAGTAGGACTTGGAAGAGTTGGATCACAAGTTGCTAAAATTGGAAAAGCTTTTGGTATGGAAGTTATGGCTTGGAGTGAAAATTTAAACCTAGATACATGTAAAGAATTAGATGTACTGCCATGTAGTAAAGAAGATTTATTTCAAAATTCTGATTTTCTATCCATTCATGTTCAGGGTGGAGAAAGATATAAAGAATTAATAAAATTAAAAGAGTTAGATACAATGAAGAAAACTGCTTTTTTAATTAACACTTCTAGAGGAAATATTATTAATGAAGATGATTTAATTATAGCACTTTCAACTAATGTTATTGCTGGAGCAGGACTAGATGTTTATGAAAAAGAACCTTTACCAGAAGGTAATAAGTTAAGATTTTTACCAAATGCATTATTAATGCCTCATGTTGGCTATGTTACTGCAGAAAATTATAGCGTATTTTATACACAAATGATCGAAGGGTTAGAAGCATGTGTAGCCGATAAACCTTTAAGAGTATTAGAATAAATTTATGACAACAAAAATTAATAAAGATCTTACAGCTGAACAAAAATTAGTTTTGTTTGAAGATGGAACAGAAGCACCAGGCACGAGCGAATTAAATCACGAGAAGAGAGAAGGTAGTTATCACTGTACTAATTGTGGTGAAAAATTATTTGACTCAAATGCTAAATATGAAAGTGGTTCAGGTTGGCCTTCATTCTATCAATCACTACCAGATGCTTTTGAAACTAAAACAGACACTCTATTGGGTTATGAGAGAGTAGAATATCATTGCAAAAAATGTGACGGCCATCATGGTCATATCTTTGAAGATGGACCTAAACCAACAGGCAAAAGATATTGTAATAACGGTGTTTGTTTAACCTTTAAGCCTAAAAATTAATTTATTTTAAAAGTTCTAGTAATTTATTTTCTTTTTCAAGAGCTCTAACATTATCGTAACCACCAATGTGTTGATCATCAAAGAAAATTTGAGGAATAGTTCTTTTACCATTAGCTTTAGCAATCATTTCATTCATTGCTCCATCTACTGTTGCAATGTTGATTTCTTTATATTCAACGTTGTTTCTAGTTAATAACTTTTTTGCTGCATCACAAAAATTACAAAGTGGACCTGTATAAATTGTTACTGATTTCATGACTTATAAATAATCATTCTTTTTAATTTTACTAGTAATTTCTTTTCTAGAGTATTCAAATTTTTTTCTATGTTTAATACTTTTTTGATTAACTCTTTTTCTCCACAATCTAAAAGATACTGGTTTTATAGAATGCCTCATAATCTTGATTACTTCAGCTTCTGTCTTCCCAGTTTTTTGCTCTATTTCTTCAAAGGTAATTCGGTCGGCCCAAGCAGCCCAGATGATCCAATCAGGATCTAATATATGGGGTTCTGGATTTTTAACCCTAGTTATGGGGGTGTGACCTTTTTTTTTCATAAATCCTCTATTTATATTATATTTGAAAAAAATGATTAATGCATTTTATTTAGGGTCGTGGTATCTTTAAATTAGATAGTCCATCTTAGCCATCTTTAGCTCCGGTTTTTTTGGACTATCCTCAAACCAAAAATGCTCCCTTTAAATTATTTCCTTTTTTTACAGATAATTTTATTTTTATTTATTACTCCTGGCACACCTAGAATTGTAATCATTTCATATTCCATGAATTATGGAGTTCAAAAATGTGTCTGGACAGCTCTTGGAGATGTTACAGCAAATATTATTCAAGCCACTTTAGTAATTTTTGTTTTAGGAACTTTTTTTGTCGATAATCCAAATTTTTTAAATATATTTAAGTGGATAGGAATTGCATACTTGCTCTATCTTGCTTACGATATTTATAATTCAAGACTTAAAGACGTAAGTTCAGATAATATTTCATCAAAAAATTTTTTTTCTTTTTTTAAAGATGGGTTTTTAGTTGCAGTAACAAGTCCTAAAGCTTGGATGTTCTTTCCATTAATATTTCCACAGTTTATTGACTTTAATTCAAATTATATTGTTCAATTTTTTATTTTAATCACAACGTATGTTGTTTTAGATTTTTTATCTCTAATTGCTTACGCCGTACTTGCTAGAAAGTTAATTATTTGGATAAAAGCAAATCCAAAAATTATTAATACAATTTCAGCGTGCGTATTAATTATAATTGCAATTATGATTGCAATTATTCAGAAGTATTAATTGATTATTAAAATAATTGTGGCAATTAAGTTTGTATGACGTTAGTTGTATTTTTATTCATTTAGATGTTAAATTGTTTTTTAAATTTAAAACTAATAAAGGAAGAAATAAAATGAAAATCAGAAATATACTAATTACTTTAGTTTCTGCAATTGCTCTTTTAATTTCAGCTTCAACTATATCTTTCGCGAAGGTAGTTGGAGATAAAATTATTTTAGGTGCAGCTGTTTCGTTAACCGGAAAATATTCATCTAATGGTGTTCATACTCAAAACGGCTATAACTTAGCAGTTGAAAGAATTAACAGCATGGGTGGTGTTAAAGTTGGTGGAAAAACTTACAAGTTTGATATTATTTATTATGATGATGAATCAAACTCTGGAAGAGCAGCTCAACTTGCAGAAAGATTAATCCAACAAGATGGTGTTAAGTTTATGCTTGGACCTTATAGCTCGGGGCTTACAAAAGCTATGGCTCCTGTAACTGAAAAATATGAAGTTCCCATGGTAGAAGCAAACGGTGCGTCTAGATCGTTATTCACTAAAGGTTACAAATATTTATTCGCAGTACTAGCTCCAGCTAACTTATATCTTGATGTAGCAATTGATCTTGCAGTTGAAAAAAATGGTGGAAAACCAGTTAAGATTGCAATGGCATTTGAACAAGACGCGTTCTCACAAGACGTGAGATTGGGTATTGTTGAGGCTGCTAAAAGAACAGGTTCTAAAATAATCATAGATGACAAGTTACCAAAAGAGCTTAACGATATGGCTGCTACTTTATCAAAGGTAAAAGCTACTAATCCAGATGTTCTTGTAGTTTCAGGTCATACTAAAGGTGCTTTGACAGCTGTTAGACAAATCTCAGAAATGAAAGTTGACGTGAAAATGTTAGCAATGACTCACTGTGATGCTGCTAAATTATCTAAGCAACATGGTAAAGCTTCCGAGTATGCACTTTGTGCTTCTCAATGGCATAAATCTCTATCATACAAAGACAACTACTTTGGTGGTGGTATGAAATATGATGCAGACTTTACTAAAGCATTTGGATATGCACCGCCATACCAAGCTGCCGAATCTTCTGCTGCTTTATTAGTTTTTAAAGATGCGTTCGAAAGAGCACAATCATTTGATACTAAAAAAGTTAGAGATGCTTTAGCTGCAACTGATATGCAAACTTTTTATGGAAACATAAAATTTGCTGCAGGTGGTCAAAACGTATCTAAGCCAATGGTGCTTTTTCAAGTATCATGTAACGATGATGGTAGTGTGTGTGAAAACAAAGTTGTAGCTCCGACAAAATGGGCATCAGCTGAGTTGGTACACCCAATTCCATCTTGGTCAGAAAGATAATACCTAATATGCAAAATGCTCCCTAGTAATAGGGGGCATTTTTTTATAAACATCTAAAGAATTTATGGATTTATTAATTTTCCAAGCTCCTATTTTAATGGTTCAAGCGTCAATGGACGGAATACTTCTTGGTATTTTGTTTGCATTAATCGCTTATGGAATGGCATTACAGTGGGGAGTAATGAATATAATAAACATTGCTCAAGGAGAGTTAGTAATCATGGGTGGATACATTGCATACTTCATGTATCTATCAGGAATTCACCCAGCATTTGGAGTGATTGTATCACCAATTATTATGTATTGTGTGGGTTGGGGAATGTACAAGCTTGTTATTAATAAGGTAGTAGACAAAGATTTGTTCACTTCAATACTTGCAACATTTGGAATTAGTATTTTAGCGCAGCAACTAATGAATTTTGCATTTGGTGCAGACGTAGTAGTTGCTCAATCAAACTTTGGAACAACAATGTTGTTTAATAATTCAGTAACTCTTCCTAATGCAAAGATATTCTCAGGAGCCATTTGTGTGATATCAGCAATTATTCTTGTGATCTATATGAAAAAATCAAAATTAGGTAGAGCAATTAGAGCAACTGCACAAAATGCAAGAGCAGCAAAAATTTTAGGTGTTGATACTGAGAAAGTTTACGCAGCAACTTTTGGTATTAATGCAGCATTATGTGGAATAGCAGGAGCTTGTATTGCAATTACATTTACACTTCATCCTTATACAGGATTACCTTACACAGTTAGATCTTTCATGATTGTAATTATTGCAGGACTTGGAAATTTACCAGCTGTTGCAATATCGGGAATGGGACTTGGTGTATTTGAAGAATGGGCAGATTATCTGCTTGGAACAGAATTTAGAATTGCAGCAGTATTCTCGTTACTAGTTATTATATTGGTTTATAGAAGGTTTAAATTAGCTCGAAAAAGAGAGTATTTAAAATAATGAATAAAAATACACTCTTATACGCAGGTTTAATAATTTTTGGTTTGGCTGGAGCGTTCATATTTCCAGCTTATAAACTTCAGCTTTCATTTCTTTATATATTAATTGTTTTAGCTATGACTTGGGATGTTCAAGGTGGACAGATGGGCTATAACACATTTGGTAATATATTATTTTTTGGTGTTGGAATGTATGTTGCTTCAAGTGCACAAATAGCAATGTTTTTTTCACTTGCTGAGTGGACTGATGCTGGTGGAGAAAAAACTTTTGTTCATACTATCCCTCAATTTTTTCAAGGTTTTGGTGTTGGCATATTATTAGCAGGAATTATTCCGACAATAATTGCAGGAGTAATTGGTTATGGGATTTTAGGCTTAAGAGGACATTACTTTGCAATTTGTACATTAGCATTAGGAATTGCTGCAGGTGAACTTGCGGGTGGAATTGAGATTATTGGTGCAGGTCAAGGTATGACGGTTCCAGTTTGGCCAAAAGGATTTGGATCTAACGCATCATCATCTCAGTTTTTATATTATTTGTGTTTTGCTCTTGCAGTTGTAACTTTTATTACTTTGAAGTGGGCCTACAGCACAAGATTTGGTTTAGTTTTAAATGCAATAAGAGACAATGAAGATAAAGCGGAAGCGATGGGAATTCACACCATGAGATATAAAATTATTGGCTGGATGGTATCAGCTTTCTTTGTTGGAATTGCTGGAGGATTAATGGGTCATATAAATGGATACATTGAACCAACTGAAATTGCATTTGCTGGACCAACGTTTGGTGTGTTCATGGTTTTAATGGCAATCCTTGGTGGTAAAGGAACTTTATGGGGACCACTTGTTGGTGCAACTATATTTCACTTATTTAAAGAGGGTTTTTGGACTTACTTTCTAGGCTGGCAGTATGTTGCTCTTGGAGTTTTAATTATTGTGATAGTAGTCTATTTTCCAGAAGGTGTAATGGGATGGTTAAGAGAAAAGTATCCTGAAAGATTTGGTGAAGTTGTAGATGAAGCTGACTTAAAAGCACAGGTGGAACTAAAGTAATGGCTATATTAGACATATCAAATGTAAGTAAGTCTTTTGGCGGTGTTAAAGCAAATGTTGATATTTCAATGTCAGTTGAGCAAGGTTCAATTGTTGGATTAATTGGTCCAAATGGATCTGGTAAAACTACTTTATTTAATTCAATTGTAGGAACTTATCCGATTGATAATGGTTCAATCAAATTTGATGGCACAGAGGTTTCAGAACTGCCAGTTCCTGTTGTCGCAAAACTTGGACTACTTAGAACATTTCAGCAAACTAGAATTTATGGAAAATTAAACTGTATTCAAAATATGTTAATCAGTAACAAACCTGAGAATGATGGAATATTAACAGTATTTCAAAAGATACCTTCAGATATAACAGATAAAGCTGAGATACTATTGAAATTTGTAGGGCTTCATCAAAAAAGAAAACTTAGAGCAGGAGATCTTTCATTTGGGCAGCAAAAATTGTTAGAACTTGCCATGGCATTAATGAATGAGCCTAAAATGCTTTTATTAGATGAACCAACAGCTGGAATTAACCCTACCTTAATCAATGGAATTATTGATCGTTTGATCAGTGTTAACAAGGACTATGGAATTACCTTATTAGTTATAGAGCATAATATGAAGGTAATAATGAATTTAGCACAAAGAGTTTTTTGTTTAGCGCATGGTCAAATGTTAGCTAATGGAACTCCAGATGAAATTAAAAATGATAAGCGTGTGCTAGACGCGTACTTGGGGGCACAATAATGTCAAATCAATATGATGTATTAGGAAAAGCACCAGGACCAGAAGAACTGAAAAAATTAGCACCAAATAATAACCATCTAACAATAAAAAAATTATCTGCTGGTTATGGTAAGATGGAAATTCTTCATGATTTTGATTTATGTGTTAGTAAAGCCCAATCACTATGTTTAATTGGTCCAAATGGAGCGGGTAAATCTACAATTCTTCACTCTATTTATGGATTTACAAATATTTTTTCAGGACAAATAGAAATTGATGGTAAAGAAATTACGAACTTAACCCCAGCTGAAAAACTTAGATCATGTGGAATAGCATACATCCTACAAGATAACTCAGTATTTCCAGACATGACTGTTGAGGAAAATTTACTAATGGGTGGCTATGCCAAAGAAAACACTGACGAGTCCTATCAAGAAGCTGAAAGAATTTTTGAAAAATATGAAAGATTAAGAAACAGAAGAAATCAACCAGCAAAAGTTTTATCTGGTGGTGAAAGAAGACTGTTAGAAATTTCTAGAGCATTAGTTATGAAGCCGTCAGTATTACTTGTGGATGAGCCATCTATCGGATTAGAGCCAAGATATATTGATATGGTTTTTGAAATTTTAAGAGATCTTCAACAAACAGAAAAGAAAACAATTATTTTAGTAGAACAAAATGCTAAGAAAGGATTGGAGTTTGCAGATATAGGTTACGTTTTAGTATCTGGACAAACTGCGATTGCTGGCAAGGGGGATGATTTATTAAAAAACCCTGATGTTGGTAGATTATTCCTTGGAGGCTAATGATTAATAAAGAATTTTTCTTTAGAGGTTTTAAATCAATTCTAGCTCCTGATAGTCCTGCACTTGCACTTGGTTGTTGCTTTATCGCCATAGGTGCACTTCTTAAAAATTTAGGTTTTAATATTCAAGAAAGTATTTTTTCAACTATGCTTACTTATGCATTACCTGGATCATTAGTAATGGCAGAGTCATTGTTAGTTGGAGCATCGTTATTAAATATTTTTTTAGCTGTGTGGTTTGTTAATGCTCGTCTCTATCCAATGGCTGTTTCTTTGTTTCCATTAATGATGCACAAAAGCCAACCAAAATGGAAATATTACTTTTCGTGTCATTTTATAGCAGTGTCAGCATGGTTAATTATGAAAAGTAATTATAAAAATATTGATAAAAAACATAGAATAGATTTTTGGATTGGCATTGGTTGTGCAACTTGGACTACAGCAGTAATAGCAACATTTATAGGGTTTTATGCATCAGATTATTTAGATAAAAATATGATGATGGGTTTAGCCATTTTAAACCCAATTTATTTTTTATGCATGATGGTCGGTGCAATGAAGACTATTCAAATTATAGCTTCAGTAATTTTAGGATTGTTATTAGGACCAATTTTTTATTTTCTATCTCCAGAATGGTCAATTTTATTAGGTGGACTTTTTGGTGGAACAATTGCTTATTTTATAGGAGAGTTAAATGTCAACTAGTATAGTTCTTGCAATTTTAGTTACGTCTCTTGCAACTTTTTCTTCTAGAATATTAGGAGTAATTTCATCAGAAGGAATAAAGGAAACTTCAAAATTATTTAGATGGTTTAATTGTCTTGCTTACTCAACATTAGCAGCATTAATAGCTAGGACAATTATATTTCCAGTAGGTGTTTTGTCTGATGCCAGTTATTTAAGTAGAATTGTTGTGGTTTTATTTTGTTTATTAATATTTTTTATTTCAAAAAGAAATTTTGTTTATCCAACTGTGATTTCTGCTATTATGATGACTATATTAAGTAATTATTTATAATGGAAAATATCACTGGAATAACAATAACTAAAAATCAAAATTCAAAAAGAATAATCGATATTAAGATTAATGATGAAATTATAGATAAATTAATATTTCCATTTAATAAATTTGATATTACTGCTCTTGAGTACAAACCATTCACTAGATTTACTATTGCTAAAAGTTTAGACGATTTAACTTCTAATAAATTAAGCAAATTACTCAATTCAATAGTGAGAGACAGAGACACAGGTTGCTTTATAATTGGACCAAAAAATATAAGTCCAAAAATTAATGATACTTTTTTAGTTAAACTATCAACGGCAATTGCTTATTTAATTGGCAATCCAAACCATGATGCAATGGCTGGAAAATATTATGCAAGATTTTTTGTCAAGCACGAAGATAAAAGTGATTCTTACTTAAGAAAAGCCTACGCAAATATGGATCTTCATACAGATGGGACATATATTAAGGAGACTACAGATTGGCTTCTTATGACTAAAATTGAAGAACAAAATGTGGAAGGAGGAGAAACAGCTATGCTTCATCTTGATGACTGGGAACATTGTAAAGATTTATTTGACGATCCAGTGGGTAAACAAAATTTTATTTGGAGTTCACCAAAAAGTAAAAATATAGAATACAAAGTTGAACATCCTATTTTCTCAATGGATGAAGAAGGCAGACCTCACATTTCATACATTGATCAATTTCCTGAACCTAGAAATATGGAACAAGGTATTTTTTTACAAAACCTGTCTGATGGTCTTGAAGAGAGTAAACATAAAGTAATTACAAAACTTAGTCCTGGCTCAATAATAGTTGCTAACAACTATTTTTGGCTACATGGCAGAAAGCCATTTAAAGAAAACAAAGAATTAGCTAGAGAACTTTTAAGAATCAGGGGAAGTTTTTTTGATAATTTATAAAAAAAATAAAAAACTATAGAAAACCACAAGTTGAAAATCTTGATAAAAATAAGGTTAAAATAATTAAAGGTCAAAAAAGCATGTATATATAGTTTTTTTAAGTGATATTTTTACAACATAAGCGCTAAAAAGTAGTTTTAAAAAATATATGGCTATCAAATAATGCCTAAATACCTATAAAACTAGTTATTAATATTAATAAAAAAAAGGATTCAATTATGAATAAATTAACTACAATTATAGCATCTACAGCGATTGCTATGTTGTCTTTTGCATCAACTGCAAACTCTCTTGAGTACAAAGTTGGTCTTACAGGACAAGCTACGGCTGTGTATGGTAATGTTGAAGAGACAATGAAAGACAGTGGAAAGAAGACTTCTGAAGAAGCTCTTGGAGCATTTTCTTATGCGTCAGGTTTTGCTGAAATAAGTATTGAATCAGCTTTGGGATTAACAATTGGTTTAGAATATAGTCCAGATCTTATGGAATTCCCTACAGCTGACAGAGTTATATCTACTGCTGCTCTTGATGTCGGTGGAGCAAATGTTGCTGTTACTGGTGAAAGTAGTGGAACTCAAACTATTAAAGCATCTGTTGAAGAAGCGCTTACTATGTATGTTGCTATGCCAATAATGGGTTCAGGCTTACATGTTAAAGTTGGTCTTACTCAAGCTACATTAAAAACTGAAGAAAGCTTAGCAACTGGATCAACTTACAAAGATGTTGATTTAGATGGAACTTCAGTAGGTATGTACTACGATGGTGACATCGGAGATATGGCTTTCTACAGAGTAGAAGGTTCTTACACAGAATATGATGATTTAAAACTTACTGGTTCTGAAGAGGGAGTAGCTTCTTCTGGTTCTTTTAACACAATCACGGGTGAGTTAGGTGGAGTAGCTGCTAAACTTTCTTTAGGTCTTAGATTCTAATACTTAAAAAGCCTATTAAAATTTGAAACCCCCGTATAAATACGGGGGTTTTTTTTTGTCCTAAATCAAAAAATAAATAAGATTAATTGGAACAATAAAACTTAATAATCTATATTAAAAAAATGAAATTAGGCTTTATTGGAACTGGTAAAATAGCAGCTTCTGTAATTACTGGAATTTACGATTCAAATATAACATTTTCAAAAATAATCATTTCAAAACGAAATAAGTTAATTGCTCAAAAACTTAAAAAAACTTTTAAAAAAATTATTATTGCTAAAAATAATCAGGAGATAGTAGATAATTGTAATTGGATTTTTCTATCAATTACACCAACCGTTGGGCAAAAAATTATCAAAGATCTTAAGTTTAGATCAAATCAAACTATTATTAGTTTCATTTCAACCATTAATTTAAACCAACTAAAAAAAGATATTAAAGTTAAAGCTCAAATTGTAAGAGCTATACCATTACCACCAATATCTTTAAAAAAAGGACCAGTACCTATCTGTCCGCCTAATAAAAAAGTTAAAGAATTTTTTAACAAAATTGGCACAACTGTTGAGATTAAAAATGAAAAATCTTCAATTAATTTTTGGTCTACATCTGGAATGATGGCCTCATTTTATGAATTACTAAGGGTAATGACTGAATGGTTAGTAAAAAAAGGAGTTAAGCAAAGTGATGCACAAAAGTATATAACATCTCTATTTTTAGCATTATCTGAAGATGCAGTTGTAAATTCTAAAAAAGATTTAAAATATTTAGTGAAAGAATCTCAAACCCCCAAAGGGTTAAATGAACAAGGTGTCAAAGAGCTAACAAAAGCTGGTTTTTATAAATCTTTAGAAAAAACTCTCAACAGCATACACAAAAGATTAAATAAATAAATTTCATGGATCAAGAACAGAATATCTTACAAATTGAAAATATATCTAAGTATTTTGGAGGTTTGGCTGCAGTTTCAGATTGCTCTTTAAAGATTAAGAAAGGATCTATTACAGGTATCATAGGACCTAACGGTTCAGGTAAAACTACGTTATTTAATTTAATTGCTGGAAATTTAAAATCCTCACAAGGAAAAGTATTATTTAATAACGAAGATATTACAGATGTTCCCTCCTATGAATTATTTTCTAAAGGAATTTTAAGAACGTTTCAAATAGCACATGAGTTCACTAATCTTTCTGTACTTGAAAATTTAATGATGGTTCCTGCAGATCAATCAGGTGAAAATTTAATGACAGCCTTACTTAAACCAAGCTTAGTTAGAACTGAAGAACTTGTGGTTAAGCAAAAAGCACAAGACGTAGTTGATTTCTTAAATTTGACACATCTATCAAATGAATTAGCTGGAAATTTATCGGGAGGTCAAAAGAAATTACTAGAACTTGGACGAACCATGATGGTTGATGCAAAATTAGTATTGCTTGATGAGGTAGGAGCTGGAGTTAATAGAACACTACTTAAAGATTTAGGAACTGCTATTCTTAAGCTTAATAAAGAAGAGGGGTACACATTTTGTATGATTGAACACGATATGGAGTTTATAAGTAGATTATGTAATCCTGTTATCGTTATGGCTGAAGGGTCAGTTTTATTTGAAGGTACTGCTGAAGAAGCTAAAAAAGATGAAAAGGTTATAGAAAGTTATTTAGGTAGAGGGTCAAAATTAAAGGATGAGAACTAATGGCTTTTTTTGAAGGTTTAAAAATGACAGGTGGTTATGGTACTGGACCTGATATCATTAATTCTTGTTCAGTTGACGTAAACAGAGGTGAAATAGTCTCAATCCTTGGACCCAATGGTGCAGGTAAATCAACAGCCATGAAAGCAATGCTAGGTCTTTTAAGTTTAAAATCAGGCTCAGTTATAATTGATGGAAAAGATATTTCAAAACTTTCACCACAAGATAGGGTGAGAGAGGGTATTTCATTTGTACCACAGACAAAAAATGTATTCTCTGGAATGAGTGTTGAAGAAAATTTAGAGATGGGCGCTTATTTAAGAGATGATAACTACCAAGAGATCATAGAAGAAATTTATGAACTCTTTCCAATATTAAGAGAGAAAAGAAATCAGTTAGTCGGTGAACTATCAGGAGGTCAAAGACAACAAGTAGCCCTTGGCAGAGCATTAATGATAAAGCCGTCTGTATTAATGTTAGATGAACCTACGGCTGGAGTTTCTCCAATTGTAATGGATGAATTATTTGATCATATAATTAAAGTAAAAAGAACTAATGTGGCAATTTTAATGGTCGAGCAAAATGCCAAACAAGCTCTTAATATTTCTGATCGAGGATATGTGTTGGTTACAGGTGAAAATAAATATTCAGGAACAGGAAAAGAATTATTAAACGATCCAAGAGTAAGAAGTTCTTTTTTAGGTGGATAGTATGGAATTTTTAAACGCAATTATATTATTATTAAATTACATTTTTATGCCAGCACTTACGTACGGCTCTCAACTAGCATTAGGTGCAATATTTGTAACTTTAATTTATGGAATTCTAAGGTTTGCTAATTTTGCAACTGGAGACATGATGGCTTTTGGTACAATGGTCACCATATTATTTACTTGGTATTTCCAATCACTTGGAATTTCTTTAGGAGTTTTACCAACAGCATTACTTGCCATCCCTTTTGCAATTGTTTTAACAATTGGGTACATGCTCTTAGTTGATAAATTTGTTTTTAGATATTATAGATTGAGCAAAAGTCCTCCTGTCCAGCTTGCAATGGTTAGTATTGGTGTGATGTTTGTAACTCAAGCTGTAGTTAGAATAATAATTGGTCCATCAGATCAAAGATTTTTTGATGGAGAAAAATTTATTATTAAAGCAGGTGAGTTTAAAGAAATGACAGGACTTAATGAAGGTTTAGCAATTAAATCTAGTCAGGTATTAACTATATTTGTAACAATTGTATTGGTTTCTATTTTATTTTGGTTTTTAAATAAAACTAAAACAGGAAAAAGCATGCGTGCTTATTCTGACAATGAGGATTTAGCTTTATTGTCTGGGATTGATCCTAAAAGAGTGGTTATGATTACTTGGATTATTGCAGGTATTTTGGCAACAATTGGTGGAGCTTTATATGGATTGGACAAAAGTTTTAAGCCATTTACATACTTTAATAACATGTTACCAATTTTTGCTGCAGCAATCGTGGGAGGTATTGGAAACCCGTTTGGAGCATTTTTAGGAGGATATGTCATAGCATTTTCAGAAATATTCTTAACTTATGCTTATAAAAAGTTTTTTATGTATGTTTTGCCAACGAGCATGGAGCCAGAAACTTTAGTTCAACTATTATCAACAGATTATAAATTTGCTGTCTCATTTTCTATACTGGTGATCGTCTTACTTTATAGACCTAATGGAATATTTAAAGGGAAGGTACTGTGAGAAAGCATTTAAATGTAATTATGGCCTACACAATAATGTTGGGGCTTATTATTTTAGTTGGAATATTTCAATCATGGAATGTAGCTCTATCAATTTTTAACATGTGCTTGATTTCTGCAGTAATGACTATGGGTGCAAATATTCAATGGGGATATGCAGGCTTAATCAATTTTGGTCTTATGGGTTATGCGGCATTAGGCGGATTAGCTGCAGTTTTGATATCTGTTGAACCTGTACAAGAGGCATGGGTTGCAGGTGGTTTTAGTATTTTAATGTCTTTGTGGTTAATAGTCGTGATGGTCTTTGCAATACGTTTTGTATTAAAAAATTTTGAAAAATCTAAAATTAGAACTTATGGTATTGCTGCAATTATTGTTGCTGGAATTATCATTATAAGAGTTACATCAGAGACAAGTATTGAAGCTATTGAAAATGTTAACCCAGCAACAACAGGATTTCTTGGCGGATTAGGATTACCAATTATGTTTTCTTGGATCGTAGGTGCATTTTTTGCAGCAGGTCTAGCATTTATAGTTGGTAAAGTTGCGTTAGGTTTGCGGGCAGACTACTTAGCCATTGCTACATTGTTAATATCAGAAATAGTTATAGCCATCATTAAACATGAAGATTGGTTAACAAGAGGTGTTAAAAATGTAATTGGACTGGATCGACCAGTACCTTATGAAATTGAACTCCAAACTAAAGAATGGTTTATAAATCTAGTTGCAAAATTTAATTCTGGAAAATTAGATTTAATTTCAAGTATTAATGATAAACAGGCAACTCTTAATCAATTAGTAATTGAGGGATCATCAGTTTTTGTAAAACTTTGTTATTCAGGTTTATTTTTAATTGTTGTTATAGCTTTATTAATAGTTACTCAAAAAGCTCTTTACTCCCCATGGGGAAGAATGATGCGTGCGATAAGAGATAATGAAGAAGCTGCTAACGCAATGGGAAAAAATGTTGTCAAACAACACTTATTAATTTTTATTTTAGGCTCAGCTATAGTTGGAATTGCTGGTGCCATGTTAGTTACTCAAGATGGTTTATTTACACCAGGTAGTTACCAGCCAATGAGGTATACTTTTTTAATCTGGGTTATGGTTATTGTAGGAGGAAGTGGAAACAATTTTGGAGCAATTTTAGGTGGTTTTGCAGTCTGGTTTTTGTGGATTGAGGCAGCACCAATTGCACTATTCTTAATTAATCTATTTACAGCAGGTTTAACAGACACGCATTCATTAAAAATTCATTTAATTGAAAGTGTTCCATACTTTAGATATTTAATGATGGGTATGGGTCTTTTACTGATCATGAGGTATCGACCTAAAGGTATACTTCCTGAGAAAATCGAAATAAAATAAATTTATTATGAAATATATTATACTCGGAGCTGCAGTAGCATGGGCTATGTACATCGGTGATAAATATTTTTTTTAATGAATAAAAATTTATGGCTGCTAATTTTAAGTCAGATTTTTGCTTTTACAGCAGCACCAGTGACAGTTTTTTTAAGTGGAATAATTGGTTCCCAGTTTAGTCCAGTAAAATCTTTGGCAACTCTACCGATGGCTTTATCAATTGTAGGTATAGCAATTTTTGCAATCTTTGCAGCAAAGGTTATGAGTATAATTGGTCGAAGAGCAGGCTTTATATTTGCATCAATCATTAGTTCATTGTCATCATTACTTGCTGCTTATTCAATAATTATTGAAAGTTTTATATTATTTAATTTTGCATGTTTTTTACTTGGGGCTGGGGTTGCGTTTAGTCATCAATATCGTTTTGCGGCTGTTGAAACAGTAAAAAAGGATATGGCACCAAAAGCTATTTCAATAATATTATTAGCAGGAATAGGTTCAGCTTTTATTGGACCAAATGTTGCTAATATAACAAAAGATATTATTGCTGAACATTTATATGCCGGTTCTTACATCGCACTTGCAGCTTTAACACTCACCTCAATAATTTTCTTATTATTCTATAAAGATGGACATAAACCAAATCGTATTAATAAAAAAACTTCACGTAGCTATCTAGAGTTAATTTCTCAACCAAGATTTCTACAGGCTTTAGTAGCATCTGCATTTGCATATGCGGTGATGTCATTTTTAATGACAGCTACACCAATAAGTATGCATGTAATGGAAAAAATAAGCTTAACTAAAACAGGGCTGGTAATCCAACTGCATATTGCAGCTATGTTTTTACCTTCACTGGTTACGGGTAATTTGATTAGAAAATTTGGACATAGTAAAATAATGTACGCTGGTGTCTTCTTATTTTTAATAACAGTTTTAACTAGTTTCTTTGATCAAAATTTTACTAATTATTTAATTGCATTAATATTTTTAGGATTTGGTTGGAACTTTTTATTTATATCTGGAACAAGTCTATTAGTTTTATCTTATAGGGAAAACGAAAAATTTAAGGCACAAGGATTTAATGATCTAATAGTTTATTCAATTCAAGCAACTGCGAGTTTATCTGCAGGAGTTTTCTTAACCTTAACAAGTTGGAAAACAATGAATTTAGTTTGTATAATATTTTTAATTTTAATTATTTTGTCAACATTAAGAGCTGATTTTAAAGAGAGAAAGTAAGATGGATTTACTAGCTTATTTTCAACTCAGCTTAATCGAAATTTATTTTGTAATATTTACTGTATTTATTGCATCTATTATAAGAGGGTTTAATGGCTTTGGCTTTTCAGCAATATGCATCTCAGGTTTTTCTTTTATTCTTCCAGCGATAGAAATAGTTCCAATTATTCTAATACTTGAGGTCATTATTAGTATTTTTATGGTTCCATATATATGGAACAAAATAGATTGGAATTTTGTTGTTAAACTATTATTTGGAATAATTATTGGCTCTCCTGTTGGCATTTATCTATTGAAATATTTAACCCCTGACGTCACACATCTATCTGTTTGTGTACTAATCATATTTTTCTCATTTTTATTAATGAGAGGCTACATAAATCAAAAGATTAATAACAATTATGGAAAATTCTTTACAGGAATAATTTCTGGAACATTAAATGGATTAACTACTTTAGGGGGAATGCCTGTTGCACTATTCTTATTAGTTACGAGCATTCAACCTGCGATAATCAGAGGTTCATTAGCAGCATTATTTTTCTTAACAGATATTTATGCTTTTACTCTTAGTTTTTTTGCTGGAATTGTAGATGTCACAACTATTTATAGAACTACTCCACTGATTATTATTTTACCAATAGGTGTTTATATTGGTGATAAATTTTTTATTAAAAGTAAAGAGGAGACTTATAGAAAAGTTGTTTTTTACTTTCTAATATTCATCTCAATATTTGGGTTTTTTAGGATTATCAGCAATTTTTAGATAAAAAAAACCCTCTGCAATTTTCACTGCTGAGGGTTTTAAAACTAAAATTTTAATTATCTTTGTTTTTTATTTTTAAATTTTCCACTTTTGATTTCTTTCTCTAAGAAAGAACCTTCAGCTTCACCAACGCTAGTAAAAGAAACTCCAGTTGCACCTTCGTAGTCAACTTTTTTACCTTTAGCTAATAAATCTAAACCTTTTTTAAGTTCACCTGGATAAATTTTAGTTCCAGGACCGTTAGCAACATCCATTACATTCTTAGCAATAGAAGCTCTATCAGCCGATCCACCTGCTTGCATCGCAAGAACGATTAAAGCTGCTGCATCATAAGATTCACCAGTATAAGGTCCAGACGAGTCGATACCGGCTGCTTTAGCAACAGACGCAAAAGTACCTGCTGTTTTTTCATTCATTGAACCAGGCATTGAACCAAAAGATTTATTTAAATCTTTTCCAAAAGCATCAGTTAACGAGTCACCAATCATACCATCAGATAAAATAAATTTATCAAATGCACCAGAGTCTAAAGAACCTTGAATAATTCCTTTTCCACCTTGGTCTAGGTAACCAATTACTGCTACCGCATCACCACCTGCTGACGCTAAAGTAGCTACTTCAGATGAGTAATCAGCTTTTCCATCTTCATGAGCGGATACAATTGTTACTTTAATACCATGAGCTTTTACAGCTGCTGCATAAACATCAGCTAAACCTTTTCCATAGTCATTGTTAGTGTAAGTAATTGCTACACTTTTGATTTTTCTGTCTTTAGTAATATCAGCTAAAATCTGACCACCTCTAGCATCAGATGGGGCTGTTCTAAAAAAGAAACCCTTATCATCTAAAGCTGTAAGTCCTGGTGAAGTTGCTGATGGTGAAATCATTACTACACCATTTGGTACAGCAACATTAGATGCGATAGCACCAGTTACACCTGAACAGTCAGCACCCATAATTGCTGCAACACCTTGTGCAATAACACCTTCTGCTGCTGCTGTTGCTGCTGCTGAATCAACACAAGTTGAGTCTGCTCTTACTACTGAAATAGTTTCTCCACCTAATAGTGAACCTGAATCAGAAGCTTCTTTAAATGCAAGTTCTGCAGATGCAGCCATAGCTGGTGTTAGAGATTCAATAGGACCAGTAAATCCTAGGATGATACCCATCTTAACTTCTGCGAATGTATTCGTTGTAAAAGTAGAAACGAATATAAATGCAGCAATAAATAGTTTTTTCATTATTTTCCTCTTTGATTGTTAACAATTTATAAAAAACCAATTAAATTACGATTAATCTAATAATTCAATGGATAAATTATCTTATTTTTTGAAGCTGATAGACTGAAATAATCACAATAGCCCCACCAATAGTACTTAATATCGTAGGAATTTCTCCAAAAATTAAGAAAGTTAGAATTAAACCAAATATTGGAAATAGAGAATAGAAGGGCATAACTTTATTAACTGAATAAAATTTATAGAGATAAAATAAAGAAGTATGAGCAATAACGGAGACAGTTACTCCATTATGAAGCAAAAGAAACCACGTTTTTATATCAATATCTTTTAAATGATTAATTGTATTTCCTTCAGTAAAAATTGAAAATATTAAGATGGTAATAAAGCCTGTAAGTCCCATGATCATATTTGAAAACTTTACATCAACTTCTTTGATGTACCTTGATAACACATTTGCAATCCCATAAAAAAAAGCAGAAATGCCACATAAAAAAAGTGCATAAATTTCTCCTTTTAAATTTGGGTCATAACCAATTAGAAAAATCCCAAAAAAAGAAATAAGTATTAGTATCCACTGTTTCGTACTAACTTTTTCACCAAGAAAAATTGAGCTTACAAGAATAGCAAAGGGTACTGCTAGTTGAGCTCCAATAATAATAGGAGCAACTAAAGTTGCTTTACCTAATGATAAATTTAAAAAAAATATAACTCCAAAGCCCATAGTTAATGAAAAACCTGTTAAAGGAAAAAAATATTTTTTATCTGGGATTTTAAATTTACAAAATGGAATGAGAAAAATAAAAAGTATAAACATTCTTATGGATCCTGCTAACATGGGTGGTAAGGACGTATTTAAAGCAAGCTTGTTTACTGGATATGAACTTCCAAAAATAAACATAATAAATAAAACTAAAAAATAATGTCGTGTAGTCAAAAAATTAACCCATTGTGAATGGATCTGTCATCGGCTTTTCCGAAGAATTATACCATGTTGTCTTTATTCTTGTATATTCTTTGATGGATTCAATTCCTGCTTCTTTACCGTAGCCACTATCTTTAATTCCTCCAAAGGGAGCCATGGGTGAAATTAATCTATATGTATTTACAAATACTATTCCAGCTCTTACTGCCTTTGAAACTCTCATACCTCTCCCAAGGTTTGATGAATAAACCCCAGAAGATAATCCATATTTATTATCATTCATTAATTTAATAACCTCTTGCTCTGTATCAAATTTCATAACAGATAATACTGGACCAAATAATTCATTTTCAGCAGTAGGTAAGTTATGATTTTTACATTCAATTATTGTAGCTGGAAAATAATAGCCTTTATTAGATATATTTGATCTTTTTCCTCCACATCTAATTTTTCCACCTTGTTCAATGGTAACTTTAATATTTCTTTCAATATTTTCTAATTGTTTGAAACTATTTAAAGGACCCATTTGAGTATCTTTATTCATCGGGGCGCCTAGTTTTATTTTTTTAGCTTTTGTGACTAACTTATCTAAAAATTCATCATAAATTCTTGATTGAATATAAAGTCTTGATCCAGCAATACAGCTTTGACCACTTGCACCAAAAATGCCAGCAGTAATTCCATTAAGTGCATTCTCTTGTTCAGCATCATTAAATACTACAACAGGACTTTTTCCACCTAGTTCTAAGCTTACTTGTGATAAATTTTCAGCTGAATTTTTTACGATATGTTTGGCAGTTTCTGGACCACCTGTGAATGCAATTCTCTCCACAAGGTTATGTGTAGTTAGGGCTTTACCACAAGGGTCACCTAAACCAGTAATTATGTTAACCACTCCTTTTGGTATTCCTGATTTTTCAACTAATTTTGCAAATTCTAATAAAGTTACAGGTGCAAGTTCGGATGCTTTTATTACAACGGTATTTCCCATGGCTAATGCAGGGGCAAGTTTAACAGCTGTTAATAACATTTGGGAGTTCCATGGAATGATTGCGGCAACCACACCAATAGGTATTCGAGTAGTTGTTACTTGCATGTCTGGTTTGTCAATTGGTACGACTGTTCCTTCAACTTTATCAGCAAGACCTGCAAAGTAATCATAGTATTCAGCAATATAATTAGCTTGTGTTTTAGTTTCTCTAAAAATTTTTCCTGTATCAATAGTTTCTATAGTTCCAAGATGTTCAGCATTCTCTCTGAGTAAGTTTGCTAGAGATCTTAAATATTTAGCTCTATCTCTTGGATGTAAATTAGACCAGGAGTTATCAAAAGCTTTTTGTGCAGCCTTAACAGCTTTATCTACATCTTTTGCATCTGCTTCAGGTACAGTTGCCCAAACTTCATTATTCTCTGGGTTTAAAGTTTCAATAGTTTTACCAGACTCAGACTCAACCCATTGACCGTCTATGTACATTTTAAAGTTTTGAATTTTTGTCATTTAATTATTAATAAAATTTTTAAGATTTATATTAACATCATCTGCACACTCTATACTACAAAGATGTTTCCCATTATTTATTTCAGTAAAACTTGAATTTATTAAATCATTAGATAAAGATTTTGACATCTCAACTGTTGAACCTAAATCATCTGACCCTGTCATCACCAGAGTTTTAGTTTTTATACTTTTAATCATAGCTATATCATCTTGATGATAAGCAAATAGTTTATAAGCTTTTAAAAAATTTAAATGATCTTCATTTTTTTTTGTTAAGATCTTTATAAATTGATCATAAATTTCTGGATGGTTATCTAGATATTTATCTGTGAACCATCTTTTTAGTGCTTGTTTTGAAATAGGTTTATTTGACTTAGCTTGCTCAAATCTTTCTATGACTAAACTTCTTTGCTCTATAGTTCTTTTATATGTTGTTCCTATTAATGTAAGGCTTTTTAATTTATCTTGAAATTTTGAAGCAAAATCTAATGCAACTAATGAACCTAAAGAGAAACCTACAAGATTAATTTTATCAATTTTTAAAAACTTTAATAAATAGTCTAGTTGATCTGAAAAATCATTTAATGTGATCTCTTCTTTATTGTAAGGAGTTTTTCCGTGCCCTAATAAATCATAGGTAATTATTGAATGATCACTTAAGGAGTTTACTTGAGAGTCCCACATTTTTTGATCTAGACCAACACCATGAACGAAAACTAATGGCTCAGTTTTATTATCAATGAATGAATGATAATTTTGATTAGGATCAAAATTGTGAGGCATTAATTTATTTAGGATCCAGTCCCATTTCCTTCATATCTTGATATCTATCGCCAGTTCTAGCATGAGCTCTACCACTTGATGCTCCACCTATTGCTATTACTATTTCATCATCAAAAGGGGCATCGTGTATAGTAAATTCATGTGTAAGATAATAGGGTCTTAGACCTGAGTCTGTTTTATGCATCATCGGAATTGACATTTTAGAACCAGCAGGACTTCTTGTGTTCGTGAAACTTAAATAAGATGTTCCACCAACAGCATCTCTAAATTTATTACCAAACCTTAAAGTATGGATAAATGCAGAGGCATGTTCAATTTCACCATTAAGTCCGACAGTTCCAGCCTTACCATAAGCTAAAATTTTTTCAGGAGAGCCCATTTCTTTTATTAATTCAGAGACTAGAATAGTACCTAATTTAGGAGCTAAATCTAAAATGATTGGTTTTAAATCTTCAACAAAACCTTTTCCATGCCATGGATTTTTAAATACAGCAGCAACCGAAACTAGTAAAACAGGTTCTTTGGCTTCTTTACCACCTTCAATAAAAGTTTTATCAACAAATTTTGCAAATTTTCTTAATTCAAGTTTCATTAGCTAGCCTTTTCTATATTTGAATTATCTAAATTAATTTTTGGTATTACTTCATCATTAAACAGTTTTATACTTCTCATGCAAGCATCATGCTCTATACCAGGAAAGTTAGACCATACTTGCAAGTTTTGTAAATTTAATTCAGATTTTAATTCATTTATTTTATTAACCACATATTCAGGTGTTCCAAATAATAAATTTCTTTTATGTAAAAAATCATAATTAAGTAAATCCAACTTATGTTTTGTTTCAGGTAACTCCTCATCTGGATTCATATGATTTCCCAATCCTCTCCAATGACAAACCCATTTCATATAATTAATAATATGTTCACCAGCCATTTTTTCTGCTTCTTCCATAGTTTCTGCTACAAACATATCTCTAACTAAAGATACACCCTCTCCTAATAGAACATCTCTATTTTCTGCTTTAGATTTTGCATCTCTATAAATCTCAAATCTTTTCTTTAAAGCTTTAACAGTAGGTATCCACATTATAGTGTTTAATCCATTTTGTGCTGCCCATTCAATTGATCTCGCTCCATCAACTACTTGCCATATAGGAGGGTGTGGTTGTTGCATTGGTTTTGGAACAACGCTAATTTTTTTTATTTCACTTGTTTTGGTATCTAAAAATTTATCACTAGGTGGACTCATATCATGTTGCCAGGTAAAACCAGGAGTAGGGTAGGTATAAAACTCACCTTGATGACTAAAAAATTCTTTAGTCCATGCTTTTTTCATCACTGTTAAAGTTTCATCAAATAATCTAAAATTTTTTGCTTGATCTTTTAAGTCAGCCTCTTTGTTCATATTGATGGCTTCTCTTCCATAAATTCCTCTTCCAATACCAACGTCAACTCTCCCTCCAGACAGTTGATCTAGTAAAGCTATGTCTTCTGCAAGACGTATGGGGTTATGAAAAGTAATTACATTACAGGCTTGACCTATTCTGATTTGTTTTGTTCTAGCGGCAGCGTCTACTCCCATCATTAAAGGGTTAGTACAAGATTCCATTCCTTCATGGTTAAAGTGATGCTCTGTATACCAAATAGAGTCCCAATTATTTTCATCACAGTAAGTAGTGATTTCTTGGGTTTCATTTAATAGTTGATTGTATGGTTTATGATTCCAATTAGTAGTGTTACAAAAATATCCAAATTTCACTCAAACCTCCTTAAATAGTTAAATTTAAAGACGACTGATCCCACTTTCGTAGCTACTTTAGTACCTTTTAAACCCAGTATAACGACGAGTTATGTATCGCTTATAAGATGAGGTTAAATTAACTAGACAAAATAATCAATATATTTAATCTTAGAATATAATTATATTCATGAAATCAAAGAAAATAGACCCCAAATTTAAACAGTATCAAAACCCCAAGATAGGGTTAGTTGCTCTTGCAAGCGACTATATGATTGAAAAAGATTTTATTAAAATAATTAAGGATAAAAAAATTGATTTTTTTGTTAATAGAATTGAGTGTTTTAATCCCCTAACAAGAGAAAATCTAATTAAAATGTCTGAAAAAGTAACAGAAGTAACAAGTGACATTCTTCCTGGTGAAAAAATTGATTGCGTTGCCTACGGGTGCACCTCAGGTACTATTGCTGCAGGCTATGACTCTATTGAAAAAAAAATAAAGAAAGCAAAACCAGAAGCTATAGTTACGACACCAAGCACATCATCAATCAAAGCACTGAAAAAACTAAAAGTTAATAAAGTTGCGATTTTTACACCTTATTCCAAAAAGTTAAACGATGAAGTTTTAGATTTTTTTAAAAAAGAAAATTTTGAAATTACAGCAAACTCCTACTTTGGTATAGAGTCTGACATTGATATAGGAAAAATTGATCCTAGCTATCTATATGAAATTCTCTCAAAAATGGATTTAAATGGAGCTGATGCTTTATTTATTTCATGCACAGCTTTACCTGCTTTATCAATAATTGAGATGCTTGAAAAAAAACTAAATATAGCTGTACTTTCAAGCAACCAGACTTTAATTTGGGATACATTGAACTCAATTAATAATGAGGAGAACACCAGTGGTTTTGGAAAAATATTTAAAATTAACTAAATGAATTTTACTAAAGAAGAATATAAAACAAGACTAAAGAAAGTTCAAAGCTTAATGCAAGAAAAAGGTATAGAGTTATTAATCTCTAGCGATACTGCAAATATGAACTATTTAACTGGTTATGATGCTTGGTCGTTTTATTACGCTCAAGCTGTAATTGTTCATGTAAATGTTGATGAACCATTATGCTGGGTTAGAAAACAAGACTCAGGTGGTGCTTATATAAAAACTTATTTAAAAAATAAAAATATTTTAGTTTATGATGAAAAATATATTCATACTTGGCCACTTCACCCTTACGATAATCTTGTAGAAATTATAAAAGAGAAAAAGTGGGATAAACTTACTATAGGGCTAGAAATGGATAGTCATTTTTTTACAGCTTATTGTTATGAAAAAATGAAACAAGGATTGCCAAATGCCAAGTTAAAAGATTCTGAAAGACTAGTTAATTGGGCTCGTGTTGTTAAATCTAATGCTGAGATAGAACTTATGAAATCTGCTGCAATAATTTCCCAAAAAGGAATGAAAACAGCAATTGATGTAATAAATCCAGGTGTCAGGCAGTGTGATGCTGTTGGTGAAATTCAAAAAGCATTATTTTATGGGACCCCAGAATTTGGAGGGGAATATTCCAGTATTGCAACGCTACTTCCAACAGGAAAAGGTACTTCGGCATCACATCTAACAGCAACACAAGATAAGTTTGTTGAGGGTGAGGCTACAATTATTGAACTTTCAGGGGTATATCAAAGATATCATTGTCCAATGGCCAGAACAGTTTTACTTGGTAAGCCTGATCAAAAGAAAATTGATACTATGAATAAAACTAACGAGGCTCTTCAAGCTGGAATTGATGCTGCAAAACCTGGGCAAACAGCAGACGATGTTGCTCAAGCTTTTTGGAAAATTTTAGATAAATATGGAATAGAAAAGACTTCTAGAACTGGTTATTCAATAGGAATTGGCTATCCACCTGATTGGGGTGAGCATACCCTTAATATATCTAAGGGTGATATGACTATTTTAGAACCAAATGTTACTTTTCACATGATTGCAGTAATGCAATTTGGAGAGTGGGGTGTTGAGGCGTCAGAAGCAATAAGAATTACTGACAATGGTTGTGAATTATTTTGTAATTTTTCTAGAGATTTGCATATAAAATAAGAGGTGAATATGAACCAGAAATTTGAGGTAATAGATAATTTCCTGGATGAAGATAGTTTTTTAGAGTTAAAACAATTTATTACTACCCCTAGATGTGATTGGCGGTTTATAAGCGCTGTAACCTTTAAAGGTGATAGAGGTAACGCCAAAGATGGCTATTTTATTCATAGTTTTAAGGATTGTAACCCAACAACATTAGAGGACCGATTTCCTGTAAGTCCTCATTATCAAAAATTAGATAAATTGATGCATAAAATTACTCAAAAAGTAGACTATAAGAACATACTTAGGGTTAGGTCATCATTGTACCCAAGAAGAGACACTCAAAGTCCCAATCCTTCTCACATTGATTACGAGTTTCCACACAAGGTATGTCTTTTTTATGTAAATACCAATAACGGGTACACACTTTTTGAAGAAGAGGTGAAAAAAATTCCATCAGTTGAAAATCGACTATTAATATTTGATGGCTTGCAAAGGCATTCAAGTGTAGTTCAAACAGATACTCCAGCAAGATTTATTATCAATATAAACGTTGTGTAAATAGGATTAATTTTTCATTTCATAAAAAAAACTTGATAAACAAGTAAACAAATGTTTTAAATTGACTTTAAAATATGACAAAAAATAAAGAATTTGTAAAATTTGATAATGTAGACAAAAGCTATGACGGCAAAATTTTAGTCGTTAAAGGATTGAATCTAGATATCGAGGAAGGTGAGTTTGTAACTATGTTGGGACCCTCTGGTTCTGGCAAAACAACTTGTCTCATGATGCTTGCTGGTTTTGAAACGCCAACTCATGGAGAAATTTATTTAGACGGTAAAGTGATTTCAAATATTCCACCTCACAAAAGAGGAATAGGAATGGTATTCCAAAATTATGCTTTATTTCCACACATGACCGTTTATGAAAATTTAGCCTTTCCATTAAGAGTGAGAAAAATTCCAAAAGATGAAGCGGACAAAAAAATTGATAAGGCTTTATCAATGGTTTCACTACACGGTTTTGAGGCAAGAATGCCTATGCAATTATCTGGGGGACAACAACAACGTGTTGCTGTTGCAAGATCATTAGTTTTTGATCCACAAGTAGTACTTATGGATGAGCCACTTGGAGCGTTAGATAAAAATTTAAGAGAGAGTATGCAATATGAAATTAAACATATTCATGAAAGTATTGGTGTAACGGTTGTTTATGTAACACACGATCAAACTGAAGCATTAACAATGTCAAATAGAATTGCAGTTTTCAATGATGGTAAAGTTCAACAGTTATCAAGCCCTGATGAATTATATGAAAAACCAGTTAATTCTTTTGTTGCAGAGTTTATTGGGGAAAATAATAAATTTTTAGGACAGGTTGCAGATATTTCAGGTGACAAATGTAAAGTTAAATTAGAAGATGGTACAGAAATTTTAGCAAATCCAGTTGCTGTAAAAACAAAAGGTGATAAAACTAAAGTTTCACTAAGACCTGAGAGAGCAATTATAGATCCTACAGATAAAATGGATAATAATCATAAAGGTAAAATTGAAGAAATTATTTATCATGGTGATCACACAAGACTTAGAGTTGATTTACTAGGGAATAAAGATTTTATCCTAAAAGTGCCAAATAGTACTGCAAGACTAGATCTTAAAAAGGGTAATGTTCTAGATATAGGCTGGAACAGTGTTGACTGTAGAGCTTTAGATCCTAAATAAATAATTAAAATTTCCTTAAAAAATAAAGGCAAAATAGACATAATTGGCTGTTGACTAAACGGATCTATATTGTTTTACTTTCACTTTATAAATTAATAAACGTTAACGTTAAATAGGAGAGAAAATGAAGAAATTAAGTAAATTATTACTTGCTCTATCTTTTGTACTTTCTATCACAACTTCAGCTTTTGCAGTTACTGTAGCTTCTTGGGGTGGTGCTTATACAGAAAGTCAAAAATTAGGGTATGGTGATCCTACAGCTGCTAAATTAGGTATAGCTGTAAACTGGGTAGATTACACAGGTGGATTATCAGAGATTAAAGCTCAAAAAGAAGCTGGTGCAATTACATGGGATATTATCGATGTATATGCAAAAGACACTATCATTGGATGTGACGAAGGAATTTTTGTTGAATTCGATTTTGACAAAGACTTTGCACCTGCTCCAGATGGAACTCCTGCAAGTGAAGATTTCTTTACTGGCATGCCTTCTAAATGTGCAGTTGGAAACATCTTGTACTCTTGGAACTATGCTTACAATGATGCAACTATCGGTGCAAAAAAACCGTCTTCACTAAAAGACTTTTTTAACACTAATAAGTTTCCAGGAAAAAGAGCAATTTACAAAGGTGCAATGTCTAACTTAGAGATTGCTATCACTGCAGACGGTGTAAACCCTGGTAAAGGTTCTAATTTAACTTACAAAAAACTTGAAGCTGACGGTGGAATTGACAGAGCAATGAAAAAGCTTAAAAAACTTTGTACAGATCCAAAAGGTGGATGTGTATTCTGGAATGCTGGAGCTCAACCGCCTGAATTACTTGCTAATGGTGAAGTGGTAATGGCAACTGGTTGGAATGGAAGATTCTTTAACGCGCAAATGGAAGGAACTCCTCTTGTACAAGTATGGGACGGACAAATTCTTGACTATGAATACTTTGCAATGGTTAAAGGTGGACCTAATGATGCTAACGGTAAAGCTATGAAAGTACTTAGAGAAATGACAAGTACTGAAGGTTTAGCTGGAAGTGCTAAGTACATTGCTTACGCTCCTTGGAGAAAATCTTCAATTGCTATCATAGATGCTGGAGAGCCATGGTACAAAGATGGTAAAACAAGCATGGTACAACACATGCCTACAGCACCTGTTAACACAAAAAAATATATCCTAATGAATCCTGATTTCTGGGCAGATAACCAAGATGAAATCAACGAGAAATGGGAAGCAATGAAAGCTGGACTATAATTTAGTATTATAGATTAAGTTTTTATTATAAAATACTAGGGCGGTTACATAATAACCGCCCTTTTTTTTTGAGAGTTTTAAAATATGAGTACAGAACAAATATTATCATCAGACGGTTTACCTTTAGAGGTAAGTTTAAGGAAAGCTGAGAGAAAAAATAAATTAAAAGCATTATTTCTTGTAGGGCCATTATTTCTATTTCTTATAATTACATATGTTTTTCCAATAGGTGACATGTTATTTAGAAGTATTGATGATCGTAAGATCACTAAAATGCTCCCAAATACCTTTACAGCGATTGAAAAGTGGGATGGCAAAAACCTTCCAGAAGAGCCAGTATATGCTGCTCTTTATGAGGATTTATCATATTTAAAAAAGACCAAAACTTACGGCAAGATCATAGCAAGACTAAATTATGAAAAAGGTGGATTTAGTAGCTTAATAAAAAAAACAGTTAGAAAACTTGGAAAATTTGAAGATGGAAATTATAAAGAACAATTTATAAATGTTCATAAAAGGTGGGGTCAACCTGAATATTTAGTTGCTTTAAAGAATGCTGCACCAAATTGGACTTATGCTAAATATCTAAAAGGTGTGGATTTAAAATTTGACCAAAATGGAGATATAGTACAGCAACCAGAGGACAGAAGAATTCATAAGATACTATGGTTAAGAACTCTCAAAGTTGCTTTTTGGGTAACTATATTCTGTTTCGTGCTTGCTTATCCAATTTCATACTTATTAGCTACATTACCCATGAAATATAGTAATTTACTGATGATATGTGTACTACTTCCATTCTGGACATCACTGTTAGTTAGAACTTCAAGTTGGATGGTTTTACTTCAACAGCAAGGCCCAATTAATGATTTAATTGTAATGCTTGGGCTTGCAGCAAACGATAATAGGCCAGAACTAATGTACAATGTAATTGGAACCTTTGTTGCGATGACTCAAATCTTATTACCTTTTATGGTATTGCCACTTTACAGTGTAATGAAAACAATATCTCCAAGCTTAATGAGAGCCGGAAAATCTTTAGGTGGAACACCATTTGTGGCATTTAGAAAAATTTACTTTCCATTAACAGTTCCAGGAATTGGTGCTGGATCCTTGTTAGTTTTTATTTTAGCAATAGGTTATTATATAACTCCTGCATTAGTAGGTGGTGCTAGTGGATCTTTAATTAGTAATACGATTGCTTATCATATGAAAAGTTCTTTAGATTGGTCATTTGCTGCTGCATTGGGCACAATGTTGTTGGTTGGTGTATTAACCATTTACTGGATTTATAATAAATTAGTAGGAATAGATAATATTAAACTAGGATAAATTATGTCATTACCAAGTTATACAGCATGGAATTATAGAATATGGCACTACACATATTTAACTATTTGTGGATTAGTGTTTTTCTTTTTAATTGCTCCGCTATTTATAATTCTACCACTTTCATTTAATGCTGAGCAATACATTCACTTTTCAGCAAAAATGTTAGCACTTGATCCAGAAGGTTTTTCTTTAAGATGGTATGAGGACATGATTTATGGAACTAAAAACCCATGGGGACTTGCTGCAAAAAATAGTATTATTATTGCTTTCTTTGCAACAATTGGTTCAACAATTCTTGGAACAGTTGCAGCATTAGGTTTAAGTAGTAGACACATGCCTTACAAAGCAGCATTCATGGCTTTATTAATTTCACCAATGATTGTTCCTTTAATTATTTCAGGCACAGCAATTTTTTTCTTTATGGCAAAAGTAGGTTTAGCTGCAACACATACAGGAATAGTTTTAGCACATATTATTTTAGGAACACCGTTTGTTGTTATTACAGTTACTGCAACATTAACAGGTTTTGATCATAGTGTTACAAGAGCTGCAGCTAGCTTAGGTAGTAATCCAGTTAATACTTTTATGAAAATAACATTGCCTTTAATTTTACCGGGAGTTATTTCTGGGGCACTATTTGCTTTTGTAACTTCATTTGATGAAGTTGTAGTTGTATTATTTTTAGCAGGACTTGAAACCACTACTATTCCAATTCAAATGTGGGTTGGGCTAAGGGAACAATTAAGTCCGACAATAATGGCTGTGGCAACTTGTTTGATTATAATGTCCACATTAATTCTAGTTAGTGCAGAACTTTTAAGAAGAAGGTCTGAAAGACTAAGAGGAATTAATAGGTAATTCATTTACTAAGTTCATTTTTTTTATTATAAATAGTTCTTCAATTTTTAAATCTTATGGAAATTAAAAAAGTAGTAGTTATTGGTTCAGGAACTATGGGCAGCGGAATTGCAGCACATTTATGCAATGCAAATATTCCAGTAACTTTATTAGATTTAAAAACTGAAATAAGCGAGCAAGCACGAGATAAAATTCACAAATCAAGACCTCCACTTCTGTTAGATAAGTCAAAAATAAACAACATTAAAGTAGGAAATATTTTAGATAATTTTGATGAAGTTAAAGAGGCTGACTGGGTGGTAGAAGCTGTCGTTGAAAGAATAGATATCAAACATGAAATCTATAAAAAGATATTTAAGGAAAGAAAAAAGGGTGCAATCGTTTCTTCAAACACATCATCTATACCTATTAAAGTCTTATCTGAACATTTATCAGAAGAAGAAAAAAAAGATTTTTGTATTACTCACTTTTTTAACCCAGTTAGATACATGGGGTTATTAGAGATAGTTAAAAATGAAAATAATGATTTAGATAAAATAAATGCTTTAAAAAATTTTTGTGAAATAGAACTTGGAAAAGGTGCAATTATTTGTAATGACACTCCAGGTTTTTTAGGAAATAGAATAGGTGTTTTTGCAATGCAAGTTGCAATGACTGAGGCTTTTAAGATGAAACTAACCATAGAAGAAGCCGATGCAATTTTTGGAAGACCAATGGGTATACCAAAAACAGGCGTGTTTGGTCTTTATGATTTAATTGGCATTGATTTAATGGCCGATGTATTAAAAAGTTTTATTAAAGAATTACCAGAAAATGACCCTTTTCAAGTGGTTGCAAAAGAAATTCCTTTAGTAAAAAAATTAATTGAAACTGGATATACTGGAAGGAAAGGTAAGGGAGGCTTTTACAGAGTTAATAAAATAGACGAAGTAAAAGTTATGGAAGCAATTAATCTTGAAACTGGAGAGTATTCAGCAAGTAAAAAGATTAATATTAAATCAGATAAATTAGATCTTAAAAAATTGATTTCAAGAGAAGATAAGTACGGTGAGTATGCATGGTCGGTTATTTCAAAAATTATTAAATATGCATCATCATTAGTTCCAGGTATTACCAATGATTTTAATGATATTGATGAAGCAATGAGATTGGGTTTTAACTGGACTAAAGGTCCATTTGAAATGTTAGAAGAAATTGGAATAGAAACTTTTTTTGGTAAGATCGATGATTTTAAAGGAAATTCTTTTCTAGAAAGCTTAGCTGAGACAAAAAATCAGGATTTTTATGGATCTAGACAAAAGTATACTGAAATTGAAACACTTGGAAAAGCCAAGAAGACTGCATCAAGTGTAGATGGAAATAATTCGGCACAGATATATAGATTTAATGATTATAATATTGTTGAGTTTACAACTAAAGCAAATGCTTTGGATTATGATTCAATGGATGCTTTAAAAAAAGCTACAGATAAACCGTTGATTATAATAAATGAAAGTATGCAATTTTCCGCAGGTGTAAACTTGAGTTACACGATGGATTTTGCAAATAAAAATGATTTTAAATCTATAGAAAAATTTATTAGATATTTCCAAGAAACTTGTAAAAATCTTAAATATTCTGATTACCCAGTTATATCCGCGCCATCAGGATTAACTTTAGGAGGTGGGTTTGAGGTTATGGTTCAAAGTAATTTTGTAGTTTCGCACACAAATATTGTAGTCGGATTAGTTGAAACGATAGTTGGATTAATACCAGCTGGTGGAGGATGCAAAGAAATGTTAGCGAGATGGCTTGATACAGATAAGGCTAAAAAAGACCCTCATTATGCTCCATTAAAAGTATTTGATATTATTGGTTACGGAAGAACTGCAACTTCACCTGTTGAAGCAGAACCTATGAAGTATTTAAAAACTGAAGATAAAAAGATAATGAATAGAAATAGTTTACTTGAAGTTTCTAAAAAAATCTTAGAAAATAATAGAGAATTTAAAGCTCCATTAGAAACAGAATTTAACCTACCAGGAAAAGAAGTTTTAATTGAAATGAATAAAATTATAGAAAAGCTTTACAATGAAAAAATAATTCGTGATCATGGTGTTACAGTTGCGAAAGAATTAGCCCATGTATTGAGTGGAGGAGACACAACTATTGATAAAATTTTATCAGAAGATGATTTATTTAAACTAGAATTAGATGCTTTCATGAGACTAATTGAAACAAAAAAAACTCAAGATCGTATTAAACACACACTAGCAACAGGAAAACCTTTAATTAACTAATATCTTTCGTCTTCTTCTTTCTTTATCTCATTTTCTAGTATTACTTCTTTCTTTTCTTCTATTACTTCTTCTTTTTTAAATTCTATTATCTTTTCACTTTCTTCTTTTTCTTTAATTAATTGATCATTAAATTTTTTTATCAACTCTTCCTCTTTTGCTATTTGCTCTTTATCAAATTTCCTTTCCCACTCTTTTATTCTCTCTTCTTCATCTTTGACTCTTTTCTCTTCGAGAATTCTGGCTTGAATTATTTTTTGTTCCCTTAGATTTTCTAATTTTATTTCTTCTTCTTTTAATTGCAATTCTTCCTCTATTTTTCTTTGATTGAGGTCATTTAGTCTCGATTCTTTAAGTTCTTCTATTTCTAATTGATCTTTTAGTCTGAGTTGTTTTTCTTTTTCTCTTAACTCGTCAGCTTCTTTTAATATTTTTATTTCTTTTTCTCTTAATCTTTCAACTTCAATTTTTTTTATATTTTGCTCTATTTCTTCAAGTTTTTGTTTTTGATAATTTAATTTATGTTCTTCTTCGTTTAATTTTTGCGCATCTTTTTTTTGTTTTTCAATCTCAATATTCTTTAATCTTTCTTCCTCATCTTTTATATTCTGTTTAGCTTTACGGGCATTTTGTCTCTCAAGAGCTATCAATTTATCATTTTCAATTTTGGCCCTTTGTTGTTCTTGTCTTATTCTTTGCTTTTCAAAAAAATCTAATCTTAGTTTTTCTTCTTTTAATTTTAAATTATCTTGTCTTGTTTTTTCTTCTTCTTCATCTCTTAGTTTTTGCTCTTCGGCTTTGATTCTTTGAGCTTCAAGTTTAATCTTTTTTGTTTCAATTTGCTGTTGTTGTTTTATAATTTTTACTTTTAGTTTTTCTTGTGCCTCTATTTTTTGTTTTTCTTCTTTTATTAGATTTAATTCATTTTGTTTAATTAACTTTATTTCTTCATTTTTTTGTTTTTCTTGTTCTAACTTTTCTTTTTTTAATTCTTTAATTTTTTCTTCTTTTAATAATTTGATTCTATTTAATTCCTTTAGTTTAATATTTTTTTTGAAATCTTTAAATTTTTCAGTTAAAGAAAATGATTTGATTTTTTTAAACTTATTTAAGTTTATTTTTTTAAGAATTTTTAATGAGCTTTTAAGCAAACTCTTACTGTCTGTATTTATTTTCTTAAGCTTTTTCTCAAGCTGATTTTTCATAAATACATTTTGATTGATTTTACTTCATACAAAAAGCTTTATAGTGTCTATATTGGGTACAACCTGTAATTTAATAGTGTTTTTAATTAGTTTATTTAACTAAATTAGCAGTTCAGTAATATTTTGATCTAATTTTCTTTGAAAATTCTTATCATTACCTGGATTTGCTACACAATGCCCATAAGGTGAGTCAACAGGCCTTAATAATGATTTTTTAATAAATCTTTTTTCAAATCTATTTTCTTCTGTTCTAAAATATAAATCTTGGTTGCAGGGCATTAAAATTGTTTTTGCTCTTATTGATTTAAGCGCTTTAATATAATCACCTTTATATATTGGATTTTTACTAATATCATTTAACTGCCAAGTTTTTAATTTACTTAAAAGGTTATTAGCATCCCAATTTTTTGCATGATTGTTAGCCCAATTTTTAAGTAGATCTTCTACATTCGTAAAACCAAATTTCTTATAAAGTTTTTTTCTATAAAAATCTTGAGAGAAGGCCCAACCGGCATATACACGTCCAAAGGCTTTTAACCCTGCAATAGGTTGTTTTTTATATTTGCCTTTATTCCAATTTACATCTGCTGTTAATGCAGCTTTAACACCCTCCAAAAATACATGATTATGTGTTGAGGTTTTCGAAGATGCACAAAAAGGAAGAATTGATTTAACCATGTCAGGATATTGAGCGGCCCATTGATATGACTGACAACCCGCCATAGACCAACCAGTCACTAATGCAATTTTTTTTATCTTAAGTTTTTCATTTATCAATTTATGCTGACAATAAATATTATCCCAAAGTGTTATTATGGGAAATTGAGAACCATGCTGTAATTTATCACTATTACTTGGTGAGGTTGAAAGACCATTACCAAACATATTTATTGAAATAATGAAATATTTATTAGGATTTATTGCCCTATTTTTTCCAATAAAACCTTCATTACGAATATGAGTACCTGTATAAAAGGTTGGAAGTACAATTACATTTGATTGATCTTTATTAAGTTTGCCATAAGTTTTATAAACTAATTTAGCTGACTTTAAAATCTTGCCAGATAAAAGTTTAACATTTCCTAAGTTAAACTCCTGATATTTTTTCATTAATAAAGTCTAAGATACTCTTTTACTTCCCAATCTGTAACTGCCTGATGATATCTTTCCCATTCATCATTTTTATAGGCAAGTAACGATTTTTTCATTACGGGACCCAAAACTTCATCAGTCAATTTGTCATTTTTGAGAGCTTCAATTGCAGCTAATAAATTTCTTGGAAGTCTTTTAATTCCAAGTTTTTTAAATTCACTCTCAGACATATTATATAAATCCTGATCAGTAGGCTCTCCTGGATGTATCTTATTTTCAATTCCCTCAATTGCTGCTGAAATTGTTATCGAAAGTGCAAGATAAACATTCATTGTCATATCTGCTGCTCTATTTTCAATACAATATCTATTTTGAGGTAATCTAAATTGTGCAGACCTATTATTATGTCCATAAGTAATGTTTGTTGGAGCCCAAGTTACAGTTCCACCTTCAAAACCACCAACTCTTGGCACTAATCCGTTGTATGAATTTACAGTTGAGCACGTAATGGAAGTTATTGCTTCAGCATGTTTCATTAATCCACCAACAGCAAAGATCGATTCTTTAGACCATTTATTTCCACCATCAAATACATTTTTTCCATTTTTATCTACCATTGAAAAATTAATATGAGCTCCTGATCTCCAGTCACCTATAGTAGGTTTTGGCATAAAGGTAATAAACATATTATTTTTTTTAGCTATTTCTTTTAAAAGAATTCGAAGGAAAACTAACCTGTCTCCCATCTCTAAAAGGTTTGTATAATGAAAATCTAATTCAAATTGAGAGTAAGCTCCCTCTGCAACCACATCATGTATCATCCAGCCCAGATCATTTAAAATATCTATTAGTTCTTTTAAAAAATGCATTGAATCTAATGTGTGTTCTACATCGTAACCAAAAGCCTGCCGTCGAGGCCTGATACCTTTAGCTGGATCATTATCAATGGCTTTAACTGGCTCGCCATTTTCATCATACTTCATTGCAATAAATTCTGGCTCTATCCCAGCCATTCCTTTATATCCAGCATCTTGGGCTTTTTGCATAGCACGCTTTAAAGCTTGTCGGGGACAAACGTTATACGGTTTATCTTCCCAAAAAAGATCTGCAAAAATAATAGCAGTAGTAGTGTCCCATGGACAAATATAAACAGCATCTAAATCTGGTAACATGACCTGATCAGAGTCTGCAGGAGTAAGCTCAGGTACAAAAGAAATTGAATGAACAGCAAACTGAGGCCCTTTACCCAAACATAATGGTTCAAAATCAGTCATTGGTACAGGCTTTGATTTTGGTATACCATGGAGATCAATCCAGCTGGATAAAACATACTTTACACCAGCAGCTTTTAATTTTTTATGAACAGAAGGTATTTTTTTTCTATTACGTTCAACTGCATCTTTAAAGTTTTCATAATAAATTTTTTCATTCTTGCTCATATTGATCTCCTTTAGCTTTACTATTGAGGCATATCTTCAGGGTCTATTCCTGGTACGAATGTAATACCTGCTTGTTGTTTCCAATCATGAGGATAAGCAGCGTAAAATATTACACACTTTTCATCACATTCATAAGCAATATGATTATCTTTTGGAATATAAAGCACATCTCCAGGGTTACAAATATAAGACTCACCATTACATGTAAGGCGAAAAGTTCCTGTCATACAATAGATAATTTCATCACAAGTTAAATCCCATGGTATAGAAGCTTTGTTTAAAAAATTTAAACCTCCACACATTGTGTTACTCACCTTGCTGGTCACAAAAGGCTTAATGTAACTTTTTCCTGGCTCTAAAGTATGAAGTCTATTTTCAATATCTTTAAATTTATATAATTGTGGTTTTTTTGACATTTATCTTCCCTTTCTATTTATACTTTTACTGGTTCATTTAACTCGACTTTGTATCCATCTGGATCTTCGCAAAAAGCTATTATTCTAGTTCCATGTTTCATAGGACCTGGTTTACGGGTAATGTTTATTCCTAATTTTGCAAGATCATCACAAGCTTTGTAAACATCTGGTGTTTCTATACAAACATGTCCCCATCCATTACCTTTGTCATAATCATCTTTTTGGTCCCAATTACAGGTTAGTTCTAAACAAGGTGATTCTGTTTCAGGTCCATAACCAATAAAAGCATTGGTAAATTTCCCCTCCGGATAGTCTGTTTTTCTTAAAATTTTCATCCCTAAAGTTTTGCAATAAAAATTAAACGATGCTTCTAAATTTTTAACTCTGATCATAGTGTGAGCAAGTCTGTAACCCTCTAGATTAATCTCTTTAGACATTTTTTACTCTTCTTGTTATTTTAAAAGATTTTCTAATAGAATTAATTATAAGTTTTTGAAATGCTTGAACTCCTTTTTCCCATACAGGAGATAAAAGCCCACCATTATGGGATGCTGGAGAAGATCTACCTTCTTGTAATCTTTCACACATTTCATGATCTTCTTTATGAACGTTCCACCAAATATCCTTAGTTGCTTGAATTTCTTTTTTAGTCATCACTTTATTATCTATAGTATAGATTATTCTTTTTTGTGATGTTATACCTGGACTTATGGGAATATTTAAATAAACACCAACTTGATTTGGATAATAAGTCCCCATTATAAAATTTGGAAAAAGTGATAAGTATCTTGAGGTAACAGATAAAGCATTGTAATTTTTTTCATCTTCTTGCTCAACATCAACACCACTTCCATAACACTTACCATCAACAAAGGTGTAATGATCTTTTAATGGTTGATTTGTTGTTTTTTTATGAACAAATTGAACATGATAAGGCTCAATAAAATTTTCAATAAGAAATTTCCAATTAGTATTTATTTTACCAAAATCTAAAGTCGCGACGTAATTTAATTTTTTTAAATCAATATCATTAAATCTTTTTATAAGTGGCTTAGCATAGTCTTCAAATTTTTTTGCCTTTCCATTAAAATTTATAAAAATCCAATCATGCCAAATATGAGTTCTGATTGGCTTTAATCCATGATCTAAAAGATCAAAACCTTCAGGTTTATGTTGATTTGTACCACCTATATGTGGTGCAGCCTTTAATTGTCCTTTTAAGTTATAGCTCCATGCATGATAAGGACATTTAATAATTTTTCCTACATTCTTTTTTTCATCAACCAGTTTCAAACATCGATGACTACACACATTATGAAAAGTAGAAATTTTGTTTTCTAGATCTTTAACAAGAAATATAGGCTTACCTGCAATGGATAAAGGAATTATATCACCAGGATTTTTAAGTTCATGAACTAGACCAACAAATAACCAATCATCAGATAAAACTGTATTACATTCTTTTTTCCAAAAAACATCATCAGTATAGGATTCTGGGGGTAGCCCATATATAGTATTTAAATTTTTAGGCCTTTTAATCTTGGTAAAGTTTCTCTCTTTAGTCATCTGCTATTCTTCGTAAAATTGTTTTGTATAATTACATCCAAAACCTTATTTGAGAATAATGAAACTTACAATAAAATTACATTAGATTGCCAGTATGTCAGGTTAGCTAGAATTTAAGTGGTTATGATAATTAATTAGAGCTTTTAGATAACTTAATTTAACATTTTAAAGGTATTAATAAAATCAGGTCTCAATATATACTCCGAGCGTCTTTCATGTTTGATTTTTTTTAGGACTTCTAACCCATAAAGTACTCTACCAACAGGTGTATACTCACCTTCGAATAATGGCTCATCCTGTAAGATTATAAAAAATTGACTATCTTCAGTGTCGTTCTTAAATGTTCGAGCTAATCCGACACTACCTTTGGTGTAATTAAAGTTATTATCGATCTCTGATTTAATTGTACCTAAACCTGATTTTCCAGTACCAATTTTTCCATAATCTAAATTTCCTTTTTTTCCAAACTCTAGGTCACCAGCCTGAATAAGTTTATTTTCAATTACCCTATGAAAGGCAATATTTTCATAAGCATTGGATCTAATTAAAGTTACAAATCTTTGAACTGCATTAGGTGAAGTATTTGGATAAAGTTCTATAATCACATTTCCACAAGGTGCATCTAAAATTGCTATATTGTTTGGTTTTTTAAAAGTAATATTTTTTGGATCAATATTTTTGACAAATAAACATTTATTTTTAACTATGAAGTATGTGCAGAAAGTAGCGACTCCTAATAAAATTAAAAAAGTAAAAATAAATTTTTCTGATGTAGAAGCTCTAATTTTTTTTATCATTAAAATGTAAAAGAATTGTCTATTTCTTTTATTCTATTTTCAATATATGAAATTTTATTATTTAAAATAGGGTCTGATTTACGAATTTGGTTAATTTCTTTTTCCTTTAAAAAGATCATATGTGAATAAACTTCTGCCATATCTTCTGAAGCTGTTGACTTAGAATATTCTGTGAAAAAACCTTTTATTTCTTGGTATTGCTCTAAGCTTATTTTTTTTGTGCATGTAGAACATTCAGCATATTTAAAGTTAGAATTGTTAAATTTAATCCACTCTTTTTCATTAAATACTTCTTTGTGCTGAAGGTGCATTACATGAAAAACTTCATGATGGATTATTCTTTCAAAGTAATCTTCATTAAATTTAATATCCAGTATTAATGTTTTCATTACATTATCTGGAATACCAGCTGTATATAATTCTGAAATTGATAAATTTTCACACATAACAATATATTTGAGATTAATTTTTTTTAAAAAATCATAAGAATATCTACTAAGATTTTTATGAATAATTTTATATTTCACCTCTAAATCTCTTTTATTTGAATTTGAACAAACAATATTTTTTTGAGTACCTAGCCTAAAAGGTCTGACGGCATAAAAATATTTAAGCTTATTTTTAGTATTTATTTCATAAATCTCTAAGTTGGGTATTTTGATGAGATTATAAATAGTATTGGCTTTTAACGGAGTAATAAAAATAATTAATAGTAAAATGGCTCTTATTAAGTTCATAATTATAAAGATAGAAGATATTCCATTATCAAAGAATGTGGTACATTTTATTTATAAATGAAAAAAGAAAGAAATAAAAACCCAATTCAACCTATTAGTGGAACTAAAGTCCCAAGATTTGCTGGACCATCTACATTTGCAAGACTGCCAGAATTAAGAGATGTTGAAAGTTGTGATGTAGCAATTGTTGGAATTCCATTTGACGCTGGCACTAGTTACAGGCCAGGAGCTAGATTTGGACCAATGAGTATTAGACAAGCATCGAGACATTTAAGAACTAATTATCATCCAAGTTATGATGTTGAACCTTTTAAAGTACAACAAGTTGCTGATGCTGGAGATATAACTTGTAATCCATTTAGCATTGATGAATCGATAAAACAGATTGAAGCTGGAGCAACAGATTTACTGAATAAAGTTGGTGGTATAATTAGCCTAGGTGGTGACCATACAATTGCAGTACCTTTATTAAGAGCAATTAATAAAAAATGTAATGGCCCAGTTGCTTTAGTACACTTTGATGCACATTTAGATACATGGGATACTTACTTTGGTGCTCCTTATACACATGGAACTCCTTTTAGAAGAGCAAGAGAAGAGGGTTTATTTTTAGATGATGCTTCAATGCATGTTGGTATTAGAGGCCCTCTTTACAGCAGAGATGACATTAAAAATGATGAAGAATTTGGTTTTAAAATTATTCACTGTGATGAGTTTCAAACACAAGGCACAGATAAAATTGCTGAAAGAATTAGAAAAAGAGTTGGTAACAATCCACTTTATTTATCTATTGATATAGATGTTTTAGATCCAGCTTTTGCCCCAGGTACAGGTACACCTGAAATTGCTGGTATGACCACAAGAGAGATGGTCAATGTCTTAAGAGGACTGTCTGGTTTAAATCTTGTTTCTGCTGATGTGGTTGAAGTTTCTCCAGCATATGATCATGCCGAAGTTACTTCATTAGCTGCAGCAACCATTGTTTATGAACTAACAAATTTATTTGCAAAATCATAAAGAAAGGATAGTTTCTGAAAATGCTAGACAAGAAAATTTTTTATATCAATGGTGAATGGGTTTCCCCAAAAAAACCAAATGACTTTAAAGTAACAGACCCGTCAACCGAAGAGGACTGTGCGGTTATATCTTTAGGTGGAGTAGAAGATGTAAATGATGCAGTAAGCGCAGCAAGCAAAGCTTTTGAAACATGGGCATTTTCAACAAAAGAAGAAAGATTAAAATATTTAGAAGCCCTGTATGTTGTTTATAAAAAGAGATGGGCTGATATGGCTAAAGCTATAACTCTTGAAATGGGGGCTCCAATTGATTTTTCAACTCAATTACAAGCCGGAACTGGAGCTAGTCATATAAAATCTTATATAAAAGTTCTAAAAGAATATACATTTGAAGCAAAGTTGGGAGAACACGCTCTTAATAATAATATTTTACATGAGCCAAAAGGAGTTTGTGCATTAATTACTCCATGGAACTGGCCAATGAATCAAACTTGCTTAAAAGTAATACCAGCTATTGCTGCAGGTTGCACAATGGTGCTTAAGCCATCTGAAATAGCTCCATTATCATCGATGATTTTAGCAGAAATGATTGACGAAATTAAATTACCAAAAGGTGTGTTCAATTTAGTAAATGGAGATGGTGCAGTTACTGGAAACGCATTAACCAGTCACCCAGATGTTAACATGGTTTCATTTACAGGCTCAACTAGAGCAGGTGCTTTAATCTCTCAAAATGCAGCAAGCGATTTTAAAAGAGTTAGTCTTGAACTTGGTGGAAAAGGAGCAAACATTATATTTAAAGATGCAGATGCAAAAGCTGTTGAAAGAGGTGCTCTTAGATGTTTTAGAAATTCGGGACAATCTTGTAATGCCCCAACAAGAATGTTGGTCGAAAAATCAATTTATGCAGATACTGTTGAAAGAGTAAAAAATTTTGCTAACTCAATGAAGGTTGATGTTGCAACAAAAGAAGGTGATCATATTGGACCTGTTGTTTCAAAAGCTCAATTTGATAAAATCCAAGCGTTAATTCAAGTCGGTATTGACGAAGGAGCCAAATTAGTAGCTGGCGGAACTGGCAAACCAGAAGGATTAGACAAAGGTTATTTTGTTAAGCCTACTGCATTTGCAGATGTTAATAACAAAATGCAAATTGCAAGAACAGAAATATTTGGACCAGTTTTATCAATTATACCTTTTGAAACAGAGGAAGAAGCAATCGAAATTGCAAACGATACTCCTTATGGATTGTTAAATTTTATTCAAACGCAAGATCAAGAAAAAGCCAATCGTGTTGCTAGAAAATTAAGATCAGGAATGGTTGATATTAATGGTGCTGGTTTAGCTCCAGACGCTCCTTTTGGAGGATACAAACATTCTGGAATTGGTCGAGAAGCTGGAAAATTAGGCCTAGAAGAATATCTAGAAGTTAAAGTAGTAAGTGGTTGGAACGATTAATTTAACTTAAATTACTGTTCATAATAGGTTTTTGATAGTTAAATGAGCCTTATTTCTATTGGTTAATTCTAAAAACCTGAAGTTGTACTAATTTATTGTATACATAGCTTTCATAATCCATAACGTCGCAGTTAATGTTGCCGTAACTATTTAAGGTTAATAAAAGCAACAAAAAAAAAATAGGGAGAAATAATATGAGTAGATCGTCAAAACTCTACAATTCAGATTTAGCTCCAACTCCAAGTAGTAAAAAAAATTGGGGATGGTTCGAAATCTTTAACGTATGGGCTAATGATGTTCAAAGTTTATTTGGTTATACTTTGGCAGCATCATTATTTTTAGCATCAGGACTAAATGGTTGGGCTGTATTTGCTGCATTAATTCTTGCAGGATTTTTTATAATGTGGCTAGTCAATCTTTCAGGTAAACCAAGTGTAAAACATGGAATACCATATCCAGTATTTGCTCGTGTAAGTATGGGTGTATTTGGAGCAAACTTTCCAGCAATGGCTAGAGGTCTTGTTGCAATGTTTTGGTATGGAGCACAAACTTATGCTGCATCAACTGCAGTAGCACTTTTAATTACTGGTGTTACAGGAATAGAAGGTGAGGTTATGCTTCTTGGTATGACAGGTGTAATGTGGGTTTCTTTCATATTTGTATCAGCATTCCAAGTTTATCTATTTTGGCAAGGTGTAGATCTTATCAAAAAGTTTTTAAATTTTTCAGGACCAGCAGTTTATGCAGTAATGATTTTTTTAATGATCGTTATTTGGGTTAAAGCCGGTGGAGGACTTTTTTCAGAAGTAGGAACTATATTTTCTGGTGGAGAACGAACTGGTGGCTTTGAAGGTCTAGGAACAATAGGAGCTTTCATTGCTGTATTTTCAATTATGGTTGGATACTTTGCTGCAGTTGTAATTAACTTTGGTGATTTCGCTAGATTTGTTAAAAATGAAGATGAAATGAGAAAAGGTAACCTATGGGGATTAGTAGGAAACGTAATTTTATTCTCTTTCATTACCTTGATGATTACTGGTGGTACAATCGCAATTTTTGGTGAATATGTATCAAGTCCAACAGAGATGGTTGCTAAAGTAGACAACTTAGGATTAACAATTATTGCTGCATTTGCATTTTTTGCAGCGACAGTTGGAATAAATATGGTTGCAAACTTTATACCTCCTGCGTATGACTTAGCCAATTTAATGCCAAGTAAAATTAACTTTAAAACTGGTGGGTTAATCACAGCTGGTTTTGGTTTTATTATTGGTGGTATGTGGGTTGCTGTTATTACTCAAATGGGTTTATTTCCATTTGTTAATACTTTAGGAGCAATTCTTGCGCCTGTATTTGGTATCATGATGGTTGATTACTACATTATCAAAAAAGAAAAAATTGATGTAGACGCATTGTTTGATGATAGTTCCAGTGGACAATATCATTACAATGGTGGTTTCAATTACAAGGGAATGCTGGCTTGGATTATTTCAGGTTACGTTGCCGTTGGTTCTGTATGGCCAAACATCTTGATTTTAGGTTTAGATGATTTCTTTGCTAACTTAGGTGGTGGAGGAGGATACGCTTGGATAATTGGAGCATCATTGGGTGCTGTAGTTCACTTAGCAATATCTAAAAGGTCATAAAACAACTCTATAGTTAAAAAAAGACCCGTCGCATTATTGCGGCGGGTTTTAGTATTTAAGGATTATTTCTTCTTTTTCTATATTTTCAATAACAAGATTATCTCCAGAACCTTTTCTATCAACTATTAAAAAATTCATATCTTCTGTGGCTATTAGAGGAAAATGCCAAGTACCCGGATTGTAATTGACACCTATTTCTGGAGGAACAATAAAAGCTTCAATTCTATTAAGATCTGGTTTATTGCCCTCAGGTGCAACAAGTACTAAAAAAGTAGTTTGTTTCATTGGTATAAAGGCTTGACTTCCCAAAGGATGTTTTTCCATCATATCAATTTTCATTGGAAAAGATCTCTTTAGAGCTGAAAAAATACTAATAGTAGTTTCTCCATTATCTTTTGAAGTATCTAAGTTAGCTATTCCATCAAATCTTTTGGCATAACCTTCGTTAATTTCAATCGGCTTAATATCAGCTGTTGTAATCATATCTCCAAACTTTTTAAAATTTTCTTTATTAATAGGCTTTGGTTTGATCACACAGTTAGTCATACATTTTTTCCATAAACTCTAAATCGAGATATCCCACCATCTGGAAAAATATTAATTTTTATAAAATTAATTTTATCTTTTTTCATTAGATTATTTTTAAAAACATGCACTTTATTAGGGGATAATTTTGCATCTTTTAATAAATACTTCCATTTGATTGAGGAATTTAAAATTTGTTTAGAGCTTTTTATTGTTGGCAAATAAGCAGCTTGCAGAGAACAATAGCTTGGAAAGTTACCTTTAAAGTGATGAGTAGAAATTTCAATTTTATCAATTTCTTTTCCATCTATAGAATTTAATATTAACCAATCAAATCCTGGACTACGTCTTCTCCTTGTTTCCCATCCATCCCCCATATTTTTAGCTTTACCTGGGGCTAAAATATTTTCAGCTTTACCAAAGTGCTCATTGTTGCAAGCAATAACAGAAGCACCATCTAATAGTGATGCAAGATTTATTTTCTTATTTTTTAATTTATTAGATTTAGCAATTGAACCAAATAATCTCAATCGAGCAACCCCACCATCTGGGAAAATATTAAATTTTATATGTGTAATATTTTTTTTACTATTTACAGTAAAGAAGTGATGGCTATTTGCTCTAGTTTTTTTCTTAGAAAGTAGTGGTTCCCACTTTAATTGACTTATTTTATTTGAACTTGAGTTTGTTCCTTCAATAGAAATCATTGCTGGCTGGTTTCCATTAAAGTGTGATGTATCTACATCAACTTTTTTAATAGAACCAGGTTTTCCTAATCTTAAAATTATGTAATCATGCCCTTTAGTTCTTTTTCTTCTAGACTCCCATCCATCCATCCATTTACCATTTTTATCAAACAATCCATCTTTAAAAATTGCTGGCAAGGGATTAATAATTCTATTAGCTGAAGCAAAAAAGTCATCGGTTTTAAATATAACCTTAGTGCCTAATCTAGGTTGAGCTAAATCAATAAGACCATTTATAAAAACAATTTTTTTTGACATTATTTAGAATAGTTTTTAATCCAATGTTTAGCTATATCAATTCTTTTGCATATCCACACATCTTCATGTTTAAGAATATAATCTAGAAATTTCCTTAAAGATTGAATTCTACCTGGTTTTCCAATTAATCTACAGTGTAATCCTACTGACATCATCTTGGGGTTTGTTTTTCCTTCCTCGTATAAAACATCAAAGCTATCTTTTAGATAAGAAAAAAAATGATCACCTGTATTAAACCCTTGATTGGTTGCAAATCGCATATCGTTATTATCTAAAGTATAAGGAATAATTAATTGTTTTTTATTATTTCTAGTTTCCCAGAATGGTAAGTCATCACTATACGAGTCACTATCATATAAAAAACCACCATCTTCCATAACTAGGTCTCTAGTATTAGGACTACATCTACCTGTATACCAACCATCAGGTCTGTTTCCAAAAATTTTTGTATGAGCCTGAATAGCAAGCTTCATATGTTTTTTTTCTTCTGTTTTTTTAATATTTTGATAGTCAATCCATCTCCACCCATGACATGCAACCTCATAATTAGCTTCTATTATAGCTTTAGAAACTTCAGGATTTTTCTCTAAAGCCATACCTACTCCGAAAACTGTTATTGGAATTTTCTTTTCTTGAAATAGTTTATGTAATCTCCAAAATCCTGCTCTTGAACCATACTCATAAAGAGACTCCATATTTATATGTCTACCTTTTACAGGCTGAGCACCAATGATTTCTGATAAGAAAACTTCTGAGTTATTATCACCATTTAAAACGCAATTTTCAGCACCTTCTTCATAATTTAAAACTATTTGAACAGCAATACGTGCATTATTAGGCCATTTAATTTTTTGATCTTTGGAGCCATACCCAATCATATCTCTTGGATTTTTTTTAGACATAAAAATTATAATTTACTTTGTATTGTTTAACAATTTATTAATTTGAAACAGACTCTACCTTGATACCATCAAGCAAGTTTAAACATTTTTTTAATTCATTTAAAACAATGAACTCATCAATTTTATGAGCTTGATCAATTGATCCTGGACCACAGACCACTGTACTAATGCCAATTTCTTGGAATAAGCCCGCCTCAGTTCCAAATGAAACAACTTGTCTAGAATTATCACCTGTCAAACTTGAAATTAATTCACAAGCTTCTGACTTATCTTCTCTATCAAACCCAACTATTTCACCAATAATATCTTTTTCAATTGAGGCATTAGGAAAAACTTTTTTCATTTCAGGTAATAACACTTTATTTGCATACTTATCAATTTCTTGATTTAAAAATACACCATCTTCTTTAACAACTGGTCGTGTTTCCCAATTAACATGACATTTGTCTGCTATTACATTGTGAGCAATACCACCAAACACACCACCAATAGAAAGGGTAGAGTGAGGTGGGTCAAAAATAGAGTCTTTAGGTGGTCTACTTTTAAGTTTCTCTCTAAGTTCAATTAATTTATTTACATATCGTGATGCATATTCAACAGCACTTACACCTTTATGAGGTGCCGAACTATGTCCCGCTAAACCTTTAAAATATGTTGTGTATTCATAACATCCCTTATGAGCATCAATAATTTTCATATTAGTTGGTTCACCAATAATACAAATACCATCCTTAATATCTCTTTTTTTTAATTCCTCTATTAGTATAGGCGCACCCTGACATGCCGTTTCTTCATCGAATGTAAATGAAAAATGAATGTCTCTATCTAAATTTGATTTAGAATAAACAGGTGCATAAGCTAAAGCACAAGCAATAAAACCTTTCATGTCACATGAGCCTCTCCCATATAATTTATCACCTTTAATAGTTGCAGTAAAAGGATCAGAACTCCAACCCTTTGACACAGGAACAACATCAGTGTGACCTGATAAAATAATTGGCTTCTTATTATTTGAATTTTTAGCTTTTAGTGTAGCAAATAAATTTACTCTTTTTTTTTCATCATCATAAGTTCTAAAAGAAGTAGCACCTAACTTTTTTAAGATATCATCACAATAATCAATTAATGAGCTATTATCTTCTCCTGAAATAGTTTTAAAAGCTATTAAGTCCTTTAAAATTTGAACTGAATTATCATATAATAGCTCTGAATTATTTTCTGTACTCATATTTATCAACCATTATATATTAAATATATGAAAGAACAAATTACCTATGATGACTTTGATAAAGTAGATGTTAGAGTTGGAACTGTAATATCTGTAAAAAAAAATGAAAAAGCGCGTAAACCTTCTTTAGTTATTGAAGTAGATTTTGGTAAAGAAATTGGAATTAAGCAGTCTTCAGCACAAATTACCCATTATTATAATGAGGAAAATTTAAAAGGAAAACAAGTTGTGGGAATTTGTAATTTTCCTGAGAAAAATATTGCAGGAATAGTTTCACAGGTTCTTATCTTAGGTTCAATTGATAAAGAGGGAAAAGTTATATTAGTTCATCCATCTCAAGAATCTGAAAACGGTCTTTCAATAGCTTAATTTTTTTATGCATCCAGAATTATTATTATTAATAGGAATTTCTCTATCATTGGGATTTACACCAGGACCAAATAATGCTGTTGCTGCTTACTCAGGTTTTAATTTTGGTATCAGAAAAACTTTACCATTAATCTTAGGAGTTGGCTTTGGTTATACAACTTTAATTATATTAATTAATTTTGTTTTAATATCAACTTTCAAAAATTACCCAATTATTCAGGAAATTATCAGAGTTCTTGGAACAATTTTTTTAATTTATCTAGCTTATAAAATTTCATTTTCAAAAATTTCTTCAGATGGGAAAATAGAAAATCCAGTAAAGTTTTTTGATAAATTTATCTTTCAATTTATAAATCCAAAAGGAGTAATGGCTGGAATTACATTGAGTTCAAATTTTGTAGAACAAGGGGAAAACTACTTGAATCACTCTATTTGGGTAATTGTAGTTTGTAGCGTAACAGCATTTTTAAGTATCACTTCGTGGACATTTTTAGGTAAGTTTTTAAGGAAATTTGCTACAAATAATAATTTTATTAAACGATTTAATTATGCTATGTCATTGCTACTTATCGTTTGTATAATAGGGTTCTACATCTAAAACTAAATGAAACCAGGAAATAAAAATTCATATAATTCATTAAAATCTATCAGTATAAATGATGCTGAGTACAAATATTATTCCTTATCAGAAGCAGAAAAAAATGGTTTGGATGGAATTTCAAAACTTCCAAAATCTCTTAAAGTCTTATTAGAAAATTTATTAAGATATGAAGATGATTTATCTGTTACCAAGAGCCAAATAGAGGCAATTAAGGAATGGTTGAAGACAAAAAAATCATTAACTGAAATAGCTTATAGACCAGCTAGAGTTTTGTTACAGGATTACACAGGAATACCAGCAGTAGCTGATCTTGCAGCCATGAGAGAAGCAGTTAAAGAAAAAAATAAAGACCCAAATACAATCAACCCACTTTCTGCAGTTGATCTAGTTATTGATCACTCTGTACAGGTAGATAAATCAGCAAATAAAGATTCTTTTGAAAAAAATGTTGATATTGAATTTAAAAGAAATGGTGAGAGATATTCTTTTTTAAAATGGGGTCAACAAGCATTTAATAACTTTAGAATTGTTCCTCCTGGAACTGGGATTTGCCACCAGGTTAATTTAGAATATTTATCAAAAGTAGTCTGGTCTGAAAAATTTCAAAATGAAGATTATTTATTTCCTGATACGTTAGTTGGTACTGATAGTCATACCACCATGGTTAATGGCCTATCTGTTCTTGGATGGGGTGTTGGTGGAATAGAAGCTGAAGCTGGAATGTTAGGACAACCAATTTCCATGTTAATTCCTGAAGTAATTGGATTTGAAGTTAAAAATAAAATGCCAGAAGGTACTACTGCAACGGATTTAGTTTTAACAGTCGTAAAAATGTTAAGAGATAAAGGGGTTGTTGGAAAATTTGTTGAATTTTATGGAGAAGGTTTAAAGAATTTAACTCTTGCTGATAGAGCAACAATTGCAAATATGGCACCAGAATATGGAGCAACGTGTGGTTTTTTTCCAATTGATGATGAGACATTAAAATATTTAAGATTTTCAGGAAGAGATGAGAGCACAGTAAATATAGTTGAGAAGTATGCAAAAGAGCAAGGTTTGTGGGCTAATGATCAAGTTGAATTTACAGACACTTTATCATTAGACATGTCTACAGTTGTTCCGACAATTTCAGGACCCAAAAGACCTCAGGATAAAGTTTTATTAACAGATGCATCTACTGGATTTAAAAAAGTTTTTGAGGATGCAACTAGCAGAAAAGAGCAACATGTTTCCAAAGTATTAGGAACAGATTATGAAATTAAAGATGGCTCAATATTAATTGCAGCTATAACATCATGCACTAATACATCCAATCCAAATGTATTAATTGGAGCTGGATTACTAGCAAAAAAAGCAGTTGAACTTGGTTTAGAAACTAAGCCATGGGTAAAAACATCATTAGCACCAGGCTCACAAGTGGTTACTGATTATTTAGCAAAAGCAGGACTAAATGTATTTTTAGATAAACTTGGTTTTAATTTGGTTGGGTATGGTTGCACAACTTGTATAGGAAACTCAGGACCTTTACCGGAAGAAATTGTTCAAGCAATAGACAAAGAGGATATTTATGCTGTATCAGTTTTATCTGGGAATAGAAATTTTGAAGGAAGAATATCTCCACATATAAAAGCTAATTATTTAGCATCACCACCACTTGTAGTAGCTTATGCACTTGCTGGTCATATGGAATTTGATTTATACAAGGAGCCTTTAGGAAAAAGTAAAGATGGTAAAGATATTTTTTTAAAAGATATTTGGCCATCAAATAAAGAAATTGAAGATACATTAAGAGAGTCTCTCAATGCAGAGATGTTTATTAAAAGGTATTCAAATGTTTCAGAGGGCCCTAAGCAGTGGCAAGAAATTAAAACTGAAAATACAAGTATTTATAATTGGGATTCTGGTTCAACCTATGTAAAGAAACCACCATTCTTTGAAAATTTACCAGATCAACCAGAAGGGTTTAAACCTATTAAAGACGCAAGACCACTTTTGATTTTAGGAGACATGGTTACAACTGATCATATTTCTCCAGCAGGAAATATTCAAAAAGAAAGTCCAACAGGTGAGTATTTTATGGAGCATCAAATACTTCCAGTAGATTATAACTCCTATGGATCAAGAAGAGGCAATCATGAAGTAATGGTGAGAGGAACTTTTGCAAATATTAGAATAAGAAATGAAATGGCGCCTGGAACAGAGGGTGGGTTTACAAAACTTTATCCAGAAGAAAAAGTGATGCCAGTTTATAATGCTGTAGAGGAATATAAAAAAAGAGGAACAGACCTTGCTGTTATAGGTGGAAAAGAATATGGAACAGGATCATCAAGAGATTGGGCTGCCAAAGGAACAAAGTTATTAGGTGTAAAAGTTGTAATAGCAGAAAGCTTTGAAAGAATTCATAGATCTAATTTAATTGGAATGGGTGTTTTACCACTACAATTCACTGAAGGAAACGATAGGTTAAACTTAAAATTAACTGGATCAGAATTAATAACAGTTCTTAAAATAGAAGAGGGTATAAATGCATCAGATCATGTTCAGGTGGAAATAAAATATACTTCAGGAGATATTAAAAAAATTAAAACTCTATGTAGAATAGACACTAAAAACGAATTAGAGTATTATAAAAATGGTGGAATACTTCAGTATGTATTAAGGAATATGATATAAAAATGGACGAAGAAATTACAATCATAGATTCAAACACAAGAAATGAGAGAATAAAAAATTTTTTTATAAATAATAAAAAAAAACTTATAATAACCATTTTGGTAATATTGGTAATTATAATTGGCTATCTATCATTTGAAAAATCTAAAGAAAAAACTAAAATTAAATTAGCAAATCAATACAACTTAGCATTAATAGGTCTTAATCCTGAAAATAAACAAAAAAAAATTGATGAAATGGTTAATGTTGTAAAAAGCAATGATGCAACTTATTCTCCACTAGCCCTATACCACTTGTTAGACAATAATCTATTAGAGAACAATGATGAGATAAATATATTATTTAATGAGTTGATTGAAAAAACAAACCTTGAAAATGAAATCAAGAATTTAATTATATATAAAAAAGCATTGTTTAATTCAGACTTTGTAAGTGAAAATGAATTATTAAAAATACTTAATCCAGTGATTAATTCCGAAAGTATTTGGAAATCGCACGCATTATATTTACTGGCAGAATTTTTTTACTCAAAAGGTGAAAAACAAAAAGCTAAAGAGTTTTTTAACCAGATTTTAGTTTTACCCAATTCTAACAACTCAATTAAAGTTGAGACACAAAAGAGACTAAATAGAGACTTAAGTGAATAAATTTATAGTAAAAATATTATTTATATTACTATTAATACCTGCTTGCTCATTAAATGACAAAACTAGTGCTTGGAAAAAAAATAAAAAAACAAACACAGAAATTGTAAAAATAAAAAATACAAAAAAATTATTTGAATCAAATAATATAATAAAAAAAGAATTAAATCCTACACTACAAATAGAATTAAAAAAAAATCCTAAGCAATATAGTTATGATGAAAAAAAAACAAAAATTACAAAATTTAAACTTTCAAAAATTAAAAATTTTAATCAGATTAATTCAAAAATTATATTTTACAAAAATGATTTAATTTTTTATGACAGCAATGGTTCTATTATTAGATTTAATAAATCTGCTGAAAAAGTGTGGACTGTAAATAATTATTCAAAAGAAGAAAAAAAATCTAACCCATTATTATTTTTAGAAAATAAAGATGAAATTTTAATTGTAGCAGATAGTATTTCTAAATTTTATGCAGTAAATATAAATAATGGAAATATTATTTGGTCAAAAAAAAACGTAACACCCTTTAATTCTGAGGTAAAAATACATGATAATAAATTTTTCATAATTGATTATGAAAATATATTACACTGTTATTCCCTTAAAACGGGTGAAAAAATCTGGTCTTATAAAACAGAGAATGTTTTAATAAAATCACAAAAAAAATTATCAGTAAAAATTGAAAATAATATTGTATATTTTAATAACTCTATAGGTGATATAACCGCACTTGATGTCAAGAAAGGTAAATTAATATGGCAATTACCAACACAAAATAACAATATATATGCTCAATCTTTTTCACTTAAAGGTTCTGATCTTACTATTGATAAAAAATCAATTTATTTTTCTAATAACAATAACGAATTTTTTTCAGTAGACTCAAGTAATGGGAATATAAATTGGCAACAAAAAATTAACTCATCAATACAACCTATCTTATATGATAATATTATTATTAGCGTATCAAATGAAGGCTTATTAATTTTTCTGAATAAAGTAACAGGAAAACTAATACGCATTACCGACACACTGAAAGTGTTCAAAGAAAAAAAAAATCTCAAATGCATGCTGTGGGTTTTGCCATTGGTACCAATAAAATTTTTGTAACAACATCAAATGGACGTCTACTAATTATTGATATTAAAACAGGAAAAAATGAAAAAATTATTAAAATTGATGGCAATAAAATTTCAAAACCATTTATTAATGATAATATGTTATTTATAATAAAAAATAAGGCTATTATTAAATTTGATTAATAATGTTTTTAAGATTACTAGAAAAATTTAGTAGAAAAAAAGTAGTTTTAGATAGAGGACCTTCTCACTCAAAGTTTAATAAAGCTAAACCCTGGATGAACAGATACTACGTTTTATTAAGACATAGGCCTAAATGGTTTCCTTTTAATATTTTGATACATGAAATGTTAGCTGACGATCATGGGGAAGGTGTTCATAATCACACATTTCCTTACATAACAGTCATATTAAGGGGAGGTTATTGGGAAACATTAAACACTGGAAGATTTTGGAGACCCCCTGGATATTTTGGTTTTAGGTCAGCAAATAATTTGCATAGAGTTGATCTTAAACCAGGAACAAAACCTCTTACACTTTTTATATCTGGACCCTTTGGATTAAGAAAAGGCCCCAGGTCAGAATATGGTATAGATTTTAAAACAAAAAAATGAATTTAAATAAATCATTTCAAAATTATTGTAAAAAAAATAATTTAGAAATTAATCTCAATCAACTAGACTTAATTGAAGAGCTGAATTTATTTTACAATCAGAACTTCAATAAATCACTTTTAAAAAAAATATTTACTAAAAAAAATTCTAAAAGAGGATTTTATTTACAGGGCGATGTGGGTGTGGGTAAAACCATGATATTGAATTTCTTTTATCAAAATTTTGATAAAGCTAAACAAAGATTTCACTTTAACGAGTTTATGATTAGTTTTCATGATTTTGTTTTTAAAAATAAAGAAAATAACCAAGAAAATATTATAGATAAATTTGTTAAAAAATTAAAAAGTAAATCTAGATTAATTTATTTTGATGAGTTTCAGGTCACCAACATTGTAGATGCTATGATTTTGGGTAGCTTATTCAAAAAGATATTTGATGAGAATATAAAAGTTTTATTTACATCAAATGCTAAATTAAATGATCTTTACAAAGATGGATTACAAAGAGATCAATTTCTTCCTTTTATTAAAATAATGAAAGAAAGATGTGTTCAAGCAAAGTTAATTATCGAAGAAGACTATAGAAAATCTTTGAAAAATAAAAATGAAAGATATTTTTATCCACTAAATGAAACAACAAATTTTAAACTTAATAAGTTTTTTAGAAAAATAACAAAAAATCTTCTTAGTAAAGAAATGACCTTAATTATTAAAAGTAGAAAGTTTATTATTAGGAATTATTTTAATGGAATAGCACGTTTTGATTTTAAAGAACTATGTTCTAAAAATATTGGAGCAGAGGATTATATAAAAATAGCTGAAGTGTGTAGTTTTATTGTTATAGAAAATATTCCTATCTTTAATATTAATAATTCCAATCAACAGCAAAGATTTATTACATTAATTGATATTCTTTATGAAAAAAATATACCATTAATGATATCGTCTCAATTACAGTTAAATTTATTAAGTTCCTCAGAAGATTTAAAAAAAATATTTAAAAGAACCATTAGTCGATTGTATGAATTAACATCTATCAAATATAACAATATATGAGACAAGAATTTTTCAATTTAGAATTGGATACAAATGGTCAATGTTTTTATGAATTTACCAGCCAAACTAATCAATGGGTTAATGATAATGAGTTTAATAATGGAATTATCAATATAAGCATTCAACACACCAGTGCTTCATTAATAATTCAAGAGAATGCTGACCCAGATGTTCAAACTGACCTAATTAATTTTTTTAATAAGCTCGTGCCAATGGATAATTCTCTTTATGCTCATACAGCTGAAGGAAAAGATGACATGCCTGCGCATATAAAATCTGCCTTAACTAACAATCAAATTTGTTTGAGTATTAAAAATAATGAATTATTACTTGGAACTTGGCAGGGGTTATATCTTTTTGAGCATAGAATTGAGAAACAAAACAGATTGATTGTTCTTCATTACCTTGGTGATTAGCTTTTCTTAATTGTTTTAAAAGCATCTAGTGCAGCATTTCTTGCTTGAGCATGATCTACAATTGGTTTTGGATAGTTGATACCGACAACTACTTTAATTTGTTCTTGGTATTTGATTTCTAGTTCCCATGGCTTATATAAAAATTTATTAGGCATGTTTTTAAGTTCTGGAACCCATTTCTTCGTATAAATTCCTTCTTTGTCAAATTTTTCACCCTGAAGAATAGGGTTAAATATTCTAAAATAAGGAGCTGCATCAGCGCCACAGCCTGCAACCCATTGCCATTGGGCAACGTTACTAGCTTCATTATAATCAACCAAACAATTTTTAAAATGTTTTTCACCTTCGTTCCAATGAATTCTTAAATGCTTTACAAGAAATGAAGCAACAATCATTCGTACCCTATTGTGCATCCATCCTGTTTCGTACAGTTCCCTCATCCCAGCGTCGACAATGGGATATCCTGTCATACCTTTTTTCCAAGCTTTAAGAAATTTCTGATTTTTAACCCAAGGAAAATTATCAAAATCCTTTCTAAGATTGCCTTTGAGCATTTGGGGAAAGTAATTAATTAAACTATGAGAAAATTCTCTCCACCCTAATTCATTAATATATTTTCTATACCCCATTTTTTTAATTTTAATGTTTTGGCATTTCTTCCAAATTGTCTCCACATGTATTTGTCCAAATTTTAAGAAAGGAGATAACTTGGAGGTTCCATTAACACCTGGAATATCTCGTGCTTCACCATAGCCCTCAATTCTATTATCTATTAATTCTTGTAAATATTTTTTAGCTTCTTGTTCAGATGGTATCCAATATTTCTCAAATTTTTTATACCAATCTTTTTTAGGTAAAATTTCTTTTGAAGAAATTGATTTTTTAAATATATTTATTTTTTTTTCTTTTGATTTAACTTTTATAAATTTAGAAGGTACTTTTGAGATGTAAAGTTGTTCTGTTTTTTTCCAAAATGGAGTGAATACTTTATAAGGTGTACCATCATCTTTAGTCATTTCCTGAAATTCAACAAGAATATTCCCTTTAAAATATTTATATTGAACTTCATTTTTAATGAATAGATCCCTTATCTTTTTACCTTTATTGATTACATCTGGTTCATACACTTTACTCCAATAAACAGTAACATCATCTTTCTTCTTTATATTTGACAATATTTCTAGTTCATCACCTAATTGAACTTCCAATGTAATATTTAACTTTTTTAGATCTAGGTTAAAATTTTCTAAAGCTTTAGAGATCCACCATTTTTGAGCTTCTCTTTTTTTATCAAAATTTTTTGGGTTATAAATATAAAGAGCATTTACATACTCATGATTTTGAGTTGCAATAGCTAGGGCTTCATTATCTTCAATTCTAAAATCTTCTCTTATCCAAACAACAGCTTTTTTTGTCATATTTACTTAGATTTTTTGCAATCCATCGCTTAGTAGCTTTTGGTACATTGCATTATCAGTTAAACCCTCACAACCAAATAAAAGTACATTTGATTGTTCATTTAACTCTAACTTATCTAAGTATTCTTTATTGTTAAATGAGCCTATTAACGCAATTATACCTGGCACAGCACATTCACCAGCTATTATTTTTTCATCAGATAAATATTTTTCTGCTAGTAGTGCAATAGTAGTTGAGATTGCTTCATCAGGTATGGTTAAGCAGCAGTTAGTAGAATTTTTTAAAATTTCCCAGGCAATACTAGAAACATCTCCACAAGACATTCCACCCATTATTGTTTCTTTTTTTATATCAACAGTTGTAGGTTTATTATTCTTAATGCTTTGAAATACACAGTCTGCATTTTCTGGCTCAACGGTAATAAACTTTGGGATATCTTTTGATAATTTTGCAAAGCCAGCAATCATTGCTGCTGCCATTCCCCCAACACCTGCTTGAAGAAATACGTGTGTTATTGAATTTGAGTTTATTTCATCTAAAATTTCTTTAACCATTATTGTGTACCCAGCCATAATCGATTTTGGTACTTCTTTGTAACCTTCCCAAGACACATCTTGTACAATTTCCCAATTATTTGCATTTGATTGTTTGATGCATTCCTTTAATGAATTGTCATAATTCCCTTTAACTCTAATAACCTCAGCATCCAGATTACGCATAGCTTCAGCTCTAGACTCGCTAACAAATTCACTTATAAATATTTTACATTTTAAACCTAGCCTTTGCGCACCCCATGCAACTGATCTTCCATGATTTCCTGCTGTAGCAGTCGAAACTGTTATGTTCTTTTTTTCACTTGCAATTTTGTAAACAGCAAAGGCTCCACCTAACGCCTTAAATGACTTAAGTTCAAATCTTTTATCTTCATCCTTGTAGTAAATATTTTTAAATTTTAGTTCATCGTTTAATTTGTTTAATCTAATTAGTGGAGTAGGAGCGTAGTTATCCCAGCTAGATATGGCCTCTATCGCTTCATCTATAAATTTTTCTGGTAATTGAGTGAGTATATTTTCTTTAATAAAATTATACTCTTTATTTTCTAAAAAAGATGTAATGGACCAAAGGTCTTTCTGAAGGATTGATTTCATTTATTAACAATCAAGAGTGCTATTTTTTTCCCAGTGAGTTACTGAGCTTTTTTTATCAAATTTTTCTTCTTGATTAAAATCTTTAATTTCAGATCTCTTTAATTTTAGATAGCTTTTAATAGTATCACTACCAAATGCTTCCTTAATTTCTTTACTATTTTCTAGTTGATCCAATGCATCTTCAATTATGTCAGGTAATTTTTTTAAATTAGGGTAATTTTTATGATCAGTATACATATTACAAGATAAAGGTTCACCAGGATCTATTTTATTATTTATTCCGTGTAAACCAGCGGCTATTACTCCAGCTTGAAGTAAATAAGGATTTACTGCTCCATCCATTAACCTTAATTCAAATCTACCTTTATCAGGAATTCTTATCATATGAGTTCTATTGTTTCCTGTATAAGAAATACTACTAGGTGACCATGTAGCACCTGATTTTGTTGGTGGTGCATTTATTCTTCTATAGCTATTAATAGTCGGATTAAAAAATGCTGTTAAAGGCTGAGTAAGTTTCATAATTCCACCTAGAAAATTATATGCTAATTTGCTCAAACCTAATTTGTCTCCATTATCCAAAAATTTATTAATTTTTCCATTCCATAAAGAAATATGAGCATGACAGCCATTACCTGTTAGATTGCTAAAAGGTTTTGGCATAAATGTTGCTCTCAAACCATGTTTTTCAGCTAATGATTTAACCATATACTTAAAGAATACATGTCTATCAGCTGTAGTTAAACAATCTGTATAATCCCAATTCATTTCAAACTGGCCATTAGCGTCCTCATGGTCATTTTGGTATGGGTTCCAACCCATGGTAATCATGCTATCACAAATTTCTTTGATTAAATCATATCTCCTCATTAAAGTGGACTGATCATAACAAGGTTTAGATTGTGTATCTCTAGTATCAGCAATTTTGCTACCATCTTCTGATATTAAAAAATATTCACACTCTACACCTGATTTCATAACTAAATTTTTTTTGTTCAATTTATTAATTTGCTCTTTGAGCATTACTCTAGGTGAAGCCTTAACAGGCTTACCATACATATATAAATCAGAAGCTAACCAGCCAATTTCTTTATTCCATGGTAGTTGAATTAAACTTCCAGGATCTGGCAGGGCAAACATATCTCCATCTGCGGGAGACATATCCAGCCAAGTTGCAAAACCAGCAAAACCTGCTCCATTTTTTTGCATGTCAGCAATCGCTTGTGCTGGTACTAATTTTGATCTTAAGACACCAAAAAAATCTACAAAACTAATCAAAAAATATTTTATTTTTTTTGCTTTAGCAATTTTAGATAAATTTTTAGGCATGTTTATTATTTAATTTACAACTGTTAATTAATCTTAACAATACTATTTTTTGTCTTTTAATCCTGGTATCCAGCTAGTTCCCGCTAATGGAACTCTGGCCATAGCAGCAGATTCAACTGTAAGTGCACATAAATCTTCAGGCTCTAAGTTATGTAAGTCATTTTTACCAGAAGCTCTAGCTATTGTTTGAGCTTCAAGTGTCATTACTTTTAAATAATTTGATAAACGTCGTCCACCAGCAATAGGATCAAAGCGTTTCATCAGTTCAGGTTTTTGAGTTGTAATTCCTGCTGGATCATTTCCCTCATGCCAATCATCGTAAGCTCCTGCAGTAGTTCCTAATTTATTATAGTCTTTCTCCCACTTAGGATCATTATCTCCCAAAGCAATCATTGCAGCAGAACCAATTGAAACTGCATCAGCTCCAAGAGCCATTGCTTTAGCAACATCTGCACCATTTCTAATTCCACCAGAAATAATTAATTGAACTTTTCTATGTTGGTCTAAATCTTGAAGTGCATCTACGGCAGGTCTAATGCATGCTAAAGTAGGTTGACCTACATTTTCTATAAATACTTCTTGAGTAGCAGCCGTTCCACCTTGCATTCCATCCAAAACAACAACATCAGCCCCAGCTTTAACAGCAAGAGCAGTATCATAATATGGTCTTGCCCCTGCAACTTTAATAAATATTGGAACCTTCCATCCTGTAATTTCTCTTATTTCTAAAATCTTGATCTTTAAGTCATCAGGACCTGTCCAGTCAGGATGTCTACATGCAGATCTTTGATCTATACCCTTGGGTAAAGTTCTCATTTCTGCAACACGATCACTAATTTTTTGACCTAATAACATCCCACCACCACCTGGTTTTGCACCTTGCCCTATTACAATTTCAATAGCATCTGCTTTTCTAAGGTCATCAGGATTCATTCCATATCTAGAAGGTAAAAGTTGATAGATTAAATTTTTAGACTGTCCTCTCTCTTCTGGTGTCATCCCACCATCACCAGTAGTTGTAGACGTACCAGCCATACTTGCTCCACGTCCTAAAGCTTCTTTAGCTCTTCCCGATAATGCACCAAAGCTCATTCCTGCAATTGTAATAGGAATATCTAGTTCTAAAGGTTTTTTTGCATAACGTGTTCCTAAAGTCACCTTTGTACTACAAGTTTCTCTATATCCTTCTAAAGGGTATCTAGACATTGAAGCACCTAGAAAAAGCAAATCATCAAAGTGAGGAAGTTTCCTTTTTGAACCTCCGCCCCTAATATCATAAATTCCAGTTGCTGCTGCTCTTCTTATTTCTGAATTTGTATATTCATCAAAAGTCCATGATATACGAGGATGAGTTTTTTTATTATCTGACATTATTAATAGCTTGAAACGTTATCAATATTAAAGTTATATAGTTTTCGTGCTGAACCATATCTCTTAAAACTATCTGGTTTAATATTTTTTATTTCGCTTTTTTTTAAAAGAGCTGAAATTTTATCTAAATGCTTCTTTTCCATTTTTTTTTCTATGCAATCTGCACCCAAAGATTTAACTGATCCTTTAACAAAAATATCTGTTTCATAAAGACTATCACCCAAAGCTTCACCTGCATCACCACAAACTAACATTGTTCCAGATTGAGCCATAAATGCAGACATATGACCAACAGAACCTTTAACCACAATATCAACTCCTTTCATTGAAATACCACATCTTGAACTAGCATCTCCATCAATTACAAGTAACCCACCATGAGCAGTTGCACCTGCAGATTGTGAAGCATTACCTTTAACATGTACTGTTCCAGACATCATATTTTCAGCAACACCCGTTCCAACATTTCCATCTATTGTTACATGTGCTTTTTGGTTCATGCCTGCGCAATAATAGCCAACATGGCCTTTAATTAAAACTTTCATTTCCTGATTTAATCCAGCACATAATGCGTGACTACCTTCTGGATTTATAATTATAAAATCTCTTTCATTTTTTTTATTATCTAAATTTTGTAAAGTATTATTAATTTCTCTTAATTTCTTTTTTTTTAAATCTAATTTCATCAATTTCCCCAAGAATAAACAATGCCAGGCTCAGGTTCGAAAATTTTTGCACTATTTACATCTGGTAAATGAGCCATGGCTTGAAATTCTGATGCTATTGCTACATAGTTTTTTGTTTCTGCTATTACTGCAGGTTTACATGCTATTTCATCCCTAACAACTGCAAAGCCTTTTCTAGTTCCTGCAATAAAAGTATAAAAACCATCTAAATCTTTAAGACCAGATGTAAGGGTATCTTTTAAAGATTTATTATTTGATAAACTGTTAGAAACATATCCTGCGGCAACTTCAGTATCATTTTCAGAATTAAAGACGTTACCTTTTTTAGTGAGCTCTCTTCTTAAATTATTATGATTTGATAATGATCCATTATGAACCAAACACTCATCTTCACCAGTCGAGTAGGGGTGAGATCCATCAGTAGTTATTGCACTTTCAGTAGCCATTCTTGTATGGCCTATTCCATGAGTGCCACTAAAACTATCTAATTTAAATTTTTTTACTACATCTTTGGGATTACCAACTTGTTTAAATATCTCTATTGATCGACCATACCCAACTATAGATACTTTAGGAAAATTAGAATTAATTATTTCAATTACTTTCTTTGGCTGCTCTAGAGTTTTTAGAATTACATGATCTGAGATTTGAGTAAGTTTAGCTTTTTTAATTTTTTTAGTTATTTCTTTCTTAAAGCTATTAAAGTTTAAATCATTAATACATAAAGAAAACTTGTAGATTTTTTTACTTTCATCTTTATAAATAGCAAAGCCAGCACTGTCTGGTCCACGAGATTCCATATTATTAAGCATGCCTGATAGCATCTTTCCTAAATTTTTTTCAAATTTTTTAGTTTTTAAGTAGATGCCAACAATTCCACACATAAATTTTTTTAAGTTTATTTTATTAGAGACAGTAGAAAATCTTTATAGTAGAAAATATTTCCTACCACAATGATGATAATAGCCGCTATCACTCCATACTTTGCTTTTGGAAAAACGACACCTCTCATCTTACTTGGTCTGTGATCTTCGTTATTATTTCTATCCATGATTGTATAATTTTTGTAAAAAAAAAGGGCACCACAATTAAGTAGCGCCCAAATTTTTAGTTAATATTACCAGTCGGTAATATTGCTCTTATGATCATTAGCACCATGTCTTTTTCTTGCTAATCTTGAAAGTTTTTCACTCTCAGATCTAGCAGTTATAACATGCCAGCCAATCCAAAAAACTACACCAAGAATAACTAGTAAAGTTTCAGTGGATCCGGCCCCCGGATAAACTGCTCCGACAACCTCTTTTGCACTTAAATGATCTATCCAGTTTGTAACTGTAGCCATATTTTTTCTCCTTTACCTAGTTGAAGAGGCGACTGCTTTTTCAGCTTCTCTATCGTCCTCCATTATTTCATAGTCTAGTCCTGCTATTTCAACTTCACGCGGTATTCTTAATTTACCAAAAGCGCTTAGTATTCTAGCAATAACGTAGCCTGGTAACATTCCAAGAACTCCGAACATTATAATTGCTCCAAGGAATTGTCCCAGTGGATTGATTGATGCATAAGTTGATCCGTCCCACATAGCTCCAACATTATATCCAGATGCTGGGTAACCATTTAACACAAATCCACAAATTATAAGACCAACAACTCCTGCATAACCATGTACGGCTACTGCACCAACTGCATCATCAATTTTGAACTTACGTTCAACCCAGTAATGCATTTTGTATGCTATAACAACACCGATCGCACCAATAAGCATTGCTTGTATCGGGTGATACAAATCATTACCTGCAGATGCACAGATGATCCCAGCTAGTCCACTTGAGTAAGTCCAGAATGGATCACCTTTTGCGACCACGTATCCAGCCAATAATCCACCTGATAATGACATCAAGAAGTTATAGGTTATTCCACTCAGTGTAGTTGGGGTTACATATATGTTTGTTGCTGTCCAGTATGTTACACCTTCCATTCCATATTCAGGTCCAAGATCAAATATCGGTATATTACATGCCGCATAAAATCCCCAGAAACCAGTATAGATTAAAAATAATCCAACTGTAACTAGCCATGGGTTTCTTGGCCCTATATTTCTTGGTTCACCACTTGATGAGAACTTTCCTATTCTAGGTCCTAAAACGATTAGAACACCTAAAGCAAATCCACCCGCAATTGCGTGAATTACTCCTGATGCGTAAGCGTCATGATATCCTAAAATTTTAAGCATCCATCCATCAAAGTGCCATCCCCAAGCAGCATCAATTACCCAGAAGCACGAACCAATTGCAATTGCTAAAATACCAAATGCAAAAGTTGTAATTCTTTCGATAATTGCTCCAGAAACAATTGAAGCAGCTGTCCATGAAAATAGTAAGAATGCAGCCCAGAATACTCCGCTTATACGGTCACCTAAGTTGACAGCCATAAATTCAGTATTTGCTACATACCATTTAGCACTAAAAGTACTTTCGTCAGTAATTAATGCTGAACTCTCATTCATTATTGAAGGTGCTATTCCCGGTCCTGTTGGGAATGCCCAGTAAATCCACCAACCAAAGAAAAACCAAGTTACCGTTACTAATGGTATTACCATGGTATTTTTCATTAAAGTATGTTGGTGATGTTTATATCGTGAGGCTCCAACTTCATACATACAAAACCCGACGTGAATCAGGAACATTAATACTACCGTTACCCAGTAGTAAAATTCTGTAAATATAACTGTAAGAGCGCCTAATTGATCATCCATAATCTCTCTCCTATTAGTTTTTAGAAAGACTATAAAATTTATAGAGACGTGACAAACTATACATTGCTTAAATAAACAAGTAACTGCAACGAGTTTTAAAAAATAATCAACCTTTGATTGAGGTACTAAAACTTAAGGTAAGCTTTTTTCAAATCAACAAGAGGGTGCTTTTTAGACATTTGAAACTTAACTAAAAGCTCTCTTGCAATCATATCCCTGTCTTGTTGGTTGTTTGGTAATTTGATTGATTTTGGAATTGTAACCCAACCATTTGCATTTCTACAAAATACAGCAGGTCTATCCTCTTCATAACCCATATGAATATCTTCTAACCAGTTAAGATCATCCCATCCCATTGCCTCTACATATTTTTTTAAGAATGGAGTCATCTTCTTATAATCAGGTAATAGGTTAACGTCATATCTATAACCGATATGTTGCCCAATCATTTTTTCTCTAGCAGTTTCTTTAGATTTTCCACCTAGATTTTCTTTTTTTACTTTTGTTTTTGTTTTTTTCTTAACCATTTTTACCTCTTATATTTTGTGATAGTTATCAACACCAACAGTGAAGTTAGTTCCAGTTAACGGAACTTTAGCTAATGCAGATGATTCCATTGTTAGAGCAGCTAAATCCTCAGGCTCTAATGAGTGAATATTAGTTTTACCACATGCTCTTGCTAAAAGTTGAGCCTCTAATGTCATTGCATGAAGGTAATTATAAACTCTTAATGCAGCATCATCAGGATTTAATCTAGCTCTTAATTTAGGATCTTGTGTTGCAACACCAACTGGACAACGACCAGTATGACAGTGATAACATTCCCCAGCCTTTACACCCATTTCTTTTTCAAAATTTGCTTCTGGTATATCTTTATTACAGTTTAAAGCCATTAAAGCACCAGTACCAATTGCTATTGCATCAGCACCTAAGGCTAAAGCCTTCGCCATATCAGCACCATCTCTAACACCACCTGCATAAATTAAAGTTACTTGTCCAGTTTTGCCAACATCATCAATAGCTCTTCTTGCTTCTCTGATTGCAGCAATTCCTGGGATACCAGTATTCGCAGCAGCTATGTGAGGACCAGCTCCTGTTGAACCTTCCATACCATCTAAAAATATTGAGTCAGGATTACATTTTGCAGCCATACGAACATCGTCATAAACTTTTGACGCACCTAGTTTTAATTGAATTGGTACTTTGTTTTTTGTAAGTTGTCTTAATTCTTCAACTTTTAAAGCTAGATCATCTGGACCTAACCAGTCCGGGTGTCTTGCTGGAGATCTTTGATCAATACCAGATGGTAGAGATCTCATTTCTGCAACTTGATCAGTAACTTTTTGACCCATTAAATGTCCACCCATTCCAACTTTTTGTCCTTGGCCAATAAATACTTCAATTGCATCAGCTAGTTGAGCATGATGAGGATTAAAACCATATCTTGATTGAATACATTGGTAATACCATTTTTCAGAATATCTTCTCTCATCTGGAATCATTCCACCTTCACCAGAACATGTTGCGCTCCCAGCCATTGTTGCTCCTCTTGCTAAAGCAGTTTTTGCTTCATAAGAAAGTGCTCCAAAACTCATACCTGTAATATATACTGGTATATCTAGTTCAATTGGGTTTTCACAATTTGGTCCGATTATAGTTTTCGTTTCACATTTTTCTCTATAACCCTCAATTACAAATCTCGTAAGAGTTCCGGGTAAAAAAACTAAATCATCGAATGTAGGAATTTTTTTCATTAACGCCATTCCACGCATTCTGTATCTTCCAAGTTGAGCTTTAATATGAATATCGTCTATAACTTCAGGAGTAAAAATAGCGTTGTGACCTAATAGACTTTTGTTTCTTTTGCCCTCTTCGTGTGCATGAACATCAGCTTTACCACCAACACTTCCATTAGTTTTTTTTAATTTTTTACTATTTTTTTTAACTTTCTTTTTAGCCATTAGATAGCTCCTTTCTTTTCATGAGGTTCTAGATTATCATAGTTCCAAAGTTTTTTCCCTGCGACTATTTTTGTCATTTTACTGACATCAAATTTTTCACCTATCTCTGCAACTTTTAATTTTCTTTTTAACCAATCTTGATCACTGTCTGTAAGATCTGATGGAACAGCATCACTTCCAAATGATCCTATTTTTCCACCAATGAATATTGTTCCATCATACATAGAATCTCCTAAATTTATTCCAACATCACCTAGAATAATAATTCTTCCTCTTTGCATCATAAAACCAGTAAAAGCTCCAGCATCACCACCAACAATGATAGTTCCACCCTTCATGTCAATACCAGTTCTTGCACCAACACTTCCTTTGCAAATTAAATCACCACCTCTTATAGCGGCACCAAAGCACGATCCTGCATTTTTTTCTATAACAACTTTTCCTGCCATTAAGTTTTCAGCACAAGACCAGCCAACTCTACCATTAATTCTAACAGTAGGTCCATCACAAGAACCCATACCAAAATAACCCAAACTTCCTTCAAAAATTAAGTTTAATTTATTTAAAATACCAACACCTAAACTATGTTTTCCTTGAGGGTTTTTAATAACAATTGTTCCAAAACCTTGGCTCATTAAATTATCAATTTCTTTATTAGCTTCTGGAGCGGTCATTTCTTTAACATCCAGCTCTGTTCTTTTATTAAAATCCACATCATAAGTTCCAAAATAATAAAAATTTTCACCTTCGTCAGGATTAAAAAACTTTTGTTGAGTTCTTCCTGTTAAAACTTCTGTGTGCATACCCATTGACTGGGACTTTGTTTTTTTCTCTGTAGTCTTTAAATTTGCCATACTTTTACCTCTCCATCATATGGATCATATGTATCAATTTCTTGAGGAAGAATTGCTCTAATTGCAATTTCTTCAGATCCCATTGCTATTAAATTATCAGACTCATAAAGAACTAATGGTTTTGCTGCCATTGTATCTTTTGCCATTCCTAATGAGTCTTTTGTTGCAACAAAGTAAGTAAATACTCCATCAAGACCTGTTAAAGAATCTTTCATACCTTCTTCAAGGGTTGCACCATCCCTCAATTTTTTTGCTAGATATACTGCAATTAATTCTGAATCACATTCAGACATAAATCTCATACCTTCGTTTTCTAGCATTCTTCTATTATTCCAATAATTTGTTAATTGACCGTTATGAACTACAGACACATCGCTAAATGGATATCCCCAAAAAGGGTGGGCTGATTTAATATCTACACCAGATTCAGTTGCCATCCTTGCATGGCCGATTGCATGTGTCCCCACAACTTTATCTAAATTATATCTATCACAAACGTCTTTTGCATTACCCAAATCTTTAATAACCTCTAAAGACTTACCCATAGAAAGAATTTCAACACCAGGAACGCTCTCGATTTTTCTAGAAAACTCTCTTAAGTCTTTTTCGTCATAATTAACCTCATATCTTAAAGAGTAGGGAAGTATTCTTTCTTCTTTAATAATTTTTGCACCCATACCTAAAATATGTGACTTAACTATTTTAATTCTTTCATCATAAACAGAAGTCTCTTCACTTACTGACGAACTACCTTCACCAACATTTTCTCCAACCTTAAACCGCATAATGAAATTTTTCCCATCTGTATCTCCATAAAGTGCATAGCCAGTAGAATCTTCACCTCTATGCTTTAATGCTTGAAGCATTCCTTGCAATTGAGTTCCAATGTTCACTGATTTATCTTTATAAATTAATCCCGCTATTCCACACATATATTTCCCCTATTTTTATTAAAGACTATGGTAGGCAGTCCAGATACGTATCTAGATCCCACTGTGTTGTTGCACCTAAAAATTTTTCCCATTCATCATTTTTATACCAATGGAAAACTTTATACATTTCATCTGGCATAGCTGATTTTATAACCTCATCATCTGCTAAACGGTTTAAAGCTTCACCAAGACTCATTGGTAGTTTTTTAACTATTTTTCCAGCAGCTTGAGCATCATACATACTTCTAGACTCAGGTTTTCCTGGATCAATGTTATTTGTTATTCCGTCATCAAAACATTTTAATAACCCAGATCCCATTAAATAAGGATTATGCATTGAATCAACTGAACGATATTCAAATCTTCCTGGCGCAGATACTCTTAATCCACAAGTTCTATTTTGAAATCCCCAGTCAGCGTAAACAGGAGCCCAAAAACCAGTATCCCATAATCTTCTATATGAGTTCACGGTTGAAGAACCGATTGCTGTTAAGGCGCCCAAATGCTTCATTACTCCACCAATTGCTTTTAATCCAATTTTACCCGGTAATTGAATATCATTAGTGTCTGGCATAAAATAATTAGTTCCACCTTCAACATAAGTAAAAACATCATCCATCGCCGGTATAGATTTATGAGATAATTTATTAATTTTATCTTTTCCACCTTTCCACAAAGACATATTTGTATGACAACCACTTGCTGACACTCCCATAAAAGGTTTTGTCATAAAGCAAGCTATCAAATTAAATTCTCTAGCAACCTGTGCACAAATTTGTCTATAAGTTGAAAGTCTATCTGCATTTCTTAAAACATCATCATACATCCAGTTTAATTCTAATTGTCCCGGTGCATCTTCATGATCACCTTGAATCATGTCAAAACCCATTGCTCTAGCGTATTTAAAGACTTGCATGAAAACTGGTCTTAACGACTCAAATTGATCTATGTGATAGCAATAAGGTTTAGAAAAACCTTTACCAGTAGGTGAACCATCTTCATTTTTAGTTAACCACATCATTTCTGGTTCTGTTCCAACTCTTAATTGGTAGCCATGTTTCTTCTTAAATTCTTGAGCATGTATTCTTAAATTTCCACGACAATCTGATGTTAAATGTGCACCCGGATTATCTCTTTCTTCTCTATTTCTAAAGCAAGTAACAAAGACTCTTGCAACTTTTTTATCCCATGGAAGCTGACAAAATGTTTCAGGATCAGGTATACCAACTAGCTCTTTAGCTTCTGGTCCATAACCAATATAATCTCCATGACGATCAACAAATAAGTTTGCTGTAGCTCCGTAAACTAATTGAAATCCTTTTTCGCAAGTTCTTTCCCAATGATCAGTAGGAATACCTTTACCTACAACTCTTCCAGTTACAGAAATAAATTGAAAATAAATATATTCAACACCTAGCTCATTAATTTTAGCTCTAACTTGCTTTACTAATTTGTCTCTACCTGGTTGTCTAACGTGTCTATCTAAATCTGTCATTATTTCTCCCTCTAATGAATTTTTATTTAAGGAACCGTAACTGAAAAAATTATTTGTGTCTAGGCTTGAAGTTTAACTCCAAGGGAAAGGACTGTTAGAAGTTGGATGAAGTTCACCCTTCTCGTAACGGTTGAATCTAAATGGTTTTAATAATTCACTTTCAGTTCCCAAAATTTCTTGTGCAACAAGCTCACCTACACCAATCATTTTATATCCGTGATTTGCATCTGCTATCATGTAAACATTTTCTAAAAATCTATCGAATATAGGAAAATTATCTGGTGTCATACATCCAAGACCACCAGAGGGTCCTTTTCTATATAGACCAGATTTACCTTCAAACCTTTTATGACAATGAGCTAAAGCTGAACACCACATATCATTAAATGATTCTGTTGTTTGAAATTCAGGAGACTCAAGTCCATAAGGATCAATATTTATTTTATCGAAATGTTTATCAACTATGTAGGGAGATGTTCCACCCTGAACACCAAGACCTTCAATGTCTGGCTTATAATAAATTCCCCAAAGTTCATCTGTAATTAGTTTTTTAGTTGTGTCAGAATATAGTGGGGCAGTTGAGTCAACATGCATTACAGGAGGCTGACCACCATCATTCATTCTTAAAAAATCTTTATCAACACCAATAACACCTTCTTGTAGCATCCAATATTTCCACATATCTTCTTTATGAAATTTTCCATCTTGTCCTTTAATATTTGCAACTTTTGGAAGATCTAACATGTTCCAAAAATCTCTAACCCAAGGACCAGCGCCAACAACTACTTGTTCGCACTCAATAATTCCCTTATCTGTTTCAACACCCGTAACAGCTTTGCTATTACTCCCTCTTTTAAATCCTGTAACCGTCACACCCTTAATAACCTCAACACCATTTGTAGTAGATTTTTCTTCTAGAGCTTTTATGGAAGCCTTGTTGAATGCATAACCACCTTTTTTCTCATGAAGTATGGATGTGATGCCTTGTGCTTGCCAATCATCAAACATTCCCTTCATATATTTAGTACAGTCTGCTTCACCCTCTATAAATTCTGATTCGTAACCAATAGCTTTTTGCTGCTCATAAATTGTAGCAACATCTTCGTGCATAACCTCTGGAGATATTTGTAAATACCCTACAGCATTATATTTCCATGCTTTAGGATCACTTTCCCAGACTGAAACAGAGTGAGCCATTAACTCTCTCATAGCTGGTTGAAAATAATTATTTCTTATAACACCACAAGCTATTCCACTTGCACCTGCTGCAGTATCTTTTTTTTCAAGAATTACAATGTCACCAGGATTTTTATAAGTTTCTGAAAGTTTCCAAGCTGTACTTAGGCCATGAATTCCGCCTCCGATGATTACTACCTTAGCTTTAGTTGGTAATGTTGACATATGAAAACATTATTTTTTCTAAAAAGTAATTAATATAATTATATTTATAACTAAATTTTATATATAAAAGATATCAACTTAAAGAGATTGTTGAATTAGGTGCTAATAGCTTAGCTTTTTTAAAGTAGCAAGGTATTGTTTAAACTCATTAATAAAAGTCTCAGTTGGTATAATATTTTTTATTCGCTGATCAGTTGAAGTTTTTTCCAAACGAAAGAATCCTTTTTCACAAGCCTCATTAATTATCAAAGCCGATTTTGGTCTAGAGGTTTTAAATAATTTTGTTTTTAGCCCCTCAACAGAAAGCTTTTCATTAAGTTTATGCGCTGACATTACTAGTAACATCATATGATAATGTGAAGGAGATTTTCTAAAAAAATAGTTACTAGATGTATGTGATTGCTTCATCTGGTCTTCCCAAAAATTTAAAAGATCTTTGCTGTTATCGGGCATTTTATTATGCTCTAACTCTTGATTTTGTTGGATCATAGAAAGGGAAGGGAACAACTTTTGCAGCAATTCTTTTTTGATGACCATCAAGTTTACCAATCTCAACTTCTGTTCCTATTTCAGAATATTTTACATCTATTTTACAAAGTGCAATATTTTTTCCAAGTTTAGGTGATAGCATTCCACTTGTTATTACACCCACTTGACCACGACCAATATGAACACAATCTCCATTTACTGCCGGTTCATGACCAACTAATTCCAGACCAACTAATTTTTTTTGTGGATTTGCTTTTCTTTTAATTAATTCTTCCTTACCTATAAAATCATCTTCTTTAGTTTTAAGTGGCACTGTAAAACCAATACCTGCTTCAAAGGGATCTGTTTGATCATCGAACTCATAGCCATAAAAAATTAGTCCAGCTTCAATACGAACCATGTCTAAAGCTTCTAAGCCTAATGGAGTAATATCAAACTCCTTACCAGCTTCCCAAACTTTATCCCAAACCTCTGCAGCATCTTTTGGATGACACCAAATTTCATAGCCAAGTTCACCAGTGTAACCTGTTCTTGAAACAACAATTGGCGTACCTGTTTCATGATCTATTCTTGCAATATTAAATCTGAACCATTCAAGTTCAGTGATGGATGGTTGTATAGGAGGCGTCCATACAAATTTTTCTAAAATTTTTCTACTATTTGGTCCCTGAACTGCAATGTTGTGAATATGATCTGTTGCAGATTTAATCCAAACTTTATAATTTTTTTTTTTAGCTTGTTCTTTTAACCATTCACCACTGTATTCATCTCCACCAATCCATCTAAAATTATCTTGTCCTAATTTAAATAAAGTACCATCATCTAACATGCACCCATTTTCATAACACATGGCTGTATAAACAACTTGTCCTATAGATAATTTTTTTACATTTCTAGTAAGAGTATATTGCATTAAATTTTCTGCATCAGGTCCAAGAATTTCAAATTTTCTAAGAGGCGATAAGTCTGTTGCAATCGCACTTTCTCTACAAGCTGTATATTCTTTTATAGTTCCTGAATTTGTAAAATTATTAGCAAGCCAAAAACCTTTATACTCAACAAAGTTTCTTGTTAGTTCTGAAGTTTTTTTATGGAAACCTGTTTCTTGAGTTAGTTTAGGTTCTGAGTCTGTTTTCATTCTAAATGCTATTGCTTTTGAATACTTTTTTTCCTTTGAATAAGTCCTAACAAAAATATCAGTGGGATTCCAGCCATTTGCACCATCAACATCACAAGGACAAGCTGATGATATACATGTTAGATCTTTTAAAGCTCTAAATAAAACATAATCTCCAGGTCTTGACCAAGGTTCATCAAAAGATGCAACATTATTAGCATCAATTGCAGTATTAAAAAAAAGATTTATTGCAGACCAACTTTTTCTAGAATTGATATCATATTTATCCAGTCTATTATTAAAATTGTCAGTACAATTAATATGACCCATATAACCCATATCTTCATAATATTTTGATGTGCAAGCAAGATTGAAAGTATCATGTCTTCCAACTGTATCTCTTACAACTTCAATCATAGCTTCATGATCACCATCATAAAACTTTGAAAACAAACCAGGCCCAGGGTAAGCACCACCCATAAAAGTTCGTGTTGCTTTATCATCAATAATACTTTCAATGCCGTCATTTAATTTTTGTGTATCAAAAGCTAGAAAATCAGAGCATTGCCTTCCGCCTGGATCAATTATCTGAATATATTCACCAGCTTTTACCTCATAAGTTTCAGCAGTTCTTCTCTTTACAAGTTGTTCAATAATTGGATCACTAAGCGGATCTGGCAAAATAAATTGTTCATCTGTTTCAATAAATTTAGCTTTATTTAAAAAAATAGTTAAATCTGTAGGTGGATTTTGTTCATGGACATTCATTGCATCACCAGGTGCAGCAATCATTACAATACATTTATCTTTTGAGGTTAATGTTATTTTTTCACCCATAAAACAATCTTCACTAAAAACAATTGATGATTTAGCGTTATTTAAATCAAGGTTTTTATTCTTTAGCAGCTTTGAAATTTTTTCATCATTAGCAATAGTTTTTTTTGAAAAATCTGCATTAGCATTTTCTTTCAAATTTAAAATAGATAGATCAGATTTACCTTTTGAATTAAAAACAATTATTTCACAAATTTGTCTTCCTTCTTCATTAATGATTTCTATTTTATCTTCTGGCAAAACTTCTATTATAGAGAGCCCGCCACCTCTTACAAAATATCTTTCAACTCCAGGTGGTAATGTTCTTAATCCAGGATTTCGTATATTGTTACTAGTATGCAGCATTACCGATATAAATTTAAATAATTTAACATTAGCTTAATATAATCAAAGGCCATTGACTATAAATTTAATAAGTGAGAACATGCTTAATTAAACATTAATATTAAGGAGAGAGAATATAATGAAAAAAATAGTATCATTAATATCTGCCTTGGTAATTTCAGCAGTTAGTTTTGCTGGAGTATCTAATGCAGCAGATAGTAAAAAACCTATCGTTATTCCAACTCATAACTGGTCTAGCCAAATTGTAATGGCTCATGTTATTGGTGGAATTTTCGAAAGTATGGGAAATAATGTAAAATATGTAAATACAGACTCACAAGCAGTTTATGAAGCAATTCGTATCGGCGATGTAAGTTTATCTCATGAAGTGTGGGAATCTGCGTTTGGAAAATCATTTACTACAGCGCTAGATAAAGGTGGTTTAGTTGACTGGGGAGATCATGAAGCTCGAACGCTTGAAGATATGGGATATCCAAACTGGGTTACTGAAAAAGGATTATGTCCTGGTCTTCCAGACTGGACTGCATTAAAAAATCCAGCTTGTGCTAAAAACTTTACAACACCTGACTCAGGTGGAAAAGGACGAATGCTAGAAGGTCCGCAAAGTTGGCATGGAGATTTAATACCTCAAAGGGTTGATGCTTTAGGACTTGGAGATCTTTGGACTGTTAAATTTGCTGGAAGTGCAGATGCACTTTGGGCAGAACTTAAATCAGCTGAAAAAGAAGGAAGAGGAACTATAATATTCAACTGGACACCAAACTTTACAGATGGTGCTGGTTTTACTTTTATAGATTTCCCTCCATATTCAGCAGGTTGTAGACCAGAAGACGGTGGTGATGGAAAATGTGGTTCGCCAGATGGTTATTTGAAAAAGGCTGTAACTGCAGACTTTCCAAAAACACATCCAGCAGCAGCAGCGGCATTTAAAAAAATGTCATTCTCTACAAGTCACATTGGTGCAATGGCTGCTTTAGTTGACCTTGACAAATTGACTCATGAAGATGCAGCTAAAAAATGGTTAGCTGATAATAAGAGTGTTTGGCAAGCTTTTACTAAATAAGGGTAACAGTTAATAAATTGAAATCTCTCCCAACATTGTTGGGGGGGATTTTTTTTAAAGAATGTGCTTTCGCACAAATTCAAATTACGGACTTTTTAATTAAATGATAAAGTTTTTTTTATATATATCTATCAGTCTATTAGTTTTTAATTCTTCTTTTGCAAAAAATATAGACATACAAGAGGATATTAAAATTGGTTTTGTATGTGAATTAGAAAAGAAAATACTCAAGAACTCAGAACATAATTATAAAACTTTTTTAGCAAAAGATTTAGATAATCAAAATTTAGATAAATTTGAAATCGATGCAAAGAGACCAGAAAAACTTTTGATTAATGGGTTATCATTGTTCCTTTCACAAACTGCAAAATTTGAAGTAAAAGTTGTAAATAAAGACATAGTTTTATTCAAAGCTTTTGATGAAAGAAAAAATTACTCAGAATCAGGTATAATTAACAGAAAATCAGGTGAATTAGTTCACGAAATTACAATAGGTATAAAAAGTGATAATCTTGAAAAAAATATTTCTTTTTACTTATGTAGCTAAATTTAAAAAAATGAAAAAATATTTATTTTATATAGCTTTAAGTTTTTTAGTTGCAACATCAGTATCAGCTCGAAAGACAGGTTGCGAAGGAAACTGTAAAGATGGCTTTGGTAAATGGACTTACACTGACAAAACAACATACGAAGGGAATTGGATTGGCACACAAAAACAAGGACAAGGAGTTGAGACTTGGCCTAATGGATATATTTATAAAGGTGAGTTTAAAAATAGTGTGTGGAGTGGAAAGGGTATTTTGACCTTTCCAAACGGTGCAACTTATAATGGGGAATGGGCCAATGGGTTTATGAATGGAGAGGGAACATTTACATGGTCTGATGGAAAAGAAAAAAAAGGAATTTGGAAAAATGGCAAATTTCAAGAATAGATAAAAATGTTACAAAATATATATTCAAATAAATTAAAGAAGATATCAGAGCCAGTTAGACAATTTGGAGGCCTTATCATTTTAATAATTATTGTAATTTTTTCCTTTGCTATCTTAAATAATATTTTTGGTGAGGGTGAAGAACTAATTGCTAAAATGAAAAAAGAAGAAGAAAGAATTGCGGAGACAAGAAAGCAAAATGAACTGATTTCAAGTTTGCCATCAGGAATTTTAGTATTTTATGATGGAACTGATCATTATAAGTTGTCTTTAGAGCAATATGAAAAAGTCTGTAACGCAACAAAGATTATTCCTCAGCGCGCAATTATGGGTGCCAATTTTTTGAATTTTAGAGCACATCATATTTATACTATTAATGGAAATAAAATTGATGAAACGTTTGTTAAATGGAATAAGGAAAATAATAAATGCTTTGCAGGTTTTACAGTTAGTGGAAATAATGTTGGGGTAGATGAAAAAATTACTGTTAAAGGAGAGGTTTTAAATTTTTTAAGTACTGGAATTGATACAAGAGTTTATTTTATTAAAAATTTTTAAGGAGAAAAACGATAAGTATAAATAATATAAAAAGTGTTTTTTATTTTTATTTCGTATAACTTATTAAAACATTATGACCGATACAGTAATCAAATGTGAATCTGTTTACAAAATTTTTGGAACAAATGCCAAAAAGATGCTTCAAGATGCAAATGGAAATGTAGATGCTAAAACATTTCAAGAAAACGGATGTATAGTGGGTGTGAATAATGCCTCTTTTGAGGTTTCAAAAGGTGAAATGTTAGTTGTGATGGGTTTATCAGGCTCAGGGAAATCAACTTTGTTAAGATGCATTTCTAGATTAACAGATGCAACTGCTGGAAAGATTTTTATAGAAGGTCAAGACTTACTCTCATTAAATAACAAAGAACTGATTGAACTTAGAAGAAATAAAATGGGAATGGTATTTCAAAGTTTTGCTTTGCTTCCTCATAAAACAGTTGTGGAAAATATTGCTTTCCCACTTCAAATCAAAGGCATTAAAACTAAAGATAGCATCAATAAAGCAATGGAAATGGTAAAGCTTGTTGGTCTTGATGGTAGAGAAAATTATTTTCCAAGAGAACTCTCTGGTGGACAACAGCAAAGAGTAGGTATTGCTCGATCATTGGCTGTTGAACCTGATATTTGGTTTTTAGATGAACCATTTTCTGCATTAGATCCATTAATTAGAAAAGAGATGCAAGATGAATTTTTGAGACTTCAAGAAAAATTACAAAAAACAATTATGTTTATCACACATGATTTTGATGAAGCTTTAAAACTTGCTGACCGTATTGCAATAATGAAAGATGGTATAATTGAACAACTAGATACCCCAGCTAACATTGTGTTAAATCCAGCAACAGAATACGTAAAAAAATTCACTGAAGAAGTTCCTAGAGAGAAGGTTTTAAAAATAGAAGATGTAATGGAAAAACCAAATAATGAAAATTTAAGTGATTTAAAAGTTTTAAGAAATGAAATAATTGAAAATGTAGCTGAAAAAATATTAACTCAAGAAAAGTCCGTATCTGTAATTGATGAAAACAATCAAATTGTTGGCACTGTTCATCCATCAAAAATAATACACACAGTTTTTGGTGGGAAAAAAAAAAATGATTAGAATATGGAATTATTAAAAAAATATCCAAAAATATTTCAATGGTTATTTTTGTTAATTGCTTTTTTTACCTTATATTTTGCAATTGATGTTCCAGAAACTTATAAATTTATTAGAGGCCAAGCAGAATTCATTAAAGATCCAAATCAAAGCACTTACACACTCTTTGGCGCAGAAGTAAGGTATTATGCATTTGATGTTTTTTGGAGATTACCTCCTTTACTTGGATGGCTACCTATTTGGATAAATGATTTATTATTTTTCTTAATGAATGATTGGATGCCAATGGAATTTTGGAATGAAGATACTCAAGAATTTAAAACTCGCCCTTTAGTTTTACAAATAACAAGAAATTTAACTTCATTTATAACATTTCTTATTGAATTAATTAGAGAGATTTTATTAGGTGGCGTTGAAACTATTGTTGCCTTTACAAGTTGGGATTGGATAAGTGAAAATTCATGGGCAGAATTGCCAGGGTTACCTTGGACAATTGTTGCAGCGGGTGCAGCAATACTTGGGTATAAATTAAGTGGCAAGGGTTTAGCTTTATTCGCTGCTATAGTCATGATTTATATTTCTATCTTTGGTCAATGGAAACCTTCGATGCAAACACTTTCTTTTATATTGGTTGCAGCACCACTATCCTTTATTTTTGGTTTGGGCTTAGGGATTGCAGCATTCAAAAGTAAACGTGTTGAAAAAGCTTTATATCCAATACTTTTAGTTATGCAGACTATGCCTCAATACGCTGTATTGGTTCCTGCAATTGTTCTTTTTGGTGTTGGTGATCATGCTGGAGTAATTATAACCATGGTTGTAGCTGTTCCACCAATGATACTACTAACTTTGTTAGGTCTCAGAGGAGTATCACCTGAGGTTATTGAAGCTGGCCGAATGAGTGGATGTAATAATTTACAGCTTATGTTTAAAGTACTAATCCCAACTGCAAGAAGAGATATTTTGATTGGAGTGAATCAAGTTATTATGGTGTGTTTTTCTATGGCAGTAATTTCAGCTTTTATAGGCGCCAAAGGTTTAGGATTTAATTTATTGTTAGCCTTAAATCAGCTAAACATCGGATTAGCGTTAGAAGCAGGTTTATGCATTAGTTTAATTGCGATATTACTAGATAAATTATCTTTAGCTTGGGCAAATAAACAAACAGATTATTTTGGCAACCTAACTTTCTTTGAACGTTATAAAAATTTATTATTTTTTTCTGGTGCAATATTGATTGGAATTATATTTGCTTATGTTGGATCTTTTTACTTTAAAGAAGGTTTTAATTATTTATATGAAATTCCTCACAACAAAGGAATATCAACTGCAGATTTTTGGAATAAAGGGGTTGATTGGATTTGGGATACTTTTTTTCAAACTTTAAAAATTTTTAATACATGGTTAATAGTAGATGTACTGCAGCCAATGCGAGCTGCTTATTTGCGTATGCCTATTGTTGCAACATTTGTTCTAGTTATGGGAGCTGGTTATATAATTGGAGGGATACGTTCAGCTTTAACAGTAGGGGGGTTAACATTATTTATAGCTTTAAGTCCATGGTGGGACAGAGCTTTAGTTACAACTTATATGGCAACTTTTGGAGTTATCTTATCTTGTATAATTGGTTTTACCGTTGGTACTTTATGTTTTCAGAATAAACATACCACAAATTTTATGTTGGGAGTTTGTGATATTTTTCAAACATTCCCTTCATTTGTATACTTAATTCCAGTTATGATGCTTTTTGGAGTTACAGACACATCAGTATTAATTGCAGTAGTTGTTTATGCAACTATACCTGCCACAAGATATACGATTGAAGGATTAAGAAGTGTTCCATCTTCTTTACATGATGCAGCTTCAATGTCAGGTGTAACGAAGGTACAAAGGTTGTTGAAAATTGAATTCCCTTTAGCACTTCCTCACATGATGCTTGGTTTAAATCAAACAATTGTATTTGCTTTATTTATGGTAATTATTGGAGCATTTATTGGAACTGAGGATTTGGGACAATATATTTTAAAAGCTATATCTGATAAAAAAGGTGCAGGTATAGGATTAACACTAGGTCTTTGTGTTGCTTTCATAGGATTGGTATTTGACCATTTAATTCGAACCTGGGTAAATAAAAGAAAAAAGCACCTTGGTATAGACTAGTTAATATTTTTTCATTATCTATTTGGAGTATCTGTAACAATCATTTGATCTTTTACCTTTTCTCTAAAGTAAATATATATTCCAGCACTTATGATTATTGAAACACCAACAAATGTTCTTGTTGTTGGAATATTATTAAATAATATATACCCTGTTAGTATTGACCAAATTATTAAAGAATATTCATAAAGCGAGACAACAGATGGAGACGCAATACTGTAAGCATTAAGTATAAAATAAAATGCAAAAGCCCCAATACACCCCATAACTATTATAAATGGCCAGGCATAAGATGGGTTTGTAAACCATTCTCTAAAAATAAATTGCAGTGCTGGATCACTAAAGTTGTTAAATTGTCCCTCACCTATAAAAATAAAAAATAATATACTTATTAGAACAGCACCAAAATATAAATGTAACATTTGTGTATAAACATTATCTTTATCAGAAGTGATTTTTGTGATTGTCATTGATATTGAGTAGCATAACGCACAAGCAACAGGGGCTAATTTCATATAATCAAAATTTGTAAAATCTGGATTTAAAACCAAATATACCCCTATAAACCCAATAAAAATTGCTGACCATCTTCTAATACCAACTTTTTCTTTTAAAAATATTGTAGCCAAAATTGAAACAAAAAAAGGACTAGAGAAAAATAACGCATTGGCCATAGCAAGAGACATATATGTAAGAGAGATATAGAAAAAACTAAATCCAAAAAAGAAACATATAACTCTTAAGATTGTTAAAAAAGGGTAGTGTGTTTTTAAAATAATTTCTTGTTTAGAAAGCTTGAGATACCCAACTAATAAAATTAGTGCAACAAATGTTCTTCCAAAATATAATTCATATAATGCTGCATCTTGATAAATAAATTTTATCAAAGCATCTTGAATGGAGAATAGTATCATACCAAGAAGAATAAATAGAATGCCTCTTGGATTATTTTGTACTGGCGTCATGAATTAAGAATAAAATCAGATGCTCTTTCAGCTATCATTAATGTTGGTGCATTTAAGTTTCCACTGGTAATTTCTGGCATTACCGAAGCATCAACTACTCTTAAATTTTCAATTCCATGTACTTTAAGTTTTTGATCTACAACTGCCATATCATCAATTCCCATTTTAAGGGTACAAGAAGGGTGGTAAGCAGTCTCTGCTTTAGATCTGACATATTCTTCATATAATTCATGAGTTTGAATATCTGATCCAGGACCAATTTCTTTACCAGCAAATGGTTTCATTGAACTTTGTCCAAGAATTTTTCTAGCTATTTTAATAGCCTCCACTGTTTGTTTGAGATCATCTTTATGTTCAAGATAATTAAATAAAATTTTTGGATAATCATAAGGGTTTGAAGTGTCCAATGTAACTGAACCTCTACTTTTTGGATGATTAGGGCTGGCATGTAATTGAAATCCATGTCTATCAGGCTCAACTAAGCCATGATCAATTACAAAAGCTGGAAAAAAATGAAATTGGATATTTGGATAGTCTCTTTCAGGAGAGGATTTAGCAAAACCACCTGCTTCTAGGAAGGACGTTGAGCAGGGTCCAGTTTTATTTAAAAACCATTGAATTCCTATTCTAAGCATATTGAATTTATTAACATATGAATACAGTGTGTCAGATGTTTTACATTCTTGCTGGATATAAGTTTCAAGATGATCTTGTAGGTTTTTTCCAACACCACTTAGGTTGTGAATAACTTCAATTCCCTTTTCTTTTAAATGCTCAGCTGCTCCAATGCCAGATAGTAAGAGTAATTGAGGAGAGTTAATTGAGCCTCCACTTAATATTACCTCTTTATTAACAAAAATATTTTCAACTTTATTCTTAATCTTAACCTTAATACCAATGGCTTTTTTTCCATCAAAGATGATCTTCTCTACGAAAGAGTCCGTGAAAATTGTTAAATTCTTTCTATTTTTAGCTGGATTTAAATAATGTTTAGAGACACTTGCTCTTTCTCCTTTATCAATTGTCACATCATACATACCAAAACCTTCTTGATTTTTACCGTTCATATCTGGGTTCATTTCATAACCAGCCTCAGTTGCAGAATCTACAAATGCTTTGAATAATGGGTTTTTATTTTTAGATTGATTAACAGGCAGCAAGCCATTCCCACCACGATATCTATTTTCTCCTTCAGACCAAGTTTCAATTTTCTTGAAATAAGGAAGAACTTTTTCGTAAGACCAATCTTTAAGTCCAAATGAAGCCCATCTTTCATAATCATTAGGATTACCTCGTACATAAACCATACCATTATGAGCAGAACATCCACCAATCATTTTTCCCCTAGGACAAAATAGTTTTCTGTTATTTAAATGAGGCTCTGGTTCAGAATAATATTTCCAATTATATTTTGAATCATGCATTGTATAAAGAATAGCAAGTGGCATTTTTACTTTCCAAATATCACTTGGTTTTCCAGCTTCGAATAAAGCTACTTTGTATTTTCCATTTTTAGTTAAACGATTTGCAAGAACACATCCTGCTGATCCACCACCAATAATAATATAATCATATTTCATATAGTTTTCCCTAATAGATTCTTAATAAATCAGAATTAATGAGGTTGATCACCCTCAATAGCTATTCTATCCATTATTCTTTCATAACCCAAACCTCTACCAGGATAAAAGTCTGCTATCGCATAATGAATAACACTTCTGTTATCCCATATCGCAACTGCATTTTCTGTCCAATTAAATCTACAAGTTAGATCTAATCTTGCCTGATGCTCAAATATCTTTTTTAATATTTCGTCACTTTCTATTTTATCCAAACCAATTATTTGTTTTGTATAAGTCCAATTTACATACAGTATTTTCTTTCCTGTTTCTGGATGAGTTCTCACTATTGGATGTTCATTCGAATACTCATTATAATTTCTTTTTTCATGACCTGACATACCTTTATAATTGTCTATAAAAAATTCTGCTCCAAGAGAGCTATGAATAGCTTTTTTATCTTTTATCTTTTTTTTAATTTTTTCATCGAGAGTTTCCCATGCTAGTTCCATATTAGAAAAACAAGTGTCTCCTCCTACAGGAGGGATCTTTATTGATTTTAAAATTACTGCTTTAGTTGGTTTAACGTTGTAACTAACATCAGTGTGCCAATTCTCTCCCCATTGATTTTTTTCTTCTTTAGTCTTTACAATTCTTACTATTTCAGGATAATTGTTTAATCCCTTCACATAAGCATGGTTTTCCAATGGACCCCAATTTTGAGCTAATGCAATTTGTTCATTGTGGGTGATATCTTGATTTCTAAAAAAAATTACTTTGTGCTCTAAAAGCAGGTTATTTATTTTTTCATAATTTTCTTTTGTTGAATCTTTAAGGTCTATACCTGTTATTTCAGCCCCAAGGGCTCCTGATAAAAGTTTGATTTCCATTAAAAGAATATATTTCTGGAAATTTATTTTGTCAAAATATATAAGGTTCCTATGACTTTAACTCAGGCTTATATGCTATTAATAGTTTCTATTTTTCTAGAAATTGCTGCAACAGGATCATTAAAAGCAACCGAAGGTTTTACCAGGTGGATTCCATCCTTAATATCAGTCGTTGCTATCAGTGGCTGTATGTATTTAATGTCTCATGTAATGAAGGTTTTACCAGTGGGTATTACCTATGCTACATGGTCAGGAGTTGGGATAGTAGCTTTAACTCTGATTGGAATTATTAAATATAAGCAAGTTCCAAATTTAGCAACTATTTTTGGACTAGCTTTAGTTGTAGTTGGAGTTGTAATTATTAATGTGATGAATAATACAAATATTGATAATTAGTTTATTTTTTTTAATTTAGTTGAGAATTTTAAACCTATATTATTAAAATTAATTTTATTTTTTTTAATAAATTCATTCATTATTTTAATTTTTTTATCCTCAAATTCAGCAACTTTTCTTTTATTTAAATCAACATATAGAGATAAGAATTCTATTGATGATGCTAAATACTCTTTTTCTTTATGGATCATTTCAAATTTATACTGAAGTCTTTTTTTGTCATGATCAAAATAGGTTAAATTTATATTCACTTCGTCACCCTCATTAACTTCTTGATCATAAGTGATATGAGATTCAACAACCATGGTACTTTTTTTTGTTGTTTTTGCTGAATGTTCTCCCATATTAAATTTTGTCATTAAAGTTTCAGCACCGTAAAGATCAAAAATTAAAACATAATAGGCGACATTCATATGATTATTATAATCAGTCCAATCTTTAATAATCTTCTGTGTATTTAACAATATAGACATATTTAATTCTTATATTCTGGTTCTTCTTTATCTAAAATCAATTTTATTTGATTAAGATGCATCCCCGCTAAATCAATTGGATAATTTGCAGTTTCTTGAGCTGTTTTTTCTGCAATTTCATGATTAACTACATTCAACTCCCTGTTAGTTGACAATGCTGTTAAATAAGTTTCTGCAGCTTTTTCAAAATAATATAAGGCATTGAAACCCTCTGCAATAGTTTCACCTGTGATTATTATCCCATGGTTAGCTAGCAGCATATGCTGCTTGTTTCCTAAGGCACTTGCCATTTTTTCTGACTCCTCTTCAAAACCCAAGCCACCAAATTCATTAAAGACAGAAACTCTATTATAAAACATCATAGTATTTTGATCTATAGGTTTTAAAGTGGGATCTGTAAGGGTTGATAAAATTGTAGCATATTTAGAATGAACATGAAAAATACATTTAGCATGAGCCACTTTTTTATGAATTGCTCCATGAATATTGATTGCAGTTGGATCTACAATTTCTGGTTTTTTTTTTAATTTTTCTATATTTTCTTTTGTAACCAAAATTAAATCACTAGCTTTTATTTGACTAAAATGTATTCCAGCTTTGTTTACAAAAAAATCAGTAGATGAGCCTGGTAAACAGACACTAAAATGATTTGCAACGCCTTCGTGCATATTTAGTCTAGCTGTCCATCTGAAGGTTGCAGCTAAATCTTTTTGTAAATCTGTTATTTCCATTTTTATTAAATTAAACTATATTTTAATTATAAATGATGAACAATAAAGTTTTTGTGTCTTGCGCAGTAACAGGTTCTGGTGACACGGCTAATAAACATCCTGATTTACCAAAGACACCAAAACAAATAGCGACTGCAGCAATAGAAGCTGCTAAAGCAGGAGCAGCAATTGCACACATTCACGTCAGGGAAGACGATGGTAAACCAAGTAGAAGATTAGAATTATATAAAGAGGTAGTTGATCTTGTTCGATCAAGTGATACGGATGTTATTTTAAATTTAACGACAGGCATGGGCGGCGACCTTGATATTGGACAAGGAAATAATCCATTAGACTTTGGTCCAATGACAGATATGACAAATGTAATGGAGCGTATTGCTAATGCTGAACAATTCCTACCAGAAATCTGCACATTAGATGCTGGAACTTTAAACTTCGGTGACAGCTCTACAATCACAGTAAACACACCAAATGATTTAAGAAAAGCTGCAAAACGATTAAAAGAAATTGGTGTTAAGCCAGAAATTGAAGCATTTGATTTAGGAAATATGTGGTTTGGTGCACAACTTTACAAAGAAGGATTATTAAGTGATCCACCAATGTTTCAAATGTGCTTGGGAATACCATGGGGGGCGCCTGCAACTACTTTAGCAATGCAAGCCATGTTAGATATAATGCCTAAAGAAGGTATCTGGTCGGGGTTTGCAATTTCACGGAATGAAATGCCTTTTGTTGCTCAGACTGTTTTGTTGGGAGGCAATCCAAGAGTTGGACTTGAAGATAATTTATATTTATCTAGAGGTAAATTAGCAACTAATGCGCAATTAGTTGAAAAAGCTATTAGAATTGTGGATGATCTTGGTTCTTCTATTATGACACCAGCAGAAACAAGAGAAAAACTAAAACTTATTAAGCATAAATAAAATTCATGTTGAGTAAGATAAATAAAATTGCAGTAATTGGTACTGGAGTTATTGGTACTGGCTGGATTATTAGAATGTTGGCGCACAACAAAAAAGTTTCAGCATTTGATTTAAATTTTAAACAAAAAGCAATATTAATTAAAGAAATTAAAAGATCCCTTCCATTTGTAAAAAAACTTTATAAAAAAAAATTAATTAATTTAAAAAACTTAAGTTTTAAAACATCATTATTAGAAACATTAAAAGATGTGGATTTTATTCAAGAATGTGTATCAGAAAACTATAAATTAAAAACAAAGTTAATGTCAGACATAGGAAAATATTCCAAACCCAATGCTATTATATCCTCAAGTTCATCAGGATTGTTACCTTCTGTTATTTTTTCAAAATGCAAAAATCCTAATAGAGGAATTATTGGTCATCCATTTAATCCAGTCTACATGTTACCTGCTGTTGAAATTGTACCGGGAAAAAAAACATCTAAATCAATTTTAAAAAAAGCTAATGATTTTTATAAATCTATTTCAATGAATCCTATTGCTGTAAAAAAAGAGTTACCAGGATATTTGGCTGATAGGTTGCAGGAAGCTTTATGGAGAGAGGGTCTCCATATCATTAATGAAGGCTATGCAACAACAGAGGATTTAGATAGAGCAATAGAGGATGGACCTGGTTTAAGGTGGTCATTAATAGGTACCTTTTTAACCTTTCATTTAGCAGGTGGAAAATCAGGAATGAAACATATGTTGGAGCAGTTCGGACCAGCTTTAAAATTACCTTGGACAAAATTAAAAGCCCCAAATTTATCAAAAAAATTAATTAAAAGATTAGTAGATGGAACTAAAAAGCAAGCAAAAGGAAAGTCAGTAGCAAAAATTTCAAATATCAGAGATGAATATTTATTAGATTTATTATTAATGAGAAAGAAATACGAAAAAAAATTAAGATAAATTAATCATTTCTTTCTGTGTGACCATCTACAGAGATTACTTGTCCTGAAACTTTGCTAGAATCGTCTGAAATTAAAAATGAGCACATTTTTCCAATATCTTCTTCTAAGATCCATTGTTTCATTGAGCTCATCGAAACAAAATCTTTTTCAATTACTTTTGTTGAAATTTTAGTAAATTTTGATTTATCTCTTATTACTCTTTTCATTCTATCGCCCTTAATAGTTCCTGGACAAACAGCATTAACCCTAATATTAAATTTTCCAAGCTCCATGGCCAATGTTTTTGTGACACCAATTATTGCCCATTTGCTTGCAGCGTAAGGAGAACGAAGTGGAAAGCCTAGTATTCCGGCTGTCGATGAAATATTAATTATTGATCCGTTCTTAGATTTTTTAATTAGAGGTATAGATTTTTTAGTAAAATAAAAATGGCTATTAACATCTACATGCAAAGTATTTTCCCAATCTTTTGATTTTAATTTTTCAAGAGAACCTGTGGGTCCAGCAATACCTACGTTATTAATTAAAGCATCAATTTTCTTAGTTTTTTTTTTAACTTTTTCGAAAAAATCGGAGACTTGATATTCATTTGAAGCATCACAAAGATAAGCAAATAATTTTTTATTTTTTAAAGGATGTTTGTTCAATTTACTTAGAGACTTACTGTCTATATCACAAAGATAAACATAAGCACCTCTAGCAAGACAAATTTTTGTAGTTGCCCAACCAATCCCAGAAGCACCAGCTGATATAATAATCTTTTTATTTTTTAATGATTGGTTAATCATTAATTATGTTTTTGTTAAAGATTCTTGAAGTTCTTTATTGGTTATATATCCCTTAACATTTCCACTTTTATCAACAACCTCACAGTTAGCACTTGTGCATACTATTTGGGGTAAAAATTCTTCAATGAATTGATCTTCTTGGACTTTGATTAAATTTGATTTATCAATTCCATTAATCTCATTTACATTTTTCATAATAACTTTTGCTTTAATTACCCTTGCTCTATTAACGTCTTTAACAAAAGCTTTTACATAATCATCTGCAGGTTTCATTATTATATCTATAGGTGTTCCAACTTGAACTAGTTTTCCAGCATTTAGTATTCCAATATGATCACCCAATCTTAATGACTCATCTAAATCATGGGTAATAAAAATTATTGTTTTTTTTAACTCTGATTGAAGATCTATTAATTGTTTTTGCATATCACTTCTAATTAAAGGGTCTAATGCACTAAAGGCTTCATCCATTAACATAATATCAGAATTTGTTGCTAAAGCTCTTGCTAAGCCAACACGTTGTTGCATTCCACCAGATAATTGATTTGGAAATTGGTTTTCAAAACCATTAAGACCAACGTCATCAATTTTTTCCATAGCAATTTTGTCTCTATCTTCTTCTGATTTACCTTGCATCTCCAAACCATAGCCAACATTTTGCATGACAGTTTTGTGTGGAAATAAACCAAATCTTTGAAAAACCATACTAATACGATTTCTTCTCCAATCAATTAACTCCTCTGGATTACAATTCATAATATTGGTACCATCAATGTGAATTTCACCCTCTGTCGGATCAATTAGTCTATTTATATGTCTTATTAATGTAGATTTTCCTGAACCAGATAAACCCATACAAACAAAAGTTTCACCTTCTTCTATATTTAAAGAAACATTATCTAATCCTACCGTATGTCCAGTTTGTTCTAGAATATCATCTTTTGTTCCACCATTTTTAACCATGGGCATTATAGATTGTGGTTTATTGCCAAAAATTTTATAGATATTTTTAATTTCTATTTTTGACATTATTTTTTTATTTCCTTGGTGGGAGAATTTCTTTCTTGAAGTGTTTCGCCATAAGATTGAGTAATTCTATCCAGTACAATTGCCAATAATACAATTGCTATTCCTGCTTCTGCAGCTCTACCAACATTTAATTGTTGAAGACCTAGAAGAACTTCATCACCCAAACCTCTTGTTCCAATCATTGATGCGATAACAACCATCGATAATGCCATCATTGTACATTGGTTAACTCCCTGCATAATATTAGGTAGTGCAAGTGGAATTTGCACTCCCCATAATTTCTGTTTTTTGCTAGCTCCAAAGGCGTCTGCTGCTTCTGTAACCTCTGTATCAACCAACCTAATACCTAGATCAGTTAATCTAACTAATGGAGGTACAGCATAAATAAAAGTTGCAATGATTGCTGGAACAGCACCAAGACCAAATAACATTATCCCTGGAATTAAATACACAAATGCCGGAATTGTTTGCATTAAATCTAGTATAGGAAGAATTTTCTCTCTTACCCTGTTAGCTCTAGACATCCAAATTCCTATTGGAACACCAATAATGAGACATAAAAATATACTAATTAACATAATTGAAGTAGTTTCAATTGCCTTATCCCAGAAACGAGGATGTAAAAATCCAATAAAAAATGTACAAAAACCTACTGCAACAGTAGTTTTGATTTTTTTACCACTTGCATAATAAGCAAGTATTACAACACCAATAATTACTAAAGGCCATGGAGCTTGAACTAAAAAGTTTTTCAGTCCCATTAACATTGCAAGTAAAACATTATTTATTGCCTCAAAGATAAAACCATAATTTTCATTAAGTGCTTTGAACCATTTATTAATTAATGGCATTAATGGTAAATCTAACCATTTTGGCCAATCACTTAACCATGAAAAATCTTTAAATAATTCACCTACAGTTTCAGGTTTTCTTTTCGATGAATTATAACTTGAAATTAATAACCATATAAAAATTCCCAATAGACTTAAGTTAAATAAATTTTTTTTATTTTTAAACATATGATTATTTCTTTTTTTGTGAAGAAAGAGCCCCGTAGGGCTCTTTCAAATTATTTGTTACGTAAAATTAAAGTGCTGCTTTTACTTTTTTAGCAACATCAGCAGGAACCCATGAAGTCCAAGCTGACTCTGATTTTAAGTATTCTCTAGCTGTTAAATCCATGTCACCATCTGACTCATCTTCATAGTAGGCTAACATTCTATTAACAGTAGCAGTAGGAATTGAGTACTGCGATAAGAACTTAGTTTCTGCAGGATGAGCGGCAGCCCATTTAGTCAATACAGATTTAGTTAACGCCATATCTCTGTATTCACTAGCACAAGATTTAGTATATGCCTCTGGTCCTTCTGCTTTGATTTTTTCAACAACTACAGACATATCATCCCAACATTTTTTGCTCCACTTAGGTTCAGTTAATCTAACTAGATCAACTTTACCCATTAAGCCAGTAGGGGCCCAATAGTATGTAAAAATAGGTTTCTTTTTAGCAAAAGCACCTGCAATAGCAGCATCTAACGCTCCTCCAGAACCTGGATCAAAATTTGTATAAAGTTCATCTAAACCATACTCCTTTTGTTTAACCAAGTTTACAGTGTAACAAGTCCAACCTGAAATACAGCTAGTCATTCTACCTTTTGAAGGGTTTTCAGGATCTTTAAATAGTGCAGCTATTTTAGGATCTTTCATATCTTCAACAGATTTTAAATTGTATTTATCGGCTGTAGTTTTGTCCACGTAGAAAGCTTGTTGTGAATCTGGCGTATTAACTCCAATATTTTTAATAGTACCAGCCTCAACATGTGGCTCATAGTTTGCTATAATATTGTCATACCAAACCTCAGTGATTACATCTAGTTGACCATCGTAGTGGGCAGCCATAATAGGTGTTGTACTTCCTTTTGTTACCGTAACATTACATCCGTATCCTTTTTCAAGAATGAAAGAAGTAATTGCTGTATGAATATTAGCACTACTCCAATCAAAATCTCCCAATCTCGCTTTACAAGCAGCATTCGCACTAGTACCTACTAATGATAATGTCGATATAAAGAAGGCCGAAAGAACCAATCTTTTTAAAAACTTCATATTTTCTCTCCCTATAGTTAAGTTTTATTGAGGACAGTTAATAAGGTATGACTTTGAAATTCAAGTAACAATTTAATTTACAACTATAAATTGCATTGAAAAGTAGGTAAAACTAAATAATCATAGGGATATGACAAGTATTTCAAAAGTAGAAAAAAATAAAAAAAATCTACTTATTAAATGGAGCGATGGAGAGGAGAGCAGCTTTAACTATTTTTGGCTGAGAGATAATTGTCCTACAGCACACGATAAAGATACCAATCATAGAATGTTTAACATTCTTGAAGTTTCAAAAAATTTAATTGCTGAAGAATCAAAAGTAAATGAAGAGGGAAAATTAGTAGTAAAATGGAGTGAGGGAAATCATATAAGTTACTACGATCCAAAATGGCTTAGAGAAAATTGTTATACGATAAAAAACAAAGAAAAATATAATTCTCCCTATCAATTATGGGATAACTCTTTAGAAAACAATTTAGAATCTGTAACCATTGATCACGATAAAATTTTAAATAGTGAACAGGGTTTACTAAAATGGCTTGAGCTTTTACATTACAAGGGAATAGCAATTGTTAAAAATACACCAATTGGAAAAGAGTCTGCATTTCCAGTTTTAAACAGAATAAGCCATACAAGGCAGACTTTTTTTAATACACCGTTTGAAGTTATTAATGTTCCAAAACCAAATAACTCAGCATATACGGCACATGCCTTAAGAAATCATATGGACCTACCTTGGTTCGAGACACCCCCTGGTTACCAGTTTCTTCACTGTTTGGTTAATTCTGCAGAAGGAGGAAATTCTTCATGTGTAGATGGATTTGCAGTGGCAGACTATTTAAAAAAGAACGAAAAAGAAATTTTTAACACCCTTGTAAGTGTACCTCTTAAATTTAGAGATAAAGATTATACGCAAGAAACGGTTAGAAACTTCCATGCTCCTGCGATTTCACTAACTAAGGACGGAGACTATAATGATATAAGATTTAGTGTAGCTACAATGGATACGTTAGACTGCCACCCTGATATTATGGACAAGGTATACGAAGCACATCGTAGATTTGGAAATCTTTTACACGATGATAAATTTCAAATTAAGTTTAGATTAGAATCAGGTGATATTTTTTCATTTAATAATAGAAGAGCCCTTCATGGAAGAACAGCTTTTGATCCAAATTCTGGTCATCGTCATTTACAAGGATACTATATGGACAGAGATGAAATTTTGGGAAGGTTAAACTTTTTAAAAAAATAATCTTATAAATTTTCAAATATTAAATTATTGTTTTTATTATATTTGTTAAATTCTAATTTTGTTTTAATCGTATAATAATATTTTTCAATTTTTAAATTCTGGATATTTCTACTTTTTAAATAAGATTTATCTAATATTAAAAAATTAATATTTTTATTGTTTGATTTTTTAATTATTTTTTTAATACTTGTTGGTGGTGAAAAAGATAATCCTACTTTGGTATTTTTTTTAATTTTTAGAAGATTATAAATATTTTCATGCTTAAAGGAAATGAATACACTTTTTGTAAATTTTGATGTTTCTTTTAAGAGCTTTTTTAGAAGAGATTTTGAAAAGATTGGTTTGATTTCAATGTGTAGGGGGTACCTATTTTTTGAGCATTTCAACAAGTCTTTTAAGAGTGGAATTGGTTTGTTATACTTACTGCTAATTGCATTAATCTGAGAATAATTAAGATTTTTTATGCTTAGATTTTTTTTAAAAGTTCTTTTTAAAGTAAAATCATGAAAACAAATAAATTCACAATCTTTTGTTGCATGTATATCTGTTTCAATCCCATAGCCTTTTTCAAATGAATGTTTAAATGATTTTAAAAGATTTTCTTTGTAGTTTTTATTTACAATTCCCCTATGTATTAAGTGCATATTAATTGTTCAGTTTAGTAAATACACAGATTTTATTTCTATCAAGATCTCTAATGTAACAATAATAATCATCCGATCTTATCCCTGGAGTTCCCTCATCTTTTCCGCCTAACTTAATTCCAAGGTTATAAAAATTATCAACAGTTTCTTTTGAATCTACTACGAATGATATTTGTGTACCGTTTCCATAAGTTGCTTTTTCTTCATTAACAGGATTAGTTACATAAAACTCAATATATCCAGATTCTTTTTTTGATGAATACCCTGCGTATTTTTTATTGGTCACTATTCTTTTTAAATCTATTACTTGAAGCAAATGGTCATAAAACTTAATTGCTTTATCAAGGTCATTAGTCCCAACCATTACAAATCCAATCATAAGTTATTTCCAACCAGTCACAGTTTTAACTTCTAAGTATTCTTCTAAACCCCAAACCCCACCTTCACGCCCATTTCCTGATTGTCTAAATCCACCAAAGGGGGTTCCTGGATCTGCAGCATTACCATTTATATACACGCAGCCTGATTTAAGTTTTTTTGCAACTCTATGAGCTTTTTCTTTATCTTCAGTTTGTAAATAATTTCCTAAACCATATTCAGTATTATTAGTAATTTCTATTGCCTCTTCTTCTGTCTCAAAAGGAATGATGGATAGAACAGGGCCAAAAATTTCTTTTTTTGCTATTCCCATATCATTGGTAACATTTGTAAAAATTGTTGGCTTAATAAAGTAACCTTTATTTAAATTGTTTGGTAGGTCGGGGCCACCTGCTGCTAATGTAGCGCCTTCTTCAATACCACTTTTAATTAGATTAATGATTTTATCATATTGAGTTTTTGAAACTACAGGGCCAATATGATCTCCTTTTTTTGAGGCTTCATCTACTTTTATTAGATTTGCTTCTTCTGCAGCTTCTTTAATAGCTCTTTGATAGATAGATTTTTCAACCAACATTCTTGTTGGCGCATCACATGATTGCCCAGAATTACTCATAACATTCCTAATTCCATCTCTAACTGCATTAGGGTAAGAGTCAGCAAACACAATGTTTCCACCTTTGCCTCCTAACTCTAGACAGACTCTTTTGATTGTTTCAGCGGCATTTTTAGAAATTAATCTTCCAGCTCTTGTTGATCCGGTAAATGAAATCATATCAACATCGGGATGACCAGATAAATGTGTCCCAACTCCAGCCCCATCACCATTAACTAAATTAAAGACACCTTTTGGAAAGCCAACCTCATCAATCATCTCAGCAAATAACATTCCTGAAATAGGAGCAATTTCTGAGGGTTTTAAAATCATTGTGCACCCAGTTGCTAATGCAGGAACAACTTTTAAAGCAATTTGGTTAATAGGCCAATTCCAAGGAGTAATCAGTCCACAAACACCAATTGGTTCATAAGAAATATGGTTATTGGATTTTTCATTAAAGTGTTCGTCAAATTTAAAATTTTTAAGTCTTAGAATAAAATCTTCTAAATGTGATCGACCAGAGGCAGTTTGTACTTCTGTTGCCCAATCCATAGGAGCACCCATTTCTAACGATATAGCTTCAGCCATTTCTCTAGACCTTTTTTTATAAACAGAGAGTAATTTTTCTAGATAGTCTAAGCGGTCTTCTTTGGTAGTTTCTTTCCATGTTTCAAAAGCATTTTTTGCAGATTTAATTGCAGCATTCGTATCTTCTTTTGAACCTAAAGAAATGATTGCACATGGATCTTCGTTACATGGATTGATTACATTAAAGTCATTTGGTTTTTTTGGCTCAACCCATCGACCATTGATATAAAATTTTCTCTTATCTAACATAATAACACTTTAGCATGATAACTATATTTCATATCCCTTTTTTTCTTGTTCATTATCAATTAACTCATCTGGAAACCCATCTGCTCTAAAATCTACATTGTTTAAATCTTCCATTCTCTTAACAATCATTGAAGACCAAGCTCTTGAGCCATATTTTTTTTGACCATCTTCAAATATTTTAACAATTAAGGGAGAAATTTCTAAAGGTACATTTAACTTTTTAGCTAAATTATTAAACAGACCAGTATCCTTAAGAACAAGATCCATTGTGAAATTAATATTATATGAGCCATTTAAAATTACTTGGCTTTCAGTTTCATGAACAAATGAATTTCCAGAGGAAACAGCTATACCTTTATAAACTTTTGATAAATCTAAATTAGATTTCTTAGCAACAGTCCAAGCTTCGCCAAGAGCAACTAAATGAGTAGAGGCTAAATAATTTGTAATTACTTTTAAAACAGTTGCTGAACCAAGTTCTCCAGTATGTAAAATTTTGCTACCCATCATAGTTAATGCAGATAATATCTTTTCAAAAGCATTTCTTTCACCGCCAACAAATATAGCAATATTTCCTGTAGCTGCTCTATGACAGCCTCCACTAACTGGGCCATCAAGTGGTATTGCTCCTTTTTCTCTAACAAACTTACCCAATCTTTTTATTTCAGACTCATCGGTAGTGCTCATTTCAAGCCAAATTTTATTTTTAGTAAGTCCATTTATGACTCCATCTTTTGCTTCCATCACTTCAGCACAAATTTCTGGAGAGGGGAGACATGTTATTATTAAATCAACTTGTTGTGCTAACTCTTTAGGGGAATTTGCAATTTTTGCACCTTTATTTTTAAAATCTTTTGTAAGGTTTTCATCTAGATCTCTAACAGTTAATTCAAATTTGTTTCTTAATAAACTATGGGCAAGTTTACCACCTACATTTCCAAGTCCTATAAAGCCAATCTTCATTATAATCCCATATTTTAATTAATTACTTTTAGCTAATATACTTAAGATTTTAGCTTGTTGAAATATACTCAACTTCAGAAAAACGATCTGTTGGAAAAATCCAATAAAATTCCAAGGTTTCTTTTCCAGTATTTTTTAAAGCATGCTCAGCATTTCCTGCAATATAAACTACATCACCTTTCTTAATCTCTTCAAGTTCACCAGATTTATTCAATATTCCTGTGCCATTAGTAACTACATATATTTCTGCAGGTGAATGATAGTGGAGTGTTAAGTTACCCCCTGGAGTAATCTCTGCAAAACCAAGTGAAAGCCCAGAACTTCCCATAAAATCTGCATCAATTAAAAATTTCCACCTAACACCTGGATATTTCTCGGTTGTTGACCACTCTTGGTCAGAGACGGTTTTAAGGTTTTTTACAAATATCATACACAATTACAACTTATGGCTTATTTTTTAGGCTGATCTAAAAATGTTTTTAAAGAATCGTCCATTGCAACTTCCCATTCTGTGTGATGTTTTGGACCAATTGAACCAGTCACAGGTGAAGCAAATGACTTATTTCTATAAGTCATTATATTTTCTACTTTATGATGTTCCCATTCTTTAAAAGTTTTTCTAATTAATTCAAAATCAATTTTAGGATAATCAGATAAATCATGAAGTTCTTTAGTATACTCAGTTTGGAAATCGATCATTTGATCTGCATTTTCTAACTTTTCTTCAAGAGATACCCATTTATTAATGTCTTTTTCAATTTCTGAATCATTTGGAACTTTAATTTTTCCCATTATAACATCTCTTGCAAACCAAGCCTGACAATCAAACATATTAAAAGTATGAAATTGATCTTGCATACCCAAATATATTAATTTGTGATTATTTTGCCAAACCACACCTTTATATAATTTTGGTGGATATAATCGGTTGCCTGTTTTTAATTTAAGATCCTCAGTTATAAAAGGAAAGTGATGAAGATATCCTGTACATAAAATTATAGCATCTGTTTCCTGTACATGACCGTCTTTAAATATTGCCTTATTACCCTCAAGTCTATCTAAGTGAAAAACTTCTTTCATTCCATTGGGCCATTTAAATCCCATTGGATTATGCCTGTAAGCTATGATCACACTTTTTGCCCCATATTTATGACACTGAAGAGCTACATCTTCAGCAGAATAACTACTTCCTAAAACAACAACATTCTTACCTCGAAATTCTTCTGCATCTCTAAAATCATGAGAGTGCATTATTCTTCCAGGAAATGCTTTCATTCCAGGATATTCTGGGATGAATGGAACTGAAAAATGACCAGTAGATACGATTACATAATCAAAAATATCTTTTGAAATTTTATCATTTTTTTTATCACGATAAGTAACTTCAAAGCTATTACCTTCATAAGAAACATTAGTAACAGAGGTGTTAAATTTTATTTTAGATTTTAAATTTCCTTTTTTAGCTCTACCTAAGATATAATCGTATAAAACTTCTCTAGGTGGAAAAGATGGAATTGGTTTCCCAAAGTGTTCATCAAATGAATAATCTGCAAATTCTAGACATTCTTTAGGACCATTAGACCAAAGATATCTATACATACTATTAGGTACAGGGTCGCCGTATTGGTCAGAACCTGTTCTCCAACTGTAATTCCATAAGCCTCCCCAATCTTCTTGTTTATCAAAACAAACTATTTCAGGTATTTTTTCACCTTTTTTTTCAGCTTGTTCAAAAGATCTCAAAGCGGATAAACCACAAGGTCCAGCACCAATAATTGCTACTTTTGTCATAAAATCACCTCTCCCTAATAAATTTATAACTGTACTTTACCAACAAAATGCTAAAAATTAATATAAAAAAATACAGTATTATGAAAAAAATTATTATTATTGGTGCTGGAGCAATGGGGTCAGCATTCGCTGTACCATGTTTAGAAAATAAAAATGATGTAACGCTCATCGGCACCCATCTTGAGGATAATTTAATAAATAAAATTCAATTAAATAATAATTTCCATCCAGCCTTAAATATTGAATTACCATCAAAATTAAAGGTAGAAAAATTTGAAAAATTACAAACAATACTTGAAGGTGAGGTAGATATAATTGTTGCTGGAGTGAGTTCTGTAGGAATTGAATGGTTTGTTAATCAGATATCAAAAAATTATAAAAAAAATCTTCCAATTATTTTATTAACAAAAGGTTTAGCCATTGAGGACAATGAATTAATAACACTTTCAGATAAAATTAAAAAACTTCTCAAGGAAAAGGGTCATGGAGAAGTAAATATTTCAGCAATCAAAGGACCTTGTTTAGCGGCAGGTCTTGCATATAAAATGAGAACAGGCACTGTTATCGCAAACCCGGATATTAAAGAAACAGAAAGATTAAAAAAAATTATATCAACAAATTATTATTCGACAGAAGTGTCAGATGATTTAACTGGCATTGAGTTATCAGGTGCAATTAAAAATATTTATTCAATGTTAATTGGAGCTTCTGAAGGATTAAGCAATTCAAAAGCACCTAAAGAAATTCAATCTAAATATTATTTAAATACATCAGCCTCATTAATCCATAGATCAATTTCTGAAATGGTTGAATTTGTTTCTTTCTATGGAGGAAGAGCAGAAACTGTTTATGGCTTAGCTGGTTTAGGTGATTTATATGTAAGTGCAATAGGGGGAAGAAATAGTTTAATGGGAAAATATTTAGGTGAAGGATATTTATATAAAGAAGCTAAAGAAAAATTTATGAAAAATACTACAGTAGAGGGTGCGCAACTTGCATTAGAAATCGGACCTAAAATTTTACAAGACCTTAATTCTAAACATTTTCCATTAATGTTTAGTATGCTAAACACTATATGTGAAAATAAGAAATTAGAAATTCAATGGTAAAAAATATATTAATATTTGTTTTTATAGTGCTTGGAATGGTAGTTATTCTAAATTTTAGTGATTATAATTTAAAAAGAGCTGTCGATGCCTGCCTAGCTGGAAGTCAAAAATTATCTAAATCAAAAATTACAGATCTTGAAGAAGCTAAAAAATTTTGTGAAGAAGAAATTAAAAAAAATAAAAATTAAAAAGAGATCAATAAATGAAGTCAAATTGGAATTATCCAACAACCATGTGGGTTGGAAAGGATAGGATTAAAGATCTAAGTATTGCTTGCAAAAATTTAAACATTAATAAACCATTGTTAGTGACTGATAGCGGTCTTGCTAAATCAAAAATTGTAATCAATGTTCTAGAGAATTTAAAAGAAGGTGGTATTTCAGCTGAATTATATTCAGATGTTGTGGGTAATCCAACTGGCACCAATGTAACTGAGGGTGCTGATTATTATAATAAAAATAATTGTGATGGAGTAATAGCTTTTGGAGGGGGTAGTGGCTTAGATGTTGGTAAAGCTATTGCATTTATGTCAGGCCAAACCTTACCTATTTGGGATTTTGAGGATGTTGGTGATAATTGGACTAAAGCGAACTCTGACAAAATTGCACCAATTATTGCTGTACCAACAACTGCTGGAACAGGATCGGAAACAGGACGAGCATCTGTAATTTTAAATGAAGAAACTGGTGTAAAAAATATAATTTTTCATCCTAAATTTTTACCTTCAATAGTTATTTTAGATCCAGTATTAACACTTAGTTTGCCTACAAAGATTACAGCTGCAACTGGTATGGACGCGCTAGCTCATAACTTGGAAGCATATTGTGCACCAGGATATCACCCAATGGCTGATGGAATCGCTTTAGAGGGTATGAGGCTAATTAATGAATGGTTATTTGAAGCATTTAACAATGGATCAAATATTGAAGCACGACAAAATATGTTAACAGCAGCAAGCATGGGATCAACAGCATTTCAAAAAGGGTTGGGGGCAATTCATTCATTAAGCCATCCAGTAAATGCTTTAAATAATATTCATCATGGTTTATCTAATGCAATATTCATGCCTTACGTATTAACTTTTAATAAAGATGTAATTGAAAAAAAAACAATAAAAATTTGTGATTATTTAGAGCTTAAAGATAGATCTTTTGATGGTTTTGTTAACTGGGTTTTAGATTTAAGAAAAAAACTAGATATGCCTCACAAATTATCAGAAGTGATTGATGAAAAGGATTTTGATATTGATAGATTGTCAAAAATGGCCTTAGCAGATCCATCTACTGGAGGAAATCCAAAAAAATTAACGGAAAATGATATGAGAACAATGTATCAGCATAGTATGAGTGGAGAATTGTTTAAATGAGTAATTTGAATATTTTAATTGTTGAGGGAAATATTAGAGAAGATAGTGAGTTTTTTATTAAAGCAGCTGGAAGTTCTGCAGCAGATAATTTAAAAAATTTAATTTTAAAGATAGAACCATCAGCAAATACAGAAATCATAAATCCTGGTCATGATGATGAGACAACGAATGCTCTAAAAAATATGAGTAAATATAAAGGCATTGTGTTTACTGGTGGTGCAATGAGAATAAATGATATGACAGATGTCATTAAGAAACATATCAATTTTGCATCTAATTGCTTTAATCATAAAAATAAGATTTTAGCAATTTGTTGGGGATTACAAGTCTGCTCAACAGCGGCTGGGGGCAAAGTAAATCCTGGAAAAAA